>DHKB01000046.1:0-6627 GCA_002407045.1 Candidatus Bruticola papionis | reverse complement strand
CCGCCAATAAACTCACGCAGCAACGAATTAGAAGGAATATCGTCGGGGAAAATGGGCACGAATAAATCTAAGAAGCGCAGAAGCGGTTGGGCTCTAACTCTAGCTGGTGAATTGCGAGGTACTTCCAACAAGTAGCGCCAGGCAAAAGTTTTCAAAACAGCCGTTTCGTATACTAAAGCTGAGTTGAACATAACATCGCAATTCTCCTGGAAGGGGAAGATATTGCGCTGCTCGCCGCGGCGTACGCTGGGCCAACGATCTATAGTATCGGCAGCGGATGTTCCTCTGTAGCGGCGGTCACGCACAATACGGCGCAGCAAACGAGCATCAGAAGTGGGAATACGCGTGTGTTCATCGATAATCAGTTGCGTTAAAGCACTGACAAAGATACGGAAGCGAGCACTAGTAGGCACAGCGTCGGCGATAGCTGGATTGAGTCCGTGAATACCTTCAATAAGCAATATCTGATTATCGTTGAGTTGCAAAGGAATCGATTTGCTCTCTGGAGCTCGCTTTCCGGCTTCAAAGTCGTAGCGTGGAGCCATAACTTTGCCACCGTCGGCTAAAGTTTGTAAATGCTCGGTCAATAAAGGAATATCCAAGCATTCCAGAGCTTCATAATCGATATTGCCATGTTCATCCATGGGACGATCTTCAATATTGCGATAGTAATCGTCTAAGCTGATCGTAACCGGATCGAGACCGGCCACTTTAAGCTGAACGGAAAGGCGTTTAAGGAAGGTTGTTTTGCCTGAGGATGACGGACCAGCTATGCAAATAAGGCGCAACTTATTTTTACGCTCGGCGATTTGATCAGCAATTTGGATGATCTTCTTTTCGTGCAAGCCTTCTTGAAGGCGAATAATATCATTGATACGACCACTCAAAATGGCTTCATTAAGATCGCCAACTGTAGCCACACCAATCATCTTATTCCAATTGCGATTTTCTCTATAGGCAGAGAATAAACGCATATTAGAATTTGGCACTGGGGGCGCGGCTTGCTTGCTATTGAACTGAAGGAAGATGCCTTTTTCATAGGCTGAAATGCGAATACCTCTGCAATAGCTAGTGGAAGGGGCAATGGGACCGTATTGAATGACGTGGAAATGGTTTAAGCTGGCTATTGGCACCTGAGAGTAGGGCCAAGTCTCTAAAAGGCGGATCATAGAACCGCTGCGATCATTGAGAAGAACGCAAGCCGTTTCTACATTGTGGACCTTTGTAGTGAATTTTAAGTTGGAAATAATAGCTTCACCGACGGCTTTATCAATCTCTTCAGCTAATTTGATAAAGTCTATATCTTCAGCAGTGCCCTCTTCTACGTCAACTAATTCGTAATAGCATCCTTGGTTAAAGGCTTGTCCTACTTGGAAACGGTAATTTTTAAAGTGAACAGCTAAAATATAGTCCAACAAAAGAGAACAGGTGCGATTAAAAATCTGACGACCTTCTCTGCTGTTGCGGAAGACGGGATAAAGATTGACGGGTACACTTAGTGTAGTATTGAGCCCTACTACATCATTACTAATTAAACCGCCGATAATTTCTGGGTTTTTGTCGGCATGCAAAGCTTCGCCCACAGTTGTTTTGGGGACGATGCTCATTACTTCATTGTTGACGATAATGTTTATGTACTCTTCAGTCATTAAAATACCCTTACAAAATAATATCTTCCTTAAAGCCAGCAAAGCCAACGAAAAAGCCCTGCTAGTGGAACTTCGACACGAAGAGCAAAAAACCGTTTTTATAATTAAATGTTTTGTCAATCGCCTTTTACAGCCCTAAATTTAGCGTCGCAATAAACTTATTCGCAAAATAAAATTCTATGATGTAACCCTAATCGATTCCCAATAAGCGTTTAGGCAAGGTCTGGGTCATATTTTTAATTGCTTCTAAACTTACGCCATTATTAACCATAAATTGCAAATATTGTTTCATAGCTTCTTCCCATGGAGGATTGGCTGGATTACCACAATCGGTGGATAAAATAGTATTGTCCGAGCCAATTTTTCTGATCGCTTCAAGATTACGGGCGGCATTGCTAATCCATTGGCTATTCTTTAACGGTTGACGAAAACAACGCTCCACAACAACACGATAATCGGCAATAAGCTCACTTTGTTGCTCAAGGCTCATATCCACTATCCAATATTCAGGATGGGTTACGACTATTTTATTTACGCCAAAATTACGAGCCCCATCGACAACACAACGAATTTCTTCAGGTGAAATATGGCCTGTAGCTAAAACTGCGTCATACTCTCTTAATAAGATAAAGATATCTTTCAATTCCTTAACTAATGTGCCACAGCTATCAGTTACTTTTATGCCGCCGCTTTTTCCGCGTTTTCTATATTCGTTTTCCGCATCTATAGTTGGCAGCCATATTACTTTAGCTCCCATCTCAAGGGCTGTTCTCACAGCTTTGGCGTTTAAGCCACCAGCTTCATAGTTTAAGACTAAGCCGCCATACATTACAAAAGAATTTTCTTTATGAGAGGCTCTATTGTAAGCATTGCAAAGAGAAGCGCGAGCTACAGTCTGACAATGGTGGCCTTTTATGACTATAGCCCTAGCGCCTGCTTTTATTGCAGCGTTGGTAAGCTCCAGATCATTGTAAGTCCGTCTAATAAGATCTGGAGCTGTGTGAACATGCATATCGACCACGCCTTCGAGTGAAATTGGCGATATATCTTCCATATCTTCAACACCTCAAAAAAAAACTGCCGCTTGCTTTTAGGCAAGCGACAGCTTTAGCTTAGAACTCTATTCGATGGTAACAGCGCTGCTGGAAGAGAGCTTCTTTACATCTTCCTTAGGAACAATGACGGTCAAAACGCCGTAATCATATTTAGCTCTCACATCTTCGGGTTTCACGTTGCCTACATAGAAACTGCGTGAGCAAGCACCGGAATAGCGCTCTTGGCGTAAGACGCGGCCTTTCTTGTCTTCTTCGTCTTTATCAAGACCTTTAGAGGCACTGACAGTCAGATAACCGTCCTTCACGTTCACGCTAATCTCACCCTTTTCGAAACCGGGCAGTTCAACAGCAAACTTATAAGCTTTGGCGTCATCGGTCTCACGAATGTCAGTCTTCATGAGGTTCCTCGCATGCTTGCCAAACAACGGATCACGACCCTCGAAGAGAGAAGTGCCAAAGAAATCATCCAACATATTCTCACCATAAATGCTAGGTACCATAATAACGCCTCCAAATAAACTGCGCTTTCTCTAATCTACGCTATCTTCTACTACTCTAGGAATACAAGCACAGACAACTGCGCCTATTCCCTCAAGTATGAACACAAGACCAATCGTCACGCCAATAGTCACTACACTAACCCAGGGATCCAACATGCAGATAAAACCACCGATCATCAGCAGAATACCTACTGTTAGCACCCATCCCCAAGATTTCATGCCCACAGCACGAAGATCGAATGCACTTACGAATCGCGATATACCGGAAAAAAGCAGCCAAATTGCAAACAAGAACGGAAGTGAAAGTAACGTAAACCACTGATTGAACAGCAGGAACAAAGACATCACTACTGCCAAAATACCATCAAGCAACAACCACCCAGCCCCCATCAGGACACCGCTTGTTCTGGCAAATACTGTGATCTGGATAAGACCGTACACTAGCATGAATACACCCAGCAATATAGCAGCTGAAAAGACAGCAATACCAATATTGAACAGGCTATAAATACCAGCTGCTATCAATAACACACCAGCCAGTATATTCAAAATTCTGAAAGCTACTGCACTCATACTCTTAAACGATCCTCCTTTCACTCTCACTTTCCTTCTACGTCTATAGTGTCGTCTATTTGGCTTGAAACTTCAACGGTCTATTAGTACAATGAAATTGATTTAATTTGTGCTACTAGCATAAGTATGAGGAGAAAAACCCTATATGAAGGGAATAGAGTGGAACGATAATGGTTTGGAAGCGCTCTTGGCTGAATTCTTTTCTAAAGACGACTTAAAGAGTCTTGCTGCTGATATTGGTGCTTTCTTAGGATGTCCACTTCTTATTTTGGATGAGGCTTTTCGGGTTGTGGCACACCATAGACCGTTAGGTTTTTCCGATTCTTTATTTCAGGATGCTGTGCGATTTGGCAAGATTACTTATGAAGTTAGCGCCTTGATTAGTAAGAGCCAGCTATTGCGCACTGGCATGGCAGACTATGTTAAGTTGGGGGAAAGTATTTACCAGCGCCGTTTTGCTCCACTTATAAGTGCTGATGTTAGGCTTGGTTATCTCATATGTATAGATGTAGACGGACATTTGCGAAACCTTCCAGCAATAATATGGCGTAGGATTGAGCAAATTCTCTCCAAGCAAATGTTTATAGAAGCGAGTCGACGTGATAAACCCTTTGAAACGGCTGAAAATATCCTTATGCAATTGCTGGATGGTGGGTTCGCTTCAGCATCTTATTTTCGCCTTCAGACTTTTAATACATATTTAGCAGATTTCCACCCTTCGGGCTTTGCGCTTATTGATTTGACCGCTTACCATAGTTTATATCGGGGAAAGCGCCATTTAAAAGACGAACTTGGTGAGCGATTTCCCAATGCTCACTCTTTCTTGTACCGTGGAGATTTGTTCTTATTTGTATATGGAAATGGATATCTTAATGAGTTTTGTGCGTTAGCAAATGAATTTAAACTGAAGATTATTGTTTCTGAGGGCTTGGAAGACTTATTCATGTTGCCATCTTTGTATAATACTGCCCATGAAGCTTTAGAACTAATGGCGGAGGCACAGTTTACTGGCGGAAATGTTTGCACAGTTGCCCAATTACGTACACCATTATTTTTTAAAAGTATTAAAAATCGTGGCAATTTGGTCGCGAAGGAACTGCTGGCTTTAGCCGCCTACGATAGAGAGAAAAATAGTCAATATTGTGAGACCTTGTACTATTATCTTACTTGCAGCAAATCGTTAAAAATGGCTGCTGATGCACTTTTTACCCACCGTAATACCATATTATATCGCATTCGTCGTATGCAAAACGATTATGGTATTCCTCTTGACGATCCAGCAGCCCATACCGATCTTTTGCTGGGCGTGTCTCTTATGCTATTTGATAGCAAAGGGCCAGACTTTTTTCTGACAAATATAAAAAAACATGCAGATTAGTTTGTCTGCATGTACTAATGGAAGTATATAGCTACTTTACAGCTGTTCCAAAGCAGCTTGAACAACTTTTTCTACTGTAATTGAGCGCAAACAAGCTCCGCTCTTGCACAAACTGTTTTTGCCATTGTAAGGACTAACGCAAGGGCTGCATAGCCAATTTTCATAGAGAATTTTAGTTTTGGTTCCCAGTGGAGAAAATAGAGCTGGAGTTTCTGGGCCGTAAAGTACTACGCTTGGCAATTTAGCAATAGAAGCTAAATGAGCCGGGCCACTATCATTAGTTAACAATAAGCGGCACTTTTTATATAAGGCCAAAAGCTGCGGCAAAGTAGTACGACCGGTAAAGTCATAAATTGGCATTTCCGGCAATAGTTCTTTTAATTTTACAGTTCCTTGATGCTCTGAGCTGGTTCCAGTTACTACAATGGCCAATTGGGGACGTTGTTTTTTTAGTTCTCGCAACACGGCGGCATAACTTTCTAAAGGCCAGCGACGCAAGGGCAGCATATCCGAACTATTGGGATTGACGATAATCAATTCGCTATCTTTGGCGATAGCATATTCTTTTAACTGGCTGTCTATATAGTTTAAATCGGCTTCGTCAGATTGATAGTTAAAAGCGAAAGGCAAGGGAGCTTGTGGCGGTAAAGCTGAAGTTGACGGCTGCTGTGGGAAAGGCTCCTGGCTGGGATCGGCCCAAAGAGCATCTACTAAAGTTAAGTAGGCTTGGGAGGCGTGCTGATGTGGATTGTATTGCACTCGATGAGTGAGTAAATTTCCTCTATATAAGTTGGGGATAGAATAAGGATGCCACCCTAAACGAAAACCGTGGGGACAAGCTAAAAAAGATAACAAAGCTGAAGCGCGGGAAAAGCCCTCACAATCGATCACGCCTCCCAATTGTAAGGAGCGCAATTTTTTTAAAACTTTAAGACCACTTGAAATTAAACTGGTAGGACTACTTGGATCGAGAGTAAGTAATTGAGTTTGAGGTACTACTTTTAAGGTAGAAAGCAATTCCGTAACGGGAGGAAAACCTAAAAAATAAAGCGGTGTATTAGGAAGGCGGTGGCGCAGCTCTTGAATAGCCGGTTGGGCTAGCACCATAGCTCCCATCTCTGAAAGATGAATTATTAAAATGGGATGCTCTAACTGAGCTTGAGTAAGCTTATGGCGCTTTATAGAACCTGCAAGTAATTGGGCTATTCCGCATAAGGGAATCCCCACCCACTGATCCAAAAAGCGCATCGTGCTTATTTTCATAGATAAAAAATCCTATACCGTAAAAAAATCCGCCCCGGCTATTCGACAGAAGGGGGACGATCCTATCGTTTTTAAATATTAAAAATGGATATTGTTCCTTGTTTTGTTTTTATCTTTACGAATTTCCTGTTGGACATTTTTATACAATATCCGGCTTTAAAGACTTCTAAAGTTGTGAATAATGGTTTTAAAAGCAAAAAAGAGAGCTT
>DHKB01000056.1:11458-17999 GCA_002407045.1 Candidatus Bruticola papionis | reverse complement strand
GTGCAGGCTGGGCGACAGCAGCTAGGCGCGAAGCAGCGAAGAAGCTGGGACGAATAGGATTGCGATAGACGCTGCTGCCAGTAAGGTTGATCGGGCGCAAATTGGTAAAGCGGTCCCGATCGCGAGGCATAATGCTATCAAAATCTATAGCCGCGCCTTCGTTACCCAAACCGAGGTCGAAGCGCTTAATTGCTGGGGGCTCAGCAACAGAGCTAAAAGAGCCCGCGTCGTCATGGGCTTGAGCACTATCCGTACTTTGTTCGTGAAGTTCGACGCTCTGCTTTTCAGCTTCAGTAATAGCGGCGGCCTCAAGCAATTCACTGGGAACTTGCACTTCGGCGGTGCTCTTGGCTTTAGCTAAAGCTGACGAAGCCATCTCATGGTGTTCAGCTTCCTCATTGGTAGCCACCGTTAAAGAAGCAGCCTTAGAAGACGCGCTCTCCTCAATTTGAGCTTCAGCGTCTTGCTGTTTTTCAAGTTGCTCAGCCAATTCCACCACTTTTTCATCAGCCAATTCGGCTTCTTCCAGCTTTTTTAATTCGTTAGCACGTTCGGAAGAAACGTAGGCAGCTACTTCAGCTCTGCTGACCGAATTGGTAGCTTTTATAGCTGTTTTGGCCATAGCCACAGCTTCTGCAGAAGTGGGGCTAGCAAGCTGAGCAACTACAGCAGGAGCCGAAGAACTTACAGCTTTATGATTAGCTGAAGAGCGCGGCTTGGGAAAGGGCAAATCTTCCTCTTCTTCAGCTTTAGCTACAGCGGAAATTTGTTTTTCAGCCACGTTGTGCACGTGAGGCGCGGGCGGAACAACAGCAGCAGATGCAACAGGCTCAACTTGAGCAATATTTTCATGTTTTACTGCAGCAGGAGCTTCATCTTTAGTGGCCACTTCTAACACGGTCGGCTCTACAACAGGCGCCATTTTTACAGGCGCTATTTTTTCTTCGGCTTCCGTTTTTTCAACTGCAGCCAAAGCTGCAGCGGAATGCTTGGAAGGATTGAGCAAAGAATCCAGGTCGCCGCCTTCACTCCAAGTGACGCCTTGTAACTCCCCTACCGCCGAATGGAATTGAGACAATCTGGCTTTTACTTGACGGTTTAAAGAAGCGTCAGAAAATTCGCCTAATTGTGGACGTATTCCAACTTTGGGGGCATTGTCAGAGACCAAACAATTGAGCATCTCTGGAGAGCCTATAGCACTGTGGGCCCCAGATTGCTCTATTGGGCTATTTAATTCAATTTCAGAGTTTTTTTTTCGGAAGTCTACGTCGTCGCTATCAGAGCTGTCAGCTTGGTTGACAGTGTGAGCGACGCCATGACGAGAAGCAGAACCATTCTTTCTGGCTCGGGGAATAATGCCCAGCTGTTGCCTGGCAGTACGCTTAGAGGCCAAAGCTGCCGAGGAAGAAGGAGCTTGACTCTGAGCTACAGGGGGACGCAAAGCAGGCCCTTGCGGATTCATCAAATCGTTGGCAAAGGGCATATCGTCAGACACTTCTTTGGCAGCTTTTTCCTGGCGCAAACGAGCTTTGCCCTCAGATTGACGCTTAAAACTGGCTCTGGCTCTTAAAGTGCTAGCTCTCCAAGCGGCCAATTTAGCTTCTTTGCTCATTTCCGGAGCTTCAGCTTGGGGCTTAGCTGGAGCAGTTCTAGATACAGCAGTAGAGCGAGAAGCTGTCGAGCGCATCAAACTAGGCGTGGAAGAACGAGTAAACGAGGCTTGCGCCTTATGCTCAGCAGGACGAGCGGAAGCTTTGGCAGCTCCTCCGGCCGTTGTTGGCATATTAGGGGCGGCGTCAGGACGACGCGAACTCAAAGCATTAAGGGCTGCTTTAGGATCACAAGCTACGTTTTGGCCTTCGGCGCCACGCAAAGCTCTTATATCAGAAAGAGAGTTTCTGTCTCTATTTAAGTAGGAAGCAGCCGTACCTCTTATCCCCAAAGCGCGACGACGCTCCTCGGGAGGCAAAGCATTTATCTGGCTGGGCGACAAAGTGCTGAAACTCTCCAAAGCTTCAGGATCTACAGGCAGCGCCGAAGGACGACGCTCCTCCCCCAGTCCTAAAGCTCGGCGACGCTCTTCAGGTGAAAGCGCATTGAGTTTTTTCAAAGTAGAGGCGGAAACACTCTCATTGTCGCCCTCTCTTGGTTCGCTGTCAGATGCCAGAACAGATGGCTCGGCAACTTCTTCAGCTTTAGGTTGAGCTTGTGGAGTACGAGCGCCATTAGCTGGACGACGAATTATACCTAAAGCCCGGCGGCGCTCTTCTGGAGAAAGCTCATTCATTCTGCGTTCTGAAGTTGCTCCAGCATTGTTTTCGCTATCTTTAGCAACAATAGGTTCAGCAACTTCTTCAGCTTTAGGCTGAGCTTGTGGAGTACGAGCGCCGCCCATAGGACGACGAATTATACCCAAAGCTCGGCGGCGCTCTTCAGGAGAAAGCTCACTCACACTCATTCTGCGTGCTGAAGTTGCTCCAGCATTGTTTTTGCTATCTTTAGTAACAATAGGTTCAGCAACTTCTTCAGCTTTAGGCTGAGCTTGTGGATTACTAGCGCCGCCGACATTGGCGTTAGCCTCTGGAGTGAGCAAATTTAAGTCGCTATCCAAACGCTCCGCAAATTTTAAAGCTTCAACTTTTTTATCTAATTCGTCGGACACATGCTCACGATCACTATCGGAACCAGCATTTGGCTTAAGCTCTGGAGTGCGCTTCAAAGAAGCTATTTCCACAGTTTCATCAGAGTCGATTAAATTTGCTTTGCGCTCGGCAACGGCACCACGCGAAAAAGCACCGCCTCCATTGCGAGTAGCTTTATAGCCACCAGAAGAAGACGAACGTACTGGACGCAAAGGCAAATCTTTATCCTCATTAGTATTTTTTTCGCCCAAGCGATTGCGAGAAGCAAAAGTTCCAGAGCTACGAGTGAAGCTGGAGCCGGAATTATGGGAAGGACGCTCAGCCAAGCGGCGACTAAGAGCCAGCCCTTCTTTAGCGGTAGTAGGTTCATGCTTAGCATAAACTCCACTGCGAATTTCGGTTTTATCTGGACGACGCAAGAGCTCTTTACTGTCACTCGGTGCTAAGGGCGTCTTTCTATCGTCACGCTTCCAATCAGTGCGCACTCTATCATTATTAGTGGGATTATTGGTGGGCGCATGCCAAGAACCAGCGCTTGAAGATGAAGAAGAAGCTTCACGCCTAATGGTAGGAGCGGTTGCATACATGCTTTTAGCTTCAGCAACTTGCTCTGCCTTACGGGCTGCTTCATACTCTCTATTTCTGACAGAAGCCATCTCCCCGCTGGTATTGCGGCGATGGATTTCATTTATAAGTTCATTTTTCTCAGCTTTATCAAGCCTCTCTCGCTCTAACAAAGTAGGCTTAGGCTCGGCAAAACGCGGAGCTTGCAAGCTTTCTTCAAATTTATCGCGATCTAATTCTTTTTTCTCATTGTCATCTTCAAAGAAGCCTCTGGAAGTTAAAGGTTCAACCTTCTCCCCTTCTTTGGCAGTAGGCATGAGATCAGACTCTTCATAAAAAACAGCCTTTTGCTCCAAATCTGTAGTAGGTTCAGCCTCTTCAACTTCTTTAGCTTTTAACTCTATATCATCATCTTCTTCCTGATGATGTTCCGATAATCTCTCCTTAGCATTACTTAACAATTCGGCACAATGTTTGCCGACGGAAATAACCCATCCCCAAAGTTTAGACAGTCCGCCAAGTGTACGTTGGCCCAACTCCGACAGCGAACTTCCGGAAAATTGACTCAAAGCTTTACAACCTTCTATTGTTTCTTCTGTGGTAAGATTCCAAGTGAAAACAAAAACAGATAAGAATCCCAGTGTGGCGAGCGTCCAAGCTCCAAATTCACCAATAATACCAGCGACCACACCGTCGATAAATTTACCTATATTGCCACCCTGACCGCAGCGAGCCGCAAAGAATACCGAAAAAAGCAGCAACAGCGGAATAACAACTTTTATGTTTATACGTCCGGCTTTATTATTATAATTAAAACACCAAGAAGCAGCCAAAAAAGCGATCATAGGCATAACCCAACCGGCCATACCTATACAATTTTTTAAAGCTAAAGAGATACCATTTCCCAAAGCCCCGGCCCACTGAGGCGCAATTAAGCACAAAAGCAAGAAAGGCGCCACTAGCCAAAGCCAAACGAGCCCCCATATGTAAAGGCGACTTTCATCCCGTTTACCGACAGTTTGTCTGGCCAATGGAGGCGTATTTCCTGTTTTGCTGGCCCCCTTGCCAGCAGCAACTCCGGCCGCCTTTGCCAAAACGGCGCCAGCTTTCTTTGTACGCTCAGTAACCATATGTACTCACCCTATCGCTAAAAATGGCAAAACAAACCTACCCAGCCGGAATAAAAGCGCCATGCTCCCTTTCCAAGCAAGAAATTGGCTTGTCGTAAAAAAACTGTTTTCTGCTTATTGTCAGATCGGCTCCTCCCCCGCTAGAGGCCAGCCTCCCCCACCAGGCTAACTCCTCCCCTAACGGAGGGGGCCTCGTGCTTCAAGAATTAAAGAGCAACTCCTCTATATTATAGGGCAGAGGTATGCAGTCCAGTTGCAGTATCGTCTCTTTAAGCAGGATTTTTTACAATTGAGACGTAAAGAATCAGGATCGAGAAATTGATTATATCATTTGCGGCCCTAGCAAGCCGCGCGGAGGATTGAGCATGCTCGTAGAGCCGAGCTTGGATGAACTTCTCACCAAGGTAGACAATAAATTTGAATTAGTGACTCTGGCCTTAAAAAGAGCTCGCCAGATTAACGACGGCGATACCTCGATTGAACACTACAATGCCGCCAAACCTGTGAGCATGGCGTTGCAAGAGATTGCCAAAGGCGAAGTTTATGTAGACGAAAGTGCCGACACCGAACCTGCGGCCGCCAACACCTCTAAGGAAGCTGACATTATGAGTGGAGAGGGCTTAGCAGCTTCTCTGTCAGGCGCTCAAAAGAGCGAGAAATCTGCTTCCGAGAGCAAGCCCGAAGATGCCATAAGCATCGACGACCTTAGCGCCGGAGATGTAAATCTGGAAGATTTCGTAGCTAAAGAAGACAACGATACTTCCATAGATGAATTGACAAATGCGGTTGATTCTGCCAACCAAAGTAGTGAAGCATTAGATTTCGTTTCCGAAAAATCTAAAGAGACGGATTCTTTGATCTAATCACGTCGGGAGCATATTCCGCTCTGAAATTCCCAAGCTAATCAATATCAACAAGAACGGCTAGAGGTATTTACTTATGGAAGTTAATGGGTCAGTTCTACAGGACTTGCTTAATAGAATGACCATTTTATGCGATCACTTTGCTGAAAGTGACAGCGAAGCGGCTACTGTTCCTTACAAGCTGACCCAGCTTTTGGATATAGCAGTTGCCCATGGTGCTTCTGCCTTAAACATAAATGTCGGCAGCGCTCCCACTTTGCGAATCAACAACATGCTCAGCGTGGTGGAAGGTTCTCCTTTGAGCGACGCCGATTGCCGTAAGCTCCTTAAGCCTGTTTTAACCAGCTATTTGAGGAGTCAGCTGGTTAAAGAAGGTCATGCCGAAACTTGCATAGCTGGCGGCGGCTCCGGATTTAAAGTTCACTTATTTTTGGAGCGCAGTCACATTTGTGCCTCTTTCCATCGTTTGCGCACCGATATTCCCAAGCTTGAGACTTTGGGATTGAGTGGAAGCTTGGTCGAGAATATTTTGGAGCAGCCTGCGGGACTCGTCTTACTTACAGGATTGCCTAGAAGCGGAAAGATTAACACTTTAGCTGCTCTAGTATCGCATATTAACGCCACCCGCTTGGCCAGAATTGTTACTTTGGAAAACCCCATTCAATTCTGGCGCTACAATCAGCTCAGTACGATCTTGCAACGTGAGGTTGGAGTAGACGTTCCTTCATTTTCCACTGGTATCCAACAAGCTATCGATCAAGACGCCGATGTCTTAGGTATTAGCGAGATTCCCGATCGCGAAACGGCCACTTTCGCTATTCGAGCGGCAACTAACAACAAATTGGTAATTGCCGTTTTGGATGCTACCAGTCCAGATCGCGGCTTAGAACGCATACTTAGCTCCTTCGACGAACAAGAACGCGCCAAAATGGCTCCTATTTTCGCCAATGCTTTGCGCATCGTTCTTCATCAGACTTTGGTTAATCGCAGTGACGGTCGCGGTGTCATTCCCGCCTTCGAAATTCTGGTCAACAATGACGAGATTCATGAAGAGTTGAAGAATGGTCGAACCGATAAGCTAACCTGGATTATGCAAGAGCATAATATGCAGACTCTGGGTAAGTCTCTCTCCCGCTTGGTTTCAGCCGGTTTGGTCGACAAAGAAGAAGCTTTACACTATTTGTCCGATCCTTCCGAATTACAAATTGATAAAGACAGTTTGGCCAATCTTGGTGATTACGACAGCGAGCCAGTGACCGATATCGATACTAACGATACTCCTCTTATGTCGTGGCTCTAATCGTTCTTTATAACTGAGCGCAATAAAATATGCCCCGCAAGT
>DHKB01000056.1:3838-11411 GCA_002407045.1 Candidatus Bruticola papionis | reverse complement strand
ACTTGCGGGGCATATTTTATTGCTTTGCTAAATTAGCTTAACTTAGTCCTAAGCGCAATTTCTATTCATAATAACTTCCAAAGCAGACATCGATTTTAAGAAAGCGTATTCTTTTAGGCGCATATGGGCATCTTGATCGTTAAGCGATACACAAGCGCTTTGCTCTTGACGACCTAACACACCCATTATAGGATCTTCCAAAGGCTCACGCCAATCTTCATTAGCTCTAAGCATAGGCTTAGCCTGGGTAGGCATCACAGGCTCGGCTGGGCCCAGAATATCCCTCCAAGTAATCATTCTTTGCCCTTTATGAGCTGCTTGCTGTAGGTTGTCATTGTCATGCTCTTTATTGGACATAGCTGGCGGCTCGACAAACTCCATCGCACTAGCCATTAAATAAACATGACAATTAAAAAAATCGCTGTCTTGGTAGCAAAGCTTAAGAGGACCTAAATAGCGATCGTAACGATTAGTGCCCAGTACTTCCTGAGAGATGAAGCGATTAGCTTCCTCTTCATGTTCTAAATCAGGATAGCGCCTGACACTAATAAAATCGGCTTGGCTTTCAGCTTCTTGCCAATCAGCATAAAGAGTATCCCATACATGAGCGGCCATAGAAGCTTCCGCTCTAGTTTCGTCATAAAGACGCTGCATAGCCGGAGTAGCATAATCTCCGAGGCAAATGCTCAACACTCTATCTAAATTGGGGCCATTATAACCAAAAGAAAAATCTTTATCTTTAGTCATTAGGCTACATCTTTCGCGAAAAGCAAAAGTGCCCAAAGGTAAAGACTCGCGACGACGATAGTAAGGATAGCGCTTTACAGGAGAAATTGCTACTTCAGCATTGATACATCCCTTGTATTTGGCAGCTTGCACCAAAAGAAATTGGTAACAGTCCTGGTCTTTTTGTTTGGAGAAGCCAAAAATAAGACTGTCTTGAGTAGAAAATTTAAATATTTCCTGATATCCTCTAAAATATAACCTGACTGCCTCTAAAATAGCAGGGTAAACTTGGATAGGCGTCCTACTGGCAATACTCATAATAATAACAAAAACCGCTCCTTATCAAGGATGTTTTTATTTAATTACTCATTTATTTCCCAGTACATTTATAAAATCCTGGCAAACTCCAGGAATTAAATTACTTATCTCAGAAGCGATAATACCGCGGTCGGAATGTTCTATAAAAGCCTTATCCCCAGCAGCGCCATGCCAATAAGCTCCCAAAACAGCTGCTTCAAAAAGATCAATTCCCTGAGCTAATAAGCCAGCAATTAAACCAGCCAAGACGTCGCCAGAGCCTCCCTGAGCTAATACAGAACAGCCACTACCATTAAGCCAACAACGCTGACCGTCGCTTATTAAAGTAGGACTTCCTTTAGCAACTACTGTACAATTATATTTTTGCGCACATAAACGAGCATAATAAGGAAAGTTTTTCTGCAATTCGGCTGAATTTATATGTAAGAGCCGAGATAATTCTCCTAAATGAGGAGTTAGGACACACTTTTGCTGCAAATCTATCTTTTCAATAGCCTCAATTTTACTTAAATGGTACAAAGCATCGGCATCAATAACCATAGGAACAGAGCATTCCTTAATTAAAATGCGAACAGCTTCAGTAGTGTCGTCCTTTCGGCCAAGCCCTGGCCCTAAACAAACGGCTTTAGGAGAAGGCCAAGGACAAGCAGCGCTCTTCAGTTCGTCTTTTTCCTTATTAAGCCAAGGAAAATGTTCTAAATCATGTTCATTAAGGAAGCCTTCGTCCTCTAAAGGACAACGCATAACTTCTGGATAGTAGGCCCCTATTTGACGACAAAGCGAAGATGGAGCAGCTAAAAGGACTAAACCAGCTCCGGAACGCAAAGCCGCTTGAGAAGAAAGAAGAGGGGCCCCCAAGTAATAATTTGATCCACCTATTACCCAAACGGTACCGAAAGTACCCTTATAAGCATTTTTAGCTCTAGTAGGCAGAAGAGAAGCAGCTAACTTTTTATCAACAATAAGAGACTTTTTGTCGGGATCTTCACTTAAACTCTTAGGGAAACCAATATCGACAACTTCAACTTTTCCAGCTAAGCTGCGACCTGGCTCCAAATAAAGCCCCCATTTAGGCAAACCTATAGTTACTGTAAGTTGACAATAAGGCGCCTGACCTAAAATTTGACCACTATCAGAAGCCAAACCGGAAGGCAAATCGACAGCTACAACTTTGAGACTGTTTAATCTTTCGTTGATAAATTCAACAATTTCAGCGTAAGGAGATTTCAAGCTTCTGTCCAGGCCATTACCAAAAAGTGCATCTACTACATATTCTGTTTCGTCCAAATAATGTTTAACTTGCTCTAAATCGGTATAGATACGCAAATGGCCATACAATTTTTGAAAAACAGAAGCATATAATTGTGCATCTCCACGCAAAGCTTCCACTTCTTTCATAGAAAGACAAACTACTTCAGCTTCAGCTTCGCAAAGATACCTAGCAATAACGAACCCATCTCCTCCATTGTTGCCTGGGCCACATAAAACTAAGAAACGCTTTCCCTTTACAGAGCCAAAATGTTTAAGGATAGAAGCAAAAACGGCCTGACCAGCTCTTTCCATAAGTGCGGAACCGGGAATGCCAATTTTATGTATAGTATCATGATCGATAGCCGCCATCTCTTCAGCTTTGACAATACGCATATACTCGAGCTCCTTACGCTAAAAGCAGAAAAAAACCATTTAAAAACAGAAGAAGCTGCTTAACCATAGTGGTTAAAGCAGCAACCTCGAGAAACGTTCCAAGTTTCTAAGCGGCTCTTAGTAGAGCTACCAAAAAACTAACGTTTGGTCCACTGGAATCCGCGACGAGCACGCTTGCGACCGTATTTCTTACGCTCTTTTTCACGAGAGTCACGAGTCATGAAACCAGCTCGCTTCAATTCGGTGCGAAGGGTTCCGTCAAAAGCTTCTAAAGCTCTGGCGATACCGTGCTTTACAGCTCCGGCCTGACCGGAAACGCCGCCGCCATCACAAGTGGCATAGACGTTGAATTTGCCCTCAGTCTTGGTGAGTTCCAAAGGAGAACGCACGAGCATCTGCTGAGTAGCGCGAGGGAAGTACTCCTCGTAAGGGCGCTTGTTGATGATGATGCGACCGTCACCGGGTACTAAGCGAACACGAGCGACAGCGCGTTTTCTGCGGCCGGTAGCCTGATGGACCATCGACTGGATTGCTAACTTTACTTTAGGCATTAACTTACCCCTTTAAAGATTCTTGAAAGTACAGAGCGCTTTTCCTAAAACCTAAGAACTATAAGGTCTCGGGAAGAGGGCGAGGCTGCTGAGCCTGATGAGGATGCGTGCTGCCAGTGTAAACTTTCAGCTTGCGCATACGAACGGCGCGCAGTTTGTTCTTAGGAAGCATACCGTCTACGGCAGCCTTGATAACTCTGTCAGGGAATCTAGCGATCATTTCGCTATAAGCAACGGTCTTCAAACCGCCGGGATAACGAGAGTGTCTGATATATTCCTTGCTGGTGGCCTTTGAACCAGTGAGCACCACTTTATCGGCATTTAATACTATAACAAAATCGCCAACATCCATGTGAGGTGTAAATGTAGGTTTGTGCTTACCGATGAGCACGCGAGCGATCTGAGTAGCTAAACGACCTAAAGTCTTACCTTCGGCGTCTACTACGTACCAATCTTTTTTTACCTCGTTGGCCTTGACGGCATACGTCTTCACTGCCAGTCCTCCACGTCGTGCCGGCCAGACCCGAACCTCTAAAAGCGGGGCCAAAAAAAGCCGGTCTCTAAAATCTAAAATCTACCAACTTGCTGCAAAAGCAAAAAGGCAGTTCCAAATCATATGCGGCATAGTAATGCCACGCCGCTTTCTAGTCAAGGAACTCTGCAAAATCTTCCTAACGGGGACAAGAAGGCTTCGAAAGATCTAACCTTAACAAAAAGTTACGATTCAGCTAAGGCATTATACTAAAAAAAAGCTTTAAAGTGAAGGCCTTTAGGCCTGCTTTTTAATTTTTTTCTGGTACAGAACAATAGTCTGGCGTAGTGCTGCCCAAAAACGGCTCTCAAAAACGTGAAATATATAAAACGACTACTAGCGATTAAGCTTTCAATTTATAAGCAAAGGTGGTTAAAGCCAGTTCGCGAGCAAATTCTGCTGCTAAACGAGCCGTTTGCGCCACAGCTCCAGTTTCCTGATCTTGTACATGTACTCCACAGACTTGCACCAAAGGAATAGGGGCGCCTTCCAAAGAGCGCAAAGCTTTCAAAAGCTCTTTAGGCTCATAGCCAAAACCGGCCGGACGCTGTACAGCCGGAGCCCAAACTGGGTCGACAATATCCATATTCAGAATGACTCTGCTTTGCACTCCATTAAGTTCGGCTAAAGCAGTTTTTAAGGCTATATCCAGATCTACTTCATGGCCGGCCAATAAACGCTGGTTATATCTAGCCCAATCACATTCTTCCGAAGAAAAATTGCGACTTCCCAAATACCAAACGGTACGCTCTTCCGGCAGAACTCCCTGATTGTAAGCCTCACCTATGGACATGCCCAGATAGGGAACATTGATAGTAGATCCTATATATATAGTGGGAAGTTGAAATTCGGCAGAAGTATCGCCCAGCAACAAATTTACACCCTCAAGGCGTTCGTTACTATCATAAGCTGAAAAGTTGGTAAAGCTGCGTCTCAATTTGGGCGAATAAGGCGAAATACCCAGGGAATATTCCCTAATTGCCGCTGCGGTATCGTCAATGCCGTAGATAAGTAAATCGCGCTGCAGGTCAACTTCCTGTTCATAAAGTGCCTCAGTACCTAAAAAACCGACCATCTCAGCTTTCCAACCCTTTGTTTAATGTAAACATACTTTTCGCCGAGCAAGTTCGCCACACCAGCCGACGGATCCGCTCCCCCCTTCCACACCTATTAGCCTTTCTCCCCTTGTTTTTTTTGTACCAATTTCTAAAAGAAGTTAAGATTTATGCCTAAAACAGTGTTTTTATCCTGCAGAAAATTATAAACTGTGGGGAGGATCGTTTCGCACTACGTGGTATAATATGGGGGAATTTTTATGTGTTCTGATCAACGCAGCTTTTTCCAAAATTTAGTTGCCATTTTGGTGTGCCTCACAGCAGTAAGCGCCGTCGTTTTTTGTGTCAAAGCGGCTCCAGTAGGTGCCGAAGAGGGACGTTATCCCGAGAATTTGGCTTGGCGCTTGGTTACCGAGCGAGAATTGTCGCTGATCACTCAATGCCCAGAATCTTTCCGTGAGCGAGAGCATAGTGCACCTCCCCTTTTTGAAGCTCCTTCCGTTCCTATGAGCGGCTTGGAAGTTTTTACTGACTCTACTCCGGAAAGCTTTACTTCAAATGCAGTCCCCTCCACCTGGGAAGTACCTCCCTTTGCCGTTATCGGCCCTCCGCTTCCCGAGAAAGAGAAAGGCTCTTCTTCTGATGCGCAGGACGCTTCTAAAGCTTCTGGCAGTTTAAAAAATGCTTTTCGTCCTTCGGATCCTGTAGTTGTACCTGCCGTTTTTGGCGAAATTTCGGCTGATTCTAGTAGAGCAGAGTTGCCCGATCCCAATTTGCACCCTTTAAAAGCGCAGTATTTGGCCAAGCTCAATCGTCCCGACACCCAAATGCCCACGCCTTTTAGTTTGCGTCGTTACCACACCAAAAGCCTAGGATTTTTCCAAATAGCTCTTTATGGCAACAATAAAGGTCTTTTAACTGAACAAATTTACAACACGCTTAAAGCGGCTGCTCCCAATTTGCGCTCTCTCAAGGGCTTTGGCTCCAAGGCTTTTATATCTTTCCTCCCTGCTCCCGAGCCGGAGAAACCTTTCGATTTGGAAACGGCTAAAGGCGAGTTTACCTTTTCGGCTCTCGAGCCTGAAGGAGACGTTCGCTTCGATCAGCTCGATCCAGGACTGATAAAATCTAGAACCGCTCCCAGTTTTAATAAAATCCCCGTTACTTCTCTCCCTGAAGGATTCGACGAGGATTTGCGCCGTCAGTTGGCGGCTTCTCAATATAAAAACATTAGGATCGACGAAGATCCTACGTCTGGCCAGTCACTTTACGCTGGAGTCAGCTCTGGTAAAGAAGACCAGTCGGATGATAAATCTGACAAATCTAACGACCAAACTAACAACAGTAACAGTGCTGGGGAACTTTTTGTTGGCAATTTAACAGCATCTACCAATGACGCTGATTCTGCGGACATAAATCCCTTTGCTGTGAAGACTAACTTCTCCAAAGACCTTAAGGGCATGTACGTAATGGAAATCTATTATCCGCAGCAAAGTTTAGTTTGCGAACTGGCTGCCGATACCAGATTTGCCGATTTGCGCTCCATGCTCGATATAGCTCTTTTAGTTCAAGCACGTATGCAAAGGTGGTAATTATCGTCCAATCTCCATAAGCCCGAAGCGACAAAATAAAACGTTTTACGTCTCGGTCAATAAAGGCATTTTTTAGTGAGAACGGCCCCAGTTAAGTTATGTTGTTCCTTTATCTATTGGAACTTCTGTTTCTTGCTGTCTTTTTTACAAAAAAGGGGTTTATTTTTCGTGCAATTGTGATAATATAGCGCTTGCATGAGACCACGTATGTCTGCCAGCAACACAGGGAGGTCAGTAGTTGGACGATTCGGTCGTGGAGTTCCGAGACGTAACTCGGCAATATGGCTCTGTGACAGCCGTCAACCGGATGAACTTATCTATTCATCGCGGTGAATTTTTTTCTTTGTTGGGCCCGTCAGGGTGTGGCAAGACGACTACCCTGCGCATGATCGCAGGTTTTGACGAACCCGATAATGGGGAAGTCTTTATCAATGGGCAGGAAGTGACCCATCTTCCTCCGTTTCAGAGGCAAGTTAATACTGTTTTTCAGAACTATGCCCTGTTCCCGCACTTAAACATTTATGAGAACATCGCTTTCGGTTTGCGCCGCAAGAAAGTATCTGAACCAGAAATTGCCAAAAAAGTCAAATGGGCTTTGGAATTAGTGCAACTCGAAGGTACCGAGAAACGCCAGGTAAATCAGCTTTCGGGAGGACAGCAACAGCGTATAGCTTTAGCGCGTGCCTTGGTAAATGAACCCGAAGTGCTCCTTTTGGACGAGCCTTTAGCCGCTTTAGATCAAAAGCTTAGACGCGAAATGCAATTTGAGTTAAAGCGCCTTCAGCGCGAGTTGGGCATCACTTTTGTTTTGGTTACTCACGACCAAGAAGAAGCCCTCACTATGTCAGATTCAGTAGCGGTCATTTGCAAAGGCAAGTTGGAGCAAGTAGGCAGTCCTGCCGAAATATATAATCACCCTTCCACTAGGTTTGTAGCCGACTTTATCGGTACAGCCAATTTCTTGCCTGTGCATATTCGTCAAATTCACAATGGCAAAACAACTGTAAACCTGACAGGTCGCGATATTTTAGTACCTACCAGAAAAGGCTTGGCTGAAGGCAGTTGGGCCGATCTGTCAATTAGGCCTGAGCGCATACAAGTATTGAAAGAAGCTGCCCAAGACGGTATCAGCATACCTGGCACAGTCATCGACAG
>DHKB01000056.1:2420-3746 GCA_002407045.1 Candidatus Bruticola papionis | reverse complement strand
GTTATGGCCGAGCGCCAAAATCAGGATCACTTGTATACTTCCGAGTTTTCTCGGGGCGATTCTGTATGGCTCAACTGGGGGGTAGCCAGCGCCACTCTCCTTCCCCAATCGAACAATAATTAAAAGTAAACCTATGAAAAAGCATTCTTTACGAGTGCTGGCTCCTGACGCCTCTCTTTTGAGCAGGCGTCAGTTTTTAGGATACACAGCCGGTGCCATCCTAGCTATGTGTATGCCTGGCTGCGTATCTTCTTCCGAGCGCAGACTCAACATATACAATTATTCCTACTACATAGCTCCGGATACAGTAAAAAACTTTATCCACGAAACCGGCATATCTGTAGTTTACGATGAGTTTTCTTCTCAAGATGTACTTTTTGCCAAGCTAAAATTGGGCGCCGGCTACGATTTGGTAGTAGCTTCCGATTATATGTTGCGCCGCCTGATCCGCCAGCAAATTATCGATACTATCGATGGTTTTAAGTATTACAGCGATATGATCGACCTGGTAAAAAAAGAGCCTTGGTCCTCTTTGTGTCGTTATTGTGTTCCCTATCTTTGGGGCACTACGGGTATAGGCTACAATCGCAAATACGTAAAAAAAGCCCCTACTTCTTGGAATGATCTTTGGAACGAAGACTATGTAGGCCGAGTAACTATGCTAGACGAAAAGCGCGATGCTATAGGCGCGGCTTTAATTAAGCTCGGTTATAATGGCAATTCTTGCGATCACAAACAGTTAGCTGCTGCCCAAAAAGAGCTTACTCATCAAAAACATATTTTGCGTCAATATACTAACGATTATATCGACGGTTTAGCCAGAGGCGAAATTTGGTTAGCTCAAGCTTGGAGCGGTGATATTTCTCGTGCCAAAGATGCCAATCCCAACATTGACTATATTCTGCCCAAAGAAGGCAGTTTCTTTTTTGTCGATTCTTGGTGCATTCCTAAAGATGCAGCTCATAAGCGCGAAGCTGTTGAGTTTCTCAATTATGTCATGCTGCCGGAAATTATTGCTAAAGTTACCAACTTTACCAGTTACCCCAACACTATCGCGACTTCCATGCCTTATGTCAGCAAGGAATTGATAAACAAGCCTTTGGGCTATCCGCCTGCAGAAATGATGAAGCGCACTTTTGCTCAAGAAGATATTGGCGCTGAAGAGAAAAATTGGGATAAAATGTGGGAGAGTATAAAATTTAAAAACTAATGGCCAACAACAATTTATCTTCTCTCGATAGAGCCGAGCAACAAATAGACGCTTCGAGTGACAACAATAATTTTACCGAAAGTAAACCGGACAATAATTTGGCTGCGGCGCCGTCA
>DHKB01000056.1:0-2366 GCA_002407045.1 Candidatus Bruticola papionis | reverse complement strand
AAAAAGGCTATTGGTATCCTTTTGGTGACGCCTTTTGTACTTTATATTGTAACTTTCTTCTTGCTTCCGCTGGGGTCAGTCATTTCTATGTCTACCCATACAATCAATGATGATTATATGCTGACTCCGGCTTGCAGTTTAGAAAATTTCCGTACTGTATTTAATGCTGACAATTTACCTATTTTATTGCGCTCAGCCAAATATGCTGCTTGTACAACCTTATTTTGTTTGTTGCTTGGCTATCCTTTGGCTTGGTATATCGCCCGCTACGGAGGCAAATATAAGCCCTTGTTGCTTATTTTAGTTATGTTGCCTTTCTGGACTTCGTACTTAATTCGCATTTTTGCCTGGATGACCATATTACAAAGTGAGGGCGTCTTAAATACTTTTTTAATTAGCGTTGGTTTAATTTCCGAGCCGCTTAATCTACTAAATACGCATTTTTCAGTCATATTGGGGTTAACTTACGGTTTTTTGCCCTTTGCCATTTTGCCTCTTTATGTGTCTTTGGAAAAATTGGATATGTCTCTTTTAGAGGCCGCTGCTGATTTGGGAGCTCCTCCGAGCGAGACTTTCTTTAAAGTAATTTTTCCTCTCTCTTTGCCAGGCGTCACGGCAGCTAGCTTGCTCACTTTCGTGCCGGCTATGGGAGATTTCGTCACTCCCGACGTTTTAGGCGGAGTCGACACTATGATGATTGGCAACCTTATTCAGCAACAATATTTAGCCTTCTTCAATTGGCCATTGGGCTCGGCTTTATCTTTGGTGCTAATGGCCATTATGCTCTTGTCTATTCTGGCTTTCCTTAAAATGTCCAATTCTATGGAGTCCTTGGTATGAGTGTACCTCGCCTTTCCGAAAAACGATCCCCTTGGTATTTGCGCTTGCATACTTTGTGCGTCTATCTATTCTTGTATGCACCAATTATTGTTTTGGTACTTTTTAGCTTCAATACCGATAGACGCAACACAACTTGGCAAGGCTTCACTCTGGATTGGTATTTTAGTCTTTTCCAAAATGAAACTATTTTACGCGCTTTGGGCAACAGCTTAAAAGTAGGCTTATGCGCTACTTTTTTTGCTACATTAATTGGATCGCTGGCCGCTTTGGGCTTGTCGCGTTACGAATTTAAGGGGCGAGGCTTAGTCGGCTCCTTAGTATTTATTCCTTTGGTTGTTCCGGAAATTGTTATGGCTATTTCTATTTTAACGCTCTTCCTCAGCTTAGGCGTAAAGTTGTCATTATTTACAGTAATTCTGGCCCATATTGCTTTTTGTATTGCTTACGTAACAATTACTGTACGCACTCGCTTAGCCGGCCTCGATCCCTCTCTGGAAGAAGCCGCCGCCGACTTGGGAGCTACCCGCTGGGAGACTTTTCGTTTAGTTACCCTGCCCCAAATTTGGCCCGGCATCATTTCTGGCGCTCTCCTCTGCTTCACCCTCTCCTTTGACGATTTTGTCATTACCTTCTTCAACGCCGGCGTAGGCGCAGGCAACTTGCCTATGGCTGTCCACTCTATGCTAAAATTTGGCGTCACTCCGGAAATTAACGCTATTTCTACTATTATGCTAGTTTTCAGTATATCACTAATGGTAGTTTACACTTTTATTGACCGCCCCAAATCATAATAACGCCAAGTGCAATATTTGCACGAGTGCAAAGCCGCCTCTCACTACAGTGATGGCGGCTTTATTTTTGCTTGAAAGTAGCTTTTATTTTATGCCAAGAAAATTTACTTATACCATTTTTGCTATTGACATAATCTCACGGGCACTGTATCATTTAGTTACTTTCTTGTACCACAACGAGAAACATTTAGGTTGCTATGATCAGGTAGTATACCTTAAAGCACCGGCCCGGTCATACGTTTTTCGTGTGACCGGGCCGTCTTCTTTTAATCATATTTTGTTCAGATATTTGCGTTCTGGGCCTGATATGCAGTAGCTATACGACCAACTTTTGCTTTTCCTAATATTCTTAACTAAAAAACAAAATCAGGACCACTGCTTTGCCCTCATATATGCAGCCGACACTGACCGAAAGAGATCTGGCACAAAAAATATTAGTCCAAGATAATTCAACAGACAAAAAGAATACCCACGAGCAAGGCCTAATCAGCTTGCTGGCAACTACCGAAAAGCAATACAGCAACTCAAAAGCATTACCAGACTCACGTAATGTTTATAATTCTCCCAGACAATCAGAAGAAATTTTAAAAGCAAAGAATCGCTGGTCTTTATAAAAAAAACCGGCGATTCTTCTTTTGTGAAGAGCAAATCCTCACTTTTTTTCAAGCTCCCGGAGCGCAATTTACGCCTTTTTACCGGCATTTGCGCCCGCTAGATTATACCACAACGAGAAAT
>DHKB01000029.1:17875-61240 GCA_002407045.1 Candidatus Bruticola papionis | reverse complement strand
TGGACAGGCGAAGGTGTACCTAAATGGGTGGAAGTTACTTTTGAGCTTAAGCGTGGCGAGCCTTTAGTCTTTATGACCGGTCCTGTAGTCGCGGCCGATCGTTGGTAGGGGGAAGCAATTATGGTTTTAATGGCAGTTTTGGGAGCTATTTTGGTCGCTTTAGTGATTGCGGCCAAAATGAGTGAAGTAGGGGTCGACGCCCAAAACTTAATAAATTACACTTCAGCTAGAGAAAACAATTATCAGATCGCTCGTTCTGCCGCCGAAATGGGCTTTGAGCTTCTTAAGGCCGACAATGGCGATACCGATAGCTTAAATGATATGTGGGCTGCCGGCTCTGTCACTATGGAGTGGGAAGGCAAAAATGTCATTATTAGCATAGTTGATGAAGAGAGCAAGTTCCCTTTGAGCGCTATGCAAAAAGCTCCCGATAATTGCGAATATTTAGAAAAAGGCTTAGTGCGGCTCTTTGAAAATGGCGGCTTGGGCTGCGGTGAAGAAGCGAAAGATCGCTTTTTAGATTGGGTCGATGCCGATTCTCAAAGACGCAATCAAGGTGGCGAAGTTAGCGATTATGATAAATTAACTATTAAAGATGCGCCAGTCGATTCTTTAAAGGAAGTGCTAGAATTGCCTGGCTGGGATAAAGGCCCTTCCTATGCTTCAGCCCGCGCTCAAAATAGTTTGCAAAGCGTTATGGGATCTGTTTCCGCTGGTAGTTCAGCTACTTTAAGCCAAAGTAGTACTCAGTCTGCAACTGAGGGCCAAAATACGGCCACAAATAGTACTTCTGCCAATAACGGTCAATTTAGCAAGTTTGGATCGAGTAGCTCAGACAATGCCGCTGCCAACTCGGAAGATGAAGGCTACAAATTAGATGTACCTTCAGCTCAAACTCAGGGCGGCACTGCCACTACTCCATGGGAAGAATGGGTAAGTGTCGATTCTAATGGCAAAATAAATATCAATACCGCTCCCAAAGAAGTGCTTCTGGCTTTGGATGAAAGTATGAGCCAAGTGTTGGTAGATGAAATCGACTCTAAGCGCCGCTCCGAAGCTTTCAAAAAAGTAGACGATTTGCATAATGTTACCGGCATGGACGCCGACTTGCTTTTCCGTATTCAAGATTATCTGTGCGTTAAAAGTCAGACTTTTAGCGTAGATGTTACCGTGCTTTCTACTCCCGGACGTATAAAATTACACAGTGTCGTAAGTCGCGAGAGCGGCGCTATAAAAGTGCTGCGTTGGGAAATTCGCTAACAATATTATCATTAGCTTGGCTTTTGATTTTATAATAATGGGGCAGGAAGGAACATCGCCAAGGAGAACCAAGGCGGTGTAGAATAAAGTCTGCACGCCATATTGTTTAACTTTCTTTATACCAACTTCAGGTTTTTTTCACAGGAGTACATTTTTTTTACTCCGTGGAGGAACTTGCTATCTTATATGGAAAAACCGCTGGAAATAAGGCTGATGTTCTCGCAAAGCATCTCCTTGAAGTAAACCCTACAAACTTTCAAAGGTTTTTCTCGAAAGGGATTTATTAATAAACATGACTAACAAGAACACGTTTCGTTTTGCTACTTTCGCTGCAGTAGCTAGCTTAGGCTTGGGCTTAATGATCTCCGGCTGCGGTGATGGCGGCTCCACTGAACCCAACCCCTTAAACGCCAAATTCGGCCAAGTCACTTTTAACTACAACGTTTTGGCTCAGACTACTGCTAGAGCCGACGTCGCTGAAAAGATCGTCACCGTAAAATATGCTTTCTTCGGTGTAGAGAACGGCGCTCGCTTCATGGAAGAGCCCACTGCCGCTTACAATTTCACTCACGGTGAAAAAGATGCCGAGACCGATGTCGTAATCAATAACGTCAACCGCGACGCTTCCGGCGTAATCGCTGCCTACTACGACAAAGATGGCCAGCTCGTAGCTATGGGCCAGGACCCCATTGCCTTCGACGCCGAGGGTAAAGCCGTTGTCGAGACTCCTGACGTAACCGACCTCGCTAACGCTACCTACAGCATGACCGCTAGCCAGTACGTTATCGCTCCTAAGGACGAAACCGTTATCGGTCTTACCGCCGTTGCTGGTGACAAGACTTACAACGTAACTCCTTTTGCTACTATTGAAGGTATCGACGAAAAAGTTTTGGCTTATGTTCAGGATACCAACCAAGGCGCTACCTACCAGGGCGCTGAGTACGGCACCATCGAAGCTAACACCATTAAGGCTACTGTAAACGGTACCGCTTATGCTATCGACAAGCCCATCTACGTAACCGACCAGACCCCCAACGCTATCAAGATCGTGGCCGACCAGGTTGCTGGTAAAGACGTCACCACCGTTGCCGCTACCGAAGAAGCCAACGAAGCCCTTACCGTAGTATTAGCCGGTGAAAAGAGCATCCTCGCTTCTGAAGAAGCTGTTGAGCTCACCGCCGAAGGCAAAGACGCTCTCTACTATGCCGTAAACGAGCAGCCTATCGCTGTTATCGCTACCGGTTACACCAACGTAGAGGGTAAAGGCCCGCAGCCCAAAGGCGTTGAGAGCGAAATTAAAGACACCAGCAAGATCACCCTCAAGTCCGAAACCGAAGCTACCGCTAAGGCCGAAGGCTTGAACCTCATCGCTGCTGCCGAAGGTAACACCGTCGTCACCGCTACTTACAAAGTAAGCGACGAAGAGACCGTCGAGAGCACCAACAAGTTGGACGTCGAAGTTGTCAGCGCTACCGAGAACCTCGCTTTCTCTAACACTCAGACCAAAGCTTTCATGACCGACGTCAAAGTAGACGCTGAAAACGACCAGACCTTCAACATGGCTGTTGCTGGTAAAGCTTCCTTGACCGTGGGCGACGTTGCTTACACCAGCGCTCCTATCGAGTACACCGAGAAGTATCCCGCCATCGTAGCCGTTGACGTAGAAGGCATCACTTATGCTCAGACCGAGGGTAAGAATGAGTACACTCTCACCGTGGCCAAGACCGCTGCTCCTACAGAAGCTGTCGAAATCACCGTTGCTGAGACCACTCCCGCTTTCGAGTCCATCAACGTTGTCAAAGAATAATCTCTACTTGCACTTCATCTAGGTTGAGCTTTTCGCTTGGCCTAGTCTGAACTGAAAAAAATAGCCTTCAGCTTGTAATTAAGTTGGGGGCTATTTTTTTTGCTTTTTTTGTGTGAAGCTTTTTTCTTATAAAAAAGTAAAAAATGCCGAAAAAAGGACGTTTCTCTTTTGCTGGTGAAAAAAAACTAGGAGCGTCCGCTGTGAAGCGGTTCTGGCTATTTTTCTAATGAAAGGTTCTATTTTTTTGCATATGCTTAATAAAAACACGTTTTGTTTTACTGCTTTTGCAGCGGTCGCCAGCTTAGGTTTAGGCTTATTCGTTTCCGGTTGCGGCGACAGCGGCTCTACTAGCCCCAATCCTTTAACTCCTGAAACCAAAACTTATAAAGCTGTTTTCAACTATAATGTCTTGGCTAAAACTACGGCCAAAGCTACCGATATTAAGGCCGAAATTGTTACCGTAAAATATGCTTTTTATGGCCAGATTGACGGCCAAAACTTTGTAAACGGCCCCGAAACCGATCCTTCATATACTCATAAGTTTACTCACGATGAACAAGCCGCTGAAGAATTAGTCACCGTAAATAAGGTTAACTCGCACGCTACTTCAGTAATGGCAGCTTATTATGATGCTGAAGGCAACTTAGTGGCTGTTGGTCAAAATGATATTTCCTTTAATGAAGATCGTATCGCTACTGTGGCTGAGCCTGAATTAGATGAAGTCGCTGACGATAGCTTAACCTTTAAGGCCAGCGAATATGTTATACCTTTACAAGACAGTGTAGTAATGTCTCTTAAAGCTATAGCTGCCAACAAAGAGTACGATTTGAGCGCTTTTGCTGAAATTAGCGGTATAGACGAAACTATACTCGCTTTGCAAGAAAGCAACTTAGAAGGTTTCACTTACAAGGGCCTTAAGTACGGCACTATTGAAGGCGACACTATTAGCGCTACTGTTGGCAATACTAAGTGCTTGATAGGCAATTCTATTTATGTGACCGATCAAACTCCCTCTGCTATTAGTTTAAAGCCTGCTTCAGTTGAAGGCCATGATATTTTTGTCGATAGTGATGTCAATGGCCAAAAGTATTATATGCAATACGCTGATGAAAAGTGTCTACTTAGCCAGTTTTCGCATATAAAGTACCAATCTAATTCGTCTAAGGAGAAGTACGATCCAATCTACTACTACATAAATGAGCAGCCTTTTATCGTTTATGCCACCGCTTACACTTTCGAAGACCCCACCAAAGGGCCTACTCCCACTATTAAAGATGGACAAATTGGCATCAACATTACCGATGATCCTAATGTTAAGCTTTTAGATGTGGAATTTTCCGATCCCGAGTATATGAAGGCGCTTGGCTATGAAATTAAGGCTAGTATAGTCGATAGAACTAAAGTCCATGCTAGTGGCGTAAATTCTTATAAATATGGTGACGATTACAAAATAACTGCCCAATATGGACAAGGCGACCAAGCTATAAAGAGCGATCCTGTAAGGTTAATCGTCGAAGCTGAAGGCATGAATAATGAAGTTATTCAGTTTGCAGCCGTAGAGGAAGGTAAAGAGCCTACTTTCTTCGTGCCTTCTATTATCGAGGCTAATAAAACTAAGATTGACTTTAAGATGAAACTTATGGGCATTTCCGCTGTAGTTGTCGGTATTGATGGAAGAGAACCGGTATCTTTTTATACCGATCCTTTAGAAATTCCCACCGATGTAATTGCACCTAGTAAGTATCCTGATGTTGTTAAGCAAACTGAGTTCTCCAATTTGCTTTATAAACAGGATGAACCCGGACTTAATGCTTACACTTTAAAAGCTGAAGGCCAGCTGGAAGCTAATAAAATAGTTAAGCTTTATGTTGAAGATGTGGAAGGCGCTCCGCAATATTCTTTCATATCTATTACTACCTACCCTAACGACTAGGTAACAATTTGGGAAATTAACTATAGCGGTTGTACTGCTTGTAAGTACGGCCGCTTTTTTATTGGAAGGCTTGGCAGGAGGGAGGGCGCCTTGTTTGAAAATATATCGGTTATTATTTATAAATTGCCCCGGGGTGGCTTTTTTTAGGCTAAGTCGGCGGCGCTTGTCTCTTGTAAGCCATTTCTCCAGTTGCAAAAATGGAGAGATGGTTTGAGAAATTTTCGCGTTTTAAAGCGCGGTTCAACTCTTTTTCTACCTGAGAGGAACAAATAAATATGGCTAAGTCCGCCTATAAGAATCTATACGGCTTTACTGCTTTTGCGGCTGCCGCCGGTTTGGCTTTGTGCTTAACTGCTTCCGGTTGCAGTGATGATACGTCTGATCCCAATCCTTTTGCGGCCAACCTCGGTACTGTCACCTATAACTATACTAAAGCCGTAGCTAAAGCTGCCGAGCTTCCCTCTACAGCTGTCAAAGCTACTTACACTTTCAGTGCCGGTGACGCTTTACTCTATACTACCAGCGCTTCTATTGACGCTATTACCGACGAAGAAACTGAGCTTGGTGAATCTGTCACTCGTAAGGTCACTATCGAGCAAGTCCCTTCAACTGCCGACAAAGTTTCTGTTATGTACTTTAATAGCGAGGGCACTCCCGTAGGCTTGGGCGTAGATAGCCTCGATTGGACTTCTACTACCACAGGTAAAGCCGCTGTTGTAGATCAGCCCGACTTAGTAGATAGTACTACTATTGCCGCCCAAATTGTCTCTAAGCAAATCGTTCCCCAGTTAGTTGCTTCCGCTCCTTGTGTAGATAAAGGCGGCTATGTTTGGGTTAAGCCTGTTTTGGCCTACACTAACAGTTTAGGCAAGTCGGTAGACTTCGATCTGAGTGGTTTCGCTACTTATTCTTTGAATAAAAAATATGCTGATCAGCCCACTTTCCTTGAAGAAGCCAAATATGCCTACTATATGGGCAATAAGGCCGATTCTTTAGTAGCTGACGAAGATACTACCGAAGATGATACTACTGGCGAAGACACTGAAGCTACTGCTAAAGTGAGCGCTTCCGAAGCTACTCCTGGCTATTACAAGGCTGTCGAGTATGGTCAGCAAGAAGTTACTGTATCTCTGACCGGTTTGGAAGTTCTGGGCGAACTCGATCCTGTTACCGTCTATATTAGCGACGCTAAACTCACCGGCGTAACTATCGATGGTGAAGATGACGTTTATGTTGTCGCTCCCGACTACACCTTTGGCCAAGAATCTTTAACCGTTCCTGGCGTAGGTACTCAGGCTATTCCCTTCAACACAGTATCTTTCAAAGCTACTGGCAACTACGTTGGCACCAATGGCCCCAGCTTTACTACCGATGCTAGTCAGTACGTCAGTTGGGATATAGAAGCCAGCGAAGGCGTTACCGGCGTTAAAGATGCTTTAGGCCATTATGTAGTTACTTCTAAAGCTACTTCTTTGAAGGATATTGCCGTAAGTGCCAAATCTAACGGCGCTTCCGATAAAGTCACTTTGCATTCCTTGCCCGCTAAAGCCGATATTAAAGTCAATATCGCTCAAGAAGTTGTGGTCGGCTCTACAGAGAACGGCACTGTTGAAGGTTACTTCAAAGTCACAACCGCTGAAGGAGAAGTGGAAACTTCCAGCTTCAATGTCCCTAATTATAGTAAAGTTAAGATCGGCAAGCCTGAAACTACTAAGTCTGAGAGCAATCCTACTGTAGTAAAGAATGAAGCTGCCGACGGTATTATCCTTACTCTCGATCAAGAAGTTGAAGGATCTTCTGTATCTTTCGATACTACTTACAAAGATGGCAAAAAGCTGAACAAGACTGTCAGTACTACTGTGAAAGTAATAGCTGAATCTAAAGAGGATGTATAATCTCTTGTAGATTTTTCAATATAAAAGGTGGCTGTCTCAGCTCTAACAGTCTGGGGCTGCCCCTTTTTTTTAGGTTAAAATTATCTTTGACAAGTGGACAAAAGTTCGCTTTAACAAATATTGGCGAGCTTTGAGGCTTAATTTGTATTAGAAAGGAATCTCTATGAGCAAGTTTTTTCTTAACAAACGCTCTTGGAAAGTTTTAGTAGCTTTCCTTATGGTGCTGGGATTGTGCACCGTTTTAAGTGCCTGCTCCGATGATGATGAGTTGGCTAATCCTTCTCGCGCTTCTATTTTGGTAACTCACGAAATTGCTTCCGGTAAAGTGGGAGCTGCCGCTCGCGCTTTAGGTTCCGATATCCACAGTGTAGTTTACTATTGCTACAACAGCCAGGGCGTACGTACTTTCGGCCCGGCCCAGCTGGTAAAAGCTCACCAAATACTTTTGCAAGCTGTCCCAGTTGAATCTACTTCTATTGGTATGACCTACTACAACAGCGACGGTAAGGCTTTGGCCTATTACAGCCAGCCTGTCAGCTTAAAAGTGGGTGAAGTGTATGAAGTAACCAATCCCGAGTGGAAATACCTCGACGAAATCGATAATATGGTCGGTTTGGAAATTGCCCAAGACGATATGCGTTTACATACCGGCGACGATGCCATTTTCTATGCTTTGGCTTTCTTTAAAGATAGCGAGAGTGGTAAAGTCTATCCTCAACTTTTCACCGGTATGTGTGATTGGAAGAGCAACAATACCGCAGTTGCTTCTTTAACTAAACAAACTGAAGATGGTGAAAATACTTTAGGCAATGGTAAGTTCTATACTTTGGCTGCTGGCAGCGCTGAAATAAGTGCTTCTTTCCAAAGCTACACTGATACAGTAACTTTAAATGTTACTGATGCCGATATTACAGAAGTAAAGTTCGCTGAAACTGAGCTTACTTTGCCCTTAGGTTTACCTTCTTACGAATGCCCCTTGACAGCTACTTGGTCTGACGGCGAAACTACCGATGTGAGCTATCAGAGCAACTGGAGCTCCAGCAATATCGATCGCGTTTTAGCTAGCTATGGCGCTATCTTCCCCAGATCTTGTCATGAAACTGAAGAACAGCCTACTACCATTACTGCTACTTGCACTTCCAATGGCAACAGCTATCAAGCTCAGTGCAAAGTTACCGTAGTTGAAGGCACTTTCAAAAGTTTAAGCGTGGCTCTCGACCCGGAAACTCTCTATGTCGGTGAAACTAGCTTTATTGATGTTTATGCTAAGTTCGCTGTAAATGGTACTGAAAAAGAATACTATGTAGCCAGCGACTCCGGCTCTTACACGGTAACTTCTTCCAAGCCTGAAGTGGCTGCTATCGAGCCTTATGGCACGGAAATTAAAGGCTTGACTGTTGGTACTACCGATTTAATTGTCAATTTTGCCAGTGGAGACATTAAAGACTCTGCCAAGACTACTGTTTCTGTAGTTGAGCGTGATACTTCTGGCGATCAGGATACTACTGGTGATGCTACTGGTGATAATACTGGAGACGAAGGTGGCGAAGGCTCCGGCGAAGGTCAAGATGGTGGCGACATTGACATTGGTAATATGTAATTTGCTCGCTTAGCTTCAATAAGTTATATAAAAATAAGCCTTCCGCTTCTAAGTGGGAGGCTTATTTTTATATTATTTTTCTTCGACTTGCCAACGCTCTAAGCTGCCGGGAATTTCGGAACTGAGTCGCTCCAAAATTGCTTGCATAGCTTCGCACATAATGGTTTGCTGATCCGGATTGCCACTAAGTTGACGCTCCCAAGCGCAACCGCCACGGCAAAAATGGAACCATTTGCAAGAACGGCAATTGACGGGTATTTGGGACCAACGTCGGAAAAATTCTATAGCTTTAGGTGAAGTCATCAGCTCTTTTAAGGTGTTCTGATGGATATTACCTAAGCAAAATTCTTTCATGCCGGAGAATTCATCGCAAGGATAAACATCACCATTGTGAGCAAAACCCACAAAGTGAGAGCATTTGCCTTGCAATTTGCAATAGTGCGGTGTATGACCGGCCAATTTGCGGGAAATTTCAGAAAGAATACGCACTCGGAAATTGGGATTGCCTATAGCTAACCAACGATCCAAAACGCGCATAATAAAATCTTTGTATTGTTTGCCGCTGATCTCTACTTCGAAGTGGCCTTCATGGAAGCGGGTTGAAGGGACAAAGTCCATCTCTTTAACGCCTTGGCTTTCAAACCAATCAACCAATTCTTCTGCGTGGTCTAAGCCTCGGGGAGTAAGTACGGCCGAAACGCGGGGATTGATACCCACTTTGCGCAAATTGGTAATACCTTGCCACACGGCCTCAAAGGTGCCTTGACCGGCTTGAGCTCCGGCTCTGTAGACACGCTGCTGATTGTGCAACCAAGGAGGGCCATCCAGACTGACGGTGACGGCAAAGCCTCGTTTAGCTAAAAGATCGGCCCATTCGTCATTGATAAGAGTGCCGTTGGTTTGCAAACCGTGGTAGACGGTACGTCCAGCAAAATACTGATCGACTAATTCCATCGCTTGGGCAAAACGCTTGACACCATAAAGAGTAGGCTCGCCGCCAAACCATAAAAGATGGATCGGCCCTTGGGTATTTTGGGCTACCGCTTCGAGGGATTTTTCTAACGTCGCCTGATCCATAAAATAACCAGAGCCCAGCTTCCCATCCTGACAGCAATACTTACAGGCGAGGTTGCAGGACTCGGTTAATTTAAAGACTGGCCTTAATTGGCCGGAAATCACGCTTTAACCCAGCAAACGCAGTCTTTTTCTTCGGGATCAGCATTGATAGCTGCAGCGATTACAGCATTAACTTCTTTGGTCTCTGCCATTTTTGATTTCTCCTTATATTGTAGGCGGCGGGGTTGAACAAAAAAGCAACCTCGTATATTGAGCCTTCAGAGCTTCATTTTGGAAACAAAACGGCTCCGAAGACGGTTTTTCCGCCTTCGCTTCTAGAGGAATGCGCTCCTGCTTAGGCTCTTAGGGCTTGACCTTGGCAGGAGCATTTGACGCTTTACTTGGAGGGTTTTGTCTTAGCTTTAGGTGCGTCTTTTGCCACCTGGCTTGCCTGAGAAGCTGATTCTTCCTTTGTGGCTTGGGAATTGTCTACTTCTTGAGCAGAATCTACTGCGGCCATTTCGGCACTTTTTAAGCTATATTGACGCAATTTATGTACCAATTGCTTGCTGTCTTTTACTTTGCCATGCACTTTACTGACAATTTGCTTTACAGATTCGCGAGCTGGCACGGTGCCGTTAGCTTCAGGAGGGTAGGGAGTTTCCGGCAAGCGCATATCTTCTTCAGTAAGCGGGCCAAAAGCTGGATTCTTTTCTACGTAAAATTCGATACATACTCTAGTAATGGCAGCCAAGGGAATGGCTATCAGCATGCCCATAATGCCACCTATTTCAGCACCGGCAATTAAAGCTACCATGACCGTAAGGGGCGGTAATTTTACAGAACGTCCGATTACAGCCGGGACAATAATATGGCCTTCCAACCAGTGTACGGCTTGCAAAACAATAATGGTAAAAACGGCAAAGATCGGCCCTTTGTTGAGTAACGCAATAATAAAAGCAGGAATATAGCTTATGGCTACGCCCACATAGGGGATAATATCGATAATGCCAGAGAAAACGCCGATTAAAATGGCATAATCTATGCCCATCATCCACAGAGAAACGCCGACAAAGAAGCCAATAGTGACACAAACAATAAGTTGGCCGCAAATAAATTTGCCCAGCACGTAATTTATGCGGCGCAATAAATCGACAGCTCCGTGGCGCCAAGCTTTGGGCAAGCAACCCACAAAGCTCTCTTTATAGACGCTGGCGTCCATGAGAATATAGAAAACTAGCAAAGGCACCAAAATGGCACCGCCCATAATGCTGGCCATACTGCGCATGCCGGAAAGGAAACCGGGCATGGAACTTTTTACCAAGCTGGGGCTGTTGCTTTGCATAAATTGCATCATATGTTGGGTGCTGAGCTTTTCCGGAGCCACCATGGGCTTGAGGGTTGTGGGCAACCAACTTTGAATAGTCAAAGCCCATTGGGAAGTGATATTGTTCAAGCTGGCCGACATGACGCTCATATTGCTGATGAGGCGATGAAATTCCAACTTGACGATAGGCAATAAATAAGCCACAAAAAAGCTAATTAGGGCCAACAAAAAGGCATAAACTAAAGCAATAGCCGCAGCCTTTGGTATTCCCTTTTCGTGCAAGAAGTGTACGCATGGAGCTATTAGGTAAGTTACCAAAATAGACACGATCAAGATATTGACGATCATGTGAATTTGGCCCAAGAACCAGCAAACGACTCCGACTAAGATTAGCAGTCCAACTACATAAAAAATTAGGTGAAACTTATTTTTATTATTAGAGTCCATATTAGAAATGGCTGAATATCCTTACTGAATTGTTGAAGTTTCGTTTGTTTAGAAGGCAACGATCACTTTTCTGGCCTCTATTATACCTGCAGCATTGGCCATGCCCTGCACAGAAACGGCCATGCCGGGCTGAATATTGGCCAAGTTGACCACTTGTCCTGAAGTGTTGGTAGGGTTGACCATTTGGTGTAAGATCACCTGAATAGGTTGGTTTTGACCGTCAGCCATAATAGTTAAGCTGCGAGTGCGAGCGTCAGCGCTCATAACTCGACCGCTGAAAGTAACTAATTGCATAGAAAATGGGCCATTGGGGGCGGGCATGAAGTTGCCTTGCTCTTCTTTATCTTTGTCGTCGTTGCCATAAATTAGAGAAGCTGTGCTGTTAAATTGTGATTCGTTGCCCAAACTGTAAGGATTTTGAGCATAGGGATTGGCACCGTTAAAGTTCGCCTGATTATTGTTTTGGCCCATATTAGCTTGGGGAGAAGTTTGGGTCGCTGGAGTGGCGCCTTGAGCAATAGTCGCTGGATTACCTGCATTGGGGAAAGCGTTGGTATTAGGTACGCCATTGGTGCCAGGATTGGTATTGGAGCCAGGGAAGTTGCCTCCTATGCCTAAGGGGCCCATAACATTGGGAGCGGCTCCGGTAGCGCTTGAGAAAACGCTAGTCAAAGTGGCCGCCGGGCCTGCTGTACCGGCAAAACCGCCTACTGTAGTAGGGTTGGGAGTGCCGGCGTGGCGAGCCACCACATTTTTCGAGGACATAAAGTCGGCAATTAAGTCACATTCTAAGGGGTTGCCTACTACCGAACCGCAAATACGTACGCATACTCTCATTTGTGGCCTAAAAGAATTGCTGGAAGTTTTTTGGCCATTGAGCATAAATTGACAGCCTGGGCGCATAATAATCGTTTTGACTACACCGTCGTCACGCTGGATTTGCATGCGTCGCCCGCCCGGATTGTAAGCTTTAATTACCCCCGAGATAGTTGGCTTGCCTGCCCAAGCTAAAGTAGGGCAGAAAACGAAAGCAATTAAAAATATAGCGGCAATTTGTTTAAATAATTTATGTAAAGAAACGGCTTGCGTCATAATTCTTGCCTAAACTCCTAAGGTTATTTTTTCAATTGTACACGATTTCAAGCTCTTTGGCTTGTTTAGCTTTTGCTTCTATAAATCTTGTCAGCTGGCGTTTGTTTTTCAACAGGAACAAAAGCAAATTGCTAAGAAGCTTTGAAACAAAGCCCTGGCGGCTGATAGCCTATCGGTAGGGCTTTTGGTTGTGAAAATTGTTTATTTTTTAAACGCTTAACCGGCGGGAGGTTTTTATCACTATGGATGCGCAAACCAATGCTTTGGTAAAAAGTTTAATCCACATGATGTGGGCTGACGGCGTTATTGAAGAACATGAGCGTGAATTTTTGGGCGGTGTTGTGTCCGAACTTGGTTGCACCGAAGAAGAAATGAATGAAATTTCCAAGATGATGGTCGCTCCTCCCACCGAAGAACTTAACTTTGATGTGGACAGCATTGAGCAAAGCAAGCGCGAAGAAATTTTGCAAGCGGCGGCCGCCATGGCTATGGTAGATGGTGTTTTAGCTGGCAGCGAAAAGAAGATGGTAGAAGCTTTGGCTGATCATTTGGACATTCCCACAGACAGACGTCAAGCTTTAATAGAAGAAGTTCGTCAAGGTGTAACTTCTGTGCGTTCTCTGAGAGAGGAATAAGCTTTTTGTCGCTTCTTCCACCTTCAATAGTGTTCGAAAACAACGCTTGGGCCGTGATCGTTAAGCCTGTGGGTATGCCTACCCAGCCTGATCCCGGACGGGCGTTTTCTCTTTTAGATTGGGCTCGAGAGCAATGGGGACAAGCCTACGTGGTCAATCGTTTGGATCGGCCTGCGGGCGGCCTGGTATTTATGGCCAAAACTTCTACTGGCGCTGCGGCCCTTAACAAATTGCTCCAAACTGACAAGGTCAGTAAATCTTATTTGGTTTTGATAGAAAATGGCAGCCGCTTACCTGCCTCTGAAGCCTCCTTGGAAGACTATTTGCTCAAAGACGGACGAAACAATGTTTCGCGTGTAGTTGCCTCTACAGAGTCTGGCGCCAAATTGGCGCGTTTAAACTACCGTGTTTTGGCTCAGGGACGCACTCGCACTTTAGTTGAAGTTAAGTTAGAGACCGGTCGTCACCATCAAATTCGGGCTCAATTTGCCAATTTGGGCTGTCCTGTGGCTGGCGATCGAAAATATGGAGCTAGTAGTGCCTTGCGCCAAGGAGGCATCGCTTTATGGTCTTATCAAATCAGTTTCCCTTGGCATAAAACTGAGCAAACTTTCACTTATTGGCCCACCGGTCGTGTTTGGCAGCCATTTTTAGAGCAAAAATTCTAATACTACTCTAATACTCAACATGCATATTTCTTACGTCTGACGTAGTACATTATCCGCGAAAGAAAAGAAGTTTACGTTCGCCGGGGGAGCTTGAGGGAAGGCGAACGAGGAGGATAAAATTTATGTCGAAAGTTGTTGGTATTGACTTAGGAACTACTAACTCAGTAATCGCCTTCATGGAAAATGGCAAACCTACCGTAATTGCCAATGCCGAAGGCAATCGCACTACGCCTTCCGTAGTAGGTTTCTCTAAAACTGGTGAGCGCTTAGTCGGTGAATTAGCTAAGCGTCAGGCCGTAAGCAACCCTCACGGCACCGTAGCTTCCATTAAGCGTTATATGGGTACTGATCACCGCGTCGAGATCGATGGTAAGAAATATTCTCCCGAAGAGATCTCCGCTATGATTCTTCAAAAATTGAAGACCGATGCCGAAGCCTACTTAGGTGAGCCCGTCAAGGAAGCCGTTATTACCGTACCTGCTTACTTTAACGACTCACAGCGTCAGGCCACTAAAAATGCTGGTATTATCGCTGGTTTAGACGTCAAGAGAATTATCAACGAGCCTACAGCTGCTGCTTTGGCTTACGGTCTTGATAAAGGCGAAGGCGACATGAAGGTCGTGGTCTTCGACTTAGGTGGTGGTACTTTCGATGTCTCCATTTTGGAAATTGGTGATGGCGTATTCGAAGTAAAAGCTACCAATGGTGATACTCACTTGGGCGGCGATGACTGGGATATGCGCATTGTCGACAAGATTGCTGAAGACTTCAAGAAAGAAAACGGCGTAGATTTGCGTCAAGATAAGATGGCCGCTCAGCGTATTAAAGACGCTGCTGAGAAAGCTAAGATCGAGCTCTCTCAGATGCTGAACGTCAACATCAACTTGCCCTTCATTACTGCCGACGCTACCGGCCCTAAGCACTTGGATATGAACCTCTCCCGCGCTCAGTTCGAAGCTTTGACCGCCGATTTATTAGAGCGTTGCCAAGAGCCTTGCCGCAAAGCTCTGGAAGATTCCGGCTTGAAGAAAGAAGAAATCGACCGCGTCTTGTTAGTCGGTGGTTCCACTCGTATGCCTCAAGTTGTGGAATTTGTCCGCAAATTCTTCGGCAAAGAGCCTTCCAAGGACATCAACCCCGATGAGTGCGTAGCTTTAGGTGCTGCTATTCAGGGCGCTGTAATTACCGGTGAAGTTAAAGACGTAGTCTTGGTCGATGTAACTCCTCTGTCCTTAGGTATCGAAACCTTGGGCGGCGTAATGACCAAGCTTATCGACCGCAACACCTCTATCCCTTGCAAGAAGAGTGAAGTCTTCTCCACCGCTGCTGATATGCAAACTCAGGTAGAGATTCACGTATTACAAGGTGAGCGTGAGTTCGCTCGCGACAACAAGACTCTGGGCACCTTCGTACTGACCGACATCCCGCCGGCACCCCGTGGGGTACCTCAGATCGAAGTCTCCTTCGAGATCGATGCTAACGGTATTATCAACGTCAGCGCCGTCGACAAGGGTACTGGTAAGAGCCAGAACATCAAGATCACCGCTTCCACCAACCTCTCCAAAGAAGAAGTGGATCGTATGGTCAAAGATGCCGACAGTCACGCCAGCGAAGACAAGAAGAGACGTGAAGAGATTGAGCTCCGCCACAAAGCTGACAGCTTAGTCTATCAAATCGAAAAAGCTCTGCGTGACGCTGGTGACAAAGTCTCCGCTACCGTCAAGGCTCCTATCGAAAACGCTATCGAGAGAGTGAAGAAGGCTTCCGCCGCCGAGCCTCTGGATCGTGACGAGCTCAAGAAAGCTACCGACGAGCTGGCTCAGACCGCTCAGAAGATTGGTGAGAGTCTCTACCAAGCTCAGCAGCAAGCTGGAGCTGGACAGGCTGGAGCCAGCCAGGAAGCTCCTAAGAGCGGTAAAGCTGAAGGCGACGAAGAAGTAGTCGATGCCGACTATACCGTAAAAGACTAATAATTGAATAGCTGCTAGTCGATTCGCTGCTAGAGTGAGTCGGCTCTAGCTAAGTAAAAAATGCGCAACTCCCAAAAATTGGAAGCTGCGCATTTTGTTTATTCTATGCTGAACGAGGTTAAATTCCGATGAATGGTGAGGCTTTTTTAAGCAATAGAGGTGGATATACGATCTTCTCTTATGGGAAAAAGGTTATACGTTTTAAGACTTCAGCAAAATTGGAACGGTATACAGATATTATTAATTGGGATAATGGATATATTGAAGTGGTGGCTAAATATCGTGAAGTTGGTGAAGTTGAGGATTATATCGATCTTGTACCTATTTTAAAAAACTTGTATATGGATGCTGAGACGTTCTTAAAACCTATAAAGAAAGTGAGCCTTCGTTATGCTTAATTTGGAAAGGGTTATTGATCAAGCCGATATGGTCTCTTTGGGCTATGCTTTTACTGTTAAAGGTCGTTTTATCAGAGTTTTAAATTTGTACAATCCTGAATGTGCTGCAGTTATAGAACATGATGGAACTGTCATTGAAACCAATATGGACGATCAAGAATTGCATAAAATGTTGCAAGTCTACAATAAAAATAAGGAGTTTTTATAATATATGCCAAATTTCGCTAATGAAAAAATCTGTGGGTATTATTTATACTTTACTTCACATTGTGTTATTGAAGCTATGCATGCTCATGCAAGTAAGGATCACAGAGAGAGTGGCTCCGCTAAATTTTGGGTTCGTTCTGATGGAAGTGTAGTTATTAGCAAAACTGGTAATATTCCAGCTTCAAAACTAAATAAAATTGCGCATTATATTGAAAAAAATTATAAACAAATGTATGACCTTTGGTCAAAATATAGTGATCAAGGATTCTACAATGAGTCTTGTGATAGTGCAGAGGAGTCAGATTATATAGATGATCTTATAGATCGTATGAATGATGGTCTCGATTAACAATATATACAATTAAATGTAAAAAAGCGGTCGAACCTTTTGTGGGGACGGCCGCTTTTGTTTTTGCTTTATAGGTTAACTACTTTTGCTCAAGTGAAGGGCGGGGAGCTTCCATGCCGGGGCCCTCTTTGGAGCGCATGTTGATGCCGGTATTCTTTTCGGCTTTTTCAATCATGTAATTCGACCAGCGGTTGGCTTCGTGGAAGATTTCCATTTCGTCGACTAAGCAAAGCTTGCCGTCTTTGACAACTTGGCGGCCGTTGACTACGGAGAAGTCCACAATGTGGCTATCGCCGCAGAAGACTATAGCTGCGACCGGATCGGAAAGAGCGCCGGCGTAGCCAAGTCTATTTAAGGAAATACCGATAATATCGGCTCCAGCTCCGACTTCCAGTTTGCCCAACTCTTTGTAGCCCAAGACGCGAGCGCCGCCGCGAGTAGCTAAAGTGAGAGCTCTTTCGGCAGGCATAGCGTCTACGCCGAAGTGGAGGCGCTGCACTAACATACAATTGCGAACTTCGCCCAACATATCGGAAGAATCGTTGGAGGCGCTGCCATCGACGCCTAAACCTACAGCCACATTGTGCTCAACCATAGAAGGTACGCGAGCTACGCCGGAAGCTAAACGCATATTAGAGGCAGGGCAGTGAGAAACGCCGGTGCCACTTTCAGCCGCTCTCTTAATTTCTTCGTCATTTAAGTAGCAGCAATGAGCGAACCAAATATCATCGCCAGTCCAGCCTACGCTTTCCATGAAGTCGTAGGGGCGCTTGCCGTACATTTCTAAGCAATAAGCGTCTTCGTCTTTGGTTTCGGCTACGTGAGTATGGCAGCGTACTTTGTATTTTCTGGCTAATTTGACAGTTTCCGATAAAAGTTCGGGAGTAACGGAGAAAGGAGAGCAAGGAGCTAAAGCGATCTTGATCATAGCTAAAGGATCGGGATCGTGATAGGCTTTAATAACGCGCTCACAGTCGGCTAAAATTTTGTCTTCGCTTTGTACTACATCGTTGGGAGGCAAACCGCCTTTGTCTTTGCCACGAGACATAGAGCCGCGGGTAGGCTGGAAGCGGATGCCGATCTTCTGAGCCGCTTTAATTTGCTGATCGAAAAGATGATCGGGGCAATGCTCAGGAAATACGTAGAAGTGATCGGTACTGGTAGTACAACCAGTTAAAAGCAATTCGCCTAAACCGGTTAGAGTAGACCAGTAAAGGGCTTCGGGAGTGAGCTCACGCCAAAGCTCATATAAGTTTACCAGCCAAGGGAAGAGTTCGGCTTCCTGGACGCGAGGAATATTGCGCGTCAAAGTCTGATAAAGGTGATGGTGGCAATTGATCATACCGGGCATCACCAACATGCCGGTGGCGTCGATCACTTTATCGACGTTGGGGGCCTCCAACTTGGGGCCTATTTCGGCAATACGATTGCCTTTAACTAATATGTCACAATTTTCAATGCGCCTCATGTTGTCATCAAAAGTGGCAACCATAGCGGCGTTCTTAATCAAGAGGGTACTCATAGTGGGGAAAATTTCTGATTAGTAAAAAAAGTTCCTCTCAATTTGTTATGTATTTGCTTAAATAACGCAACCATTTGTGGAGAAAAAGACTAGGCAGGGGAGAAAGGTGCCTGGAGGCGAATCTAAAACCGATTTTGGGCTGGTAAGGATTTGATAAAAATGAATAAAAGTTGGCTTTTTACTTTTATATTGGGAGTAGCCGTTTCCGCGTCGGCTTGGGGTGTAGAGCCTTTTGGCCAAGAATCAGCGCTTAATGGCAATTTTAAGCCTTCTGGTCACGTTTTGGACAACCGCTCAGGCGAGTCCATAAATAGCCATTCACTTTTAGCGGCCAATTCTGCTAGCAAAAAGAAAAAAGCTCAGGCAGACAAGGCCAAAACTAAAGCGACCGCTAAAAATAAAGACCAGAAGAGTGCCGCTAAGAAAACTGCTGTTCAAGCTCCGAAGGCTAAAAAATTAAAGCCTAAGCTTACGGAGCAAGAACGTAAAGTAAAATTGCACGGTACGCGCAATACTAGACAATTGGGCGGTTTGCCCACTTCTGACGGCTTCTTTGTTAAAGAAGGCGTACTTTATCGCTCCGGTGCGTTGTGTTATATCAACGATTCCGACATCGAAATTTTGAAGGATAAAGGGATAGTCTCTGTTATAGAGTTGCGCACTACCAAAGAAATCGCTTCCGAAGGGCGTGACAAACCTGCTTTTGCTGGCAGCGTCAAAAAAATTTACAATTTGCCTATGGTTTGCACCAGTGGCACAGGCCAAGAAGCTTATGCTTCTTATATCAAAAAGCAAAATTATTCTACTATTAGTCAATTCTTCAAAGTATTGGCTAACAAAGGTAGCTACCCTGTGCTTTTCCATTGCTCGGCAGGCAAAGATCGCACCGGTATTATGGCTGCTTTAGTTTTGGAACTTTTGCGCGTACCGCGTCCTATTATTATGGACGATTATTTAGCTTCTCAACGCAATAGCCAAGGCTTAAAAGTTCAGGCTGATTGGTTGAGAGTCGTATTTAAAAATGTTGATAAAGCTGGCGGTATTGAGCCTTTCTTGCACAACTGCGGCGTCAGTACTGCGGATATGAAAAAAGTCCGCGAAAATTTGCTTGTCAGTAAATAGGCATTTTTCGGGAACTTGGAGGTAAAAAATAATAAATATGTATAAATTCGCTGGAAAATTCTTCCTTTCTCTGGCCCTTTGCACCGCCTGTGTAATGCCTTTTGGAGTGCAAGCTGCCGAAGAGTCTAAAGATCCTACCGCTCGCCTTACTCCTTTGACCGCTTCCATTACTTGGTTGCAAACTTCTGCTGAATACAAAGGCCTTTGCTATCAGACTTACAATATGGCCACTCAAGCTATCGACGATAAACTTCGCCTCAATAGCTATGTGCGCGTCAATGGCAGACTTTGCAAAGAAGTATACCACCGCCAGCCCGACGGCTCGATTTTGCACCTTTATCAGCCTTTAGCTATTGTGCTGGATATTGACGAAACTGTTATTGACAATAGTGGTATTGAAGCTTGGTGTTTAATTAACAATATTCCTTACAATGAGCAATTATGGAGCGCTTGGTGTCAAGGACAAGGTGCCGAGCCAGCTATGTGCCGTGAAGTTCCCGGTGCTGTCAGTTTCTTGCTTTATTGCCAAGAACTTGGTATTACTCCTATTTATTTAACCAATCGCGATGAATCTTTGCGTGAAGCTACTCTCAAAGCTTTGGTCAATTTGGGCTTAAATACTCCCGACTTAAATGATCGCTTAATTTTGCGCGACAAAAAACGCGATAAAGCTGGAGCCAAAAAGATCGTCGAAGATATGAAGATCTCTGCTGCTAGCGTTCTCGGTAAAGATATTGCTCAAAATTACAGCGATAAGGCTGGCCGTCGCGTAGAAGTACGCACCCAGTACGAAGTAATTGGTTGGTTCGGCGACAATTTATATGATATGCCCGTTTTCGTCGATAATGAAATGACCAACAATAAGGAAATTTTGCAAGCTCGCAACGAACAAGTGAAGAGCAACATTACCAAATTGGGTAATACTTTCTTCCTTTTGCCTAATCCTATTTACGGCAGCTGGCTCAAAGAGCAAACTGTGCCTCCTACAGAAATGCGTAAATATATTGATGATTACGGTTTTGGCGCTTGGTATCAAAAGAATAAGAATAAAATTCATGGTACCAGCGGCCGCTAGGAAGTAGTTCTATATGTTAAAATGCCCTAATTGCCAGGCTGAATATCAACTTGGCAGTCGTTTTTGCATGGAGTGTGGCGCTTCTTTGCCTACAGAAAAGGCTGAGCCATCCGGTTTGACACATCACGTTTCTAGTTTTGGTGTAGTGCAATCGGCTATGGCTGTTCAAGAAGCGTCCCAGCATCGCTTACCGAGTGTGTCTGCGTCGACTAAGCCAGAGCTAAAATCGGCGCCAACTTCTACATTGTTGAAAGTTGATCTTAGCAAAGGGCGCGGCGCTCAAAGTGAGCAGCCTCAAGGTGAACACCCCCACAAAGATGTGCAGCCTTTATCTGGTCCAGCTGAGCCTGAAATGGCCAAGCGTCCTTTCTCGCCAGAACCTCAACCAGTTGCCGTCAATTCGACGTCTTCTGCTCCTGTCACAGCCAAGTTGGTCGACACTTCTAGGGAAACTTCGGAAAAAGCATCTAATCCTGAAGCACCTAAGCCTAATTCGGTGTCTGCCGCTGGCAACAATATGCCTAAAGATACTGGTGAATTGCATCAATGGGTTGAACGTTCGGTAGCTCAATGGAGCGACAACGCCTCCGACAATGCTCCCAAGGCGCCTGGTCAAGCTGCGCCACGTTTGGCCAATGCCAAGCCGGAGACGAGCTCAAATCAGAAGCAGGGCGGAGCCTCTGTAGCGGCGGCAGCGCCTTTTAGTGCTGCTTCTGCCGCCGCCACCCAAGCGGCTTCTCCCCAAGTTGGTAGCCAACCTACGGCTGCTCCCACAGCACGTGCTTCTCAAAAGCCAAGTGTTGCGCCGACTCGCCAGACTGCTTTGAAGCCGCAGCTGACATCTATAGCCAAAGAAGAGCAAGATCGTAAAGCTAACAAAAACTTTATCTCTGGTTTTGCCTTGGGCTGCTGCGGCGGCGTAGTCTTTGTGGCCATTTCTATTCTGGTCTTCCTTATGTTTGTGGGAGCGGCTCTCAACGACTAAAAGGGCGTGGAGCTCGGCTCCAAAATAATTATGGCCGCAGAGTCCGCTGCATAAGCAACCGGTTCTGCGGCCATAATTATTTAAATTTTAGGCTAAAAGCCTAAAATTTGCTTGGCATTAAAGTTTTCATTAAGCCAGGCAAGGCCATCTTTAAGGCAATAGCCACACCTACAAGCGATTCGCCAGCGATAATACCGGAAGCTACTGGCACTACGTAGTCGTCGGACATTTGTTTGTGCTTCTTTTCTAAGTAAGTGGCAATGCAAGCGCCGATAAACATAGACAAAGAATTGTAGAAGGGAATTACCATAGCTAAGCCCAAACCGGTAGCTGAAGGGATAAATTTGCGCATTTTTTCGGGCAAATATTTCTCCAGCAAAGGAATGGCAATGCCGATTAAGCAGCCGATAAGCATACCCAACTGAGCGGTTGGGTGAAGAGCACTGAAACCATCTTTCAAAAGCTCAGCTACTTTAGCCCACACTTGAGCGCTGGGAGCTGGCCACTGGTCGCCACCTAAGACGGAGGCATCGGGAACGATTAAATAAAAAGCGGGAACAGCCACTAAAGTACCGGCGAAGATACCGCTAAATTGAGCTAAAAATTGCTGTCTGGGGTTGGCACCCAAAACGTAGCCGCTCTTGAGGTCGGTCAGCAAGTCGGCAGAAGAACCGGCTGCACCAGCAGTTAAACCGGCGGTCATTAAGTTGGTGGTCACATTGGAAGGGGCCAATAAACCAAAAGTCAGCTGAGTAATTTTACCCATAGCGCCGACGGGAGTAATGTCAGATTCACCAGTAGCACGGCAAGCTACCAAAGCCAGGAAGAAAGTGGCTACTACGGCGATTAAGCCCATCCACCAAGTAGTGTGGAAAATGAAGTGCAGCACTAAAATGCATCCGATACCGGAAATAAGCGTACCCAACATAAACCAAGAAGTGGGAACTTCAATATCTTCCAGAGGATCGTGTACTTTTTCTTTCTTTTTGCCAAAAATATTGGCTAAACCACTGAAAGCGCGGGCCATAGTCTTCCATTCCATAAAGAACATGGTTAAACCAGAGGCAACCATAATAGCGGCGCCAGTCCAAGTGCTCCAACCTACAATTGTACGGTAGCCGCTGTCAGCCAAAGCTGCACTGTCGATAGCGCCGATATTGGTCATCCAAGGGGCCAATACTCCGTAGCAAAGAATACCTCCTAAGAGCATAGACCAGGAAACGCGCCAACCTACCAAAGCACCAGCGGCAATCATCACGCCGCTAATATCGAAACTGAAGGTTAGGCTCTTCATGGAGTAGCCGCAAATTGAACCAGGGAAAGGTATTTGACCGGGAATCTTACCCCAACCGTCGCGCAAGAAGGCCAACAAGCCGCCGCCCAAACCGGCTATACCCAAAGCTTTGGCTTTGCGTATAGCTTCAGCACCGTGAGAATGCAAGCTGCGCAAAGTTTCGGCGCAAGCAATACCGGAAGGGAACTTCAATTGTTCGATATTGATCATCTGACGTTTCATGGGAATGGCCATGCAAACGCCCAAAGCAGCCAAGAAGAAAGTCCAAATCGTTAAAACGCCCCAACTCATATGGGTGCCAGTTAAGATTAGATAGGCTGCAATGGCTGAGACCATAGTGCCGCCGGTAGAATAGCCAGCCGAAGAAGCGCAAGATTGCATACAGTTATTTTCCAGGATGCTCATTTGCGTCTTGAAAATCTTAGGGAACAGCGAATGCAAAGTTGTCCAAATTGAATAGGACAAAATACAAGCTGTAATGGCTACACCTAAGCCCCAGCCGGTTTTTAAGCCTACATATAAATTGGACAGAGACATGACGCCGCCGATTAAAGCGCCCATAATTACGGCTCGGGCCGTTAGCTGGGGAACGCCAGGCCCTTGGTAAACATGATGGAACCAGTAATGTTCCGGATCTTCGCCTTCTTGAAGCGGGGGAGGAGTTTGTACCCCTTCTTCGCGGCCCTTCTCCTGAGTATCCTCGGCGGCATACTCAATAGGGGACTCAATCGGAACTTCTTCTTCCTCTTGACTGTTTAGTTCAGACAAAGAGGTTTCATCTTGAGGCTGTTGGGCAGAAGCTGGTGACAACGTGCTGTCGAGGGCTTCTTTATCCTCAATCTTGGTGTTTGAATTTTCGTTTGTCACGTTTTTACAACGTTCTCCTCTTTGGATCTTTTGTGCAACCTAAAATTCAAAAAAAGTAATATTTCGACTAAGTTGCATTTGAGACGATTTTGTTTTTGGGTTTTTACCATCTTTTTCGAATACGAACCGTTAAAGCTTTTCTTTTTCTGATTTCTTCCCTTTTAGCAAAATGTTGATTCTTGGTACTGAATGTACAATTACTTAACCAAGTGAAAGGCAATTGGGGCGGGAAAAGGTGCTCGTTTTCTAGAAAAAGGGTTCGGTTGTAAGCATAAAAGTTGTTGTAGTATAAGTTTTTAGAAAAAGAAAGAAGATAAAAAGTGAGCCCTTTACATTTTCGCCACCAAACTTTAGCTAAAGCCATAGCTCCTTACAGTGTCCTTTTGAGTAGCGGTTTCGAACAGTGCCGCAATTACCCAGATAATATTTACCCCTTTAGACCGGCCAGCCATTTCCTTTATTTCGCTGGTTGGGCAGCTCCAGGGAGCTATTTTTTGCTTCATAAAGGTCAAGCTCATCTGTTTTTGCCCCCTTACACTTTAGATGATATTATCTGGAGCGGCCCTGGCGAAGACCCTCAAGAAGCTGCTGCCCGCAGTGGTTGTCAAGTCCATTGCACTGACGAATTGGAAGCTTTTCTTCTCGAAATTGATCCTAATAAATTGGCTGCTTTGCCTTTGCCTGCTGAATCACAGAATTTAGCTTTTGAGTCGCTTTTGGGACGCATTCCCAGCCTGGATTATGAGCCAGATCGCCTCTTAGCCAAAGCTGTGATCGATTTGCGTTTGCACGCCGATTTAGCTGCTCAGGCAGAGTTGCGCGACGCTTGTTCCCTTACCGTACAAGCCCATTTAGCTGGTTTACGTGCTTTGCCTAAAGCGAAAAATGAATATGATATTGCTGCAGCTATGTTGCACACAGTAAATCAAGCTGGAGGCTCGCTCTCTTTTAATCCCATTATTAGTACTTCCGGCGAACGTTTGCACCAGATCAAACTGGGTGCCGATTTGGCAGCCAATCGCTTGCTTTTAGTCGATTTCGGCGCCGAAAACAAAAACGGCTGGGCTGGCGACATTACTAATACTTGGCCGGTTAGTGGCCACTATACGCCTGCACAAGCGCAAATTTACGATATTGTCTTGACTGCTCATCGCCGCTGTGCTGGAGCCCTTAAAGCTGGAATCAATTATGCTGACGTTCACCGTTTAGCTTTGGAAACTTTCGCTGAAGGTCTGGCCGATTATGGCCTTTTGCAAGGTGGAACTATCCAAGAATATGTTGATAAAAATGTGATCTCTTTATTTATGCCTCATGGTATCGGCCATTTGATGGGCTTAGATGTGCATGACATGGAAGACTTGGGCGACTTGGCTGGTTATGCTCCTGGACGCGAGCGCAGCTCGCTTTTAGGCTGGAAGAGTTTGCGTCTTAATAGAAATTTAGAGCCCGGCTTAGTTTGCACTATAGAGCCAGGTTTGTACTTTATTGCCGAATTATTGCAACATAGAGACTATGTCGATTTAGTGCGAAAATATGTTAATCCTAGCAAGTTGGCTCCTTGCTTGGAAGAAGTGCACGGTATCCGTATCGAACGTAACTATATGGTGACGGAAGTTGGCAGCGAATTGCTCACTCCCGGTATGCCTACTGAAAGAAGCGAAGTTGAAGCTTACATGGCTCAAAATTAAAGTCTGTCCGTTTGCAACAGCAGAGAAAGGAACAACATTATGCCTTCTGGAGACGGTAAACCCCATTTAGTTTTGCGCAGCTATGAAAAAAAAGTGAAGCGCATAAATAGTGGTCGCTATCTCACGCAAAAATTAAATCTTCAAGGCAATCCTTTTGTGGTCTTTTGCACCAATGAACATTGTGACGCCTATATCTATAGGGAATGTGCTTTGCCTTTTTGGTCCGAAGATTGTCCAATAGAATTGGGAGTATTGCGCTGCCCTCAGTGTGGAGCTCCCGTTGTCCGTCCTGACTCTCCTTTAGATCGTCAGGAAATCAATCTTTAACTTTAACTTAATATCTAGAGGGAGGCGTACTATGCGGCTTTGTATTTTAGGTGGAGGCCCCGGCGGTTATACTGCGGCTATAAGAGGCGCACAGCTTGGCTTTGAAGTTACCTTGATAGAACAAGATAAAAATTTGGGTGGCACTTGCTTAAATCGTGGTTGTATTCCCACAAAAGCTTTGGTGGAAGCCTCCTTACGTTTCCAAGCTATAAAAGAAGCGTCTTCCTTTGGTATCAACTTAGAAGGCGCTCCTTCAATAGATATGAGCAAAGTTCAGGAGCGCAAAAATGGAATCGTGCGCCGTTTAGCTATGGGCATAGATTCTCTGTTAAAGCGCAATAATGTAAAAGTTATTCATGGTCGTGGCCGTTTGCTTAATAGTACAACTGTCGAAACAAACGGAGAAAAAATAGAATTTGATCGCTTGATTTTGGCTGTAGGCTCTTCTGTGGCCGTGCCTAAAATTTTCCCTATTGATGGTGAGCGCATTCTTACCTCTGATCATATTTTGAATTTGACAGAAGTTCCTCAATCGTTGATTGTGGTGGGCTCCGGAGCTGTAGGCATGGAATTCGCTTCAATTTTTGCCTCCTTAGGAACGCAAATTACCGTTATTGAACTGGCTGAACGTTTATTACCTTTGGAAGATGGTGAAGTTTCGGCGGAAATGCAACGCTTGTGTCGCAAAGCTGGCTGGAAAATATATACCGGAACCCTAGTAGATAAAGCGGAACGCGTGGGTGAGAATGTACGAATTTGGGGAGAAGGCTTGCCAGAAAATGGTGCCGGTCAAAATTGTTTAGAGGCTGCTTATCTTTTGGTCGCTGTAGGCCGAAGCCCCAACTTGGCTGATCTTGGTTTAGAAGAAGTTGGCCTTAAACTTACGGAGCGCGGCCTTATTCCAGTCGATTGTTATATGCGCACCGAAGTAGATAATATATATGCTATTGGCGATATTGTGCCTGCTCCTCAATTGGCCCATATGGCCGCTGCTGAAGCCATTGTAGCGGTCGAACATGCTTTCGGTTTAGAACCGCAGCTACTCAATTATGAGCAATGTCCTTCAGCTACTTACTGCCAGCCGGAAGTGGCTAGCGTAGGCCTTACGCAAGAAAAAGCTGAAGAGTTAGGCTACAAAACAGCTATAGGTAAGTTCCCCTTAGCTGCTTTGGGTAAAGCTAATATCAGCGGCCACACCGATGGCTTTGTAAAAATAGTTGCTGACGCTGAAAGCAAACAAGTGCTCGGCTTACACATAATTGGCGAGCACGCTTGCGATTTAATTGCTGAAGGTACTTTGGCTTTACATAAAGCGGCTTCTTTGGAGGATATAGCTTCTACTATCCATCCTCACCCCAGCCTTTCTGAGTCTGTGGCTGAGGCTGCGCACCATGCGTTAGGTACGCCTATCAACTTTTTCCCTGCTCCGGCTCGTCGTTTCAGACGCGCTTAAGACCAATACTTTGGCAAAACAGAAAGGTATTTTCGGCTTGACCAATACACCAGAATCTCAAGTTGTCGATTTAGAGCATTTTTTAGCTGAAGACGAGTTGCTAATCCCTGAAGTCGGCTCTGCAGAATGGAAAAAGAATATCGCTAAGCCGGAATGGCTTAAAGTGCGTACACGTACTACCACTTCTTATGGCGCTGTCAATAGTACGTTGAAAAAGCAAACTTTACATACCGTTTGCCAAGAAGCGCGTTGTCCCAATATCTCCGAATGTTGGAGCTGTGGTACGGCTACGTTTATGATTTTGGGCAGCATTTGTACTAGAGGTTGCGCCTATTGTGCGGTAACTAAAGGGCGGCCGTGGCCTTTAGAAGACCAAGAAGCTGAACGCGTAGCTCAAGCGGCCGTCGATTTAAACATAAAGTATGTAGTAATAACTTCCGTAACTCGCGACGATTTGTCTGATGGTGGAGCCTCTCGCTTTGCCGAAGTTATTAGAGCTGTTAAAGCTTCTTCGCCGCAAACTAAAGTAGAGGTGCTTATACCCGATTTCGGCGGCAGTTTAGAAGCACTGAATATTGTGCTGGCGGCCGAACCTAAAGTGCTCAATCACAATGTAGAAACTGTGCCCAGACTTTATCCGCGCTTGCGCTCTCGCGGTGATTATCGACGTTGTTTAAATATTATCCAACATGCTAAAGAGTACGCTCAGCAACATGGTGAAGCTCAAATGATGACTAAATCTGGACTTATGGTCGGTTTAGGAGAAAGTCATCGCGAAGTTTTGCAAGTAATGGATGATTTGCGCAGTGTCGGTACCGACATTTTAACTATTGGGCAGTACTTGCGGCCAAGTTTGAAAAATGTTCCCGTTATGCGTTATCGCACTCCGGAAGAATTTGCTTTCTATCGTCAAGAAGGGCTCAAGCGTGGCTTTAAATATGTGGAATCGGCGCCTTTGGCTCGTTCCTCCTATCATGCTCGCTCCCACTCGGAGTCTGTATAGGCTCATATTTTACGGCACTGGTAGTAAATAAATCAATTAAGTCTAGTGAAAGGCAGGGATGACAATGTTTCGGGCTTTGAAAAATATTTTTCGCAAAAAAAAGACTGTCCAAGCGGAGAATATTGCATTTACCAGTTATAAAGCGACAGAAGCTGGCTTTTCCGTCTTTCGCGAAGGTGAGGGAGTAGCTTTTTGTTTAGATAATGACTCCCAGCCGCTCTTTCGAGTACACAATATTATTTTAAGTCAGGCGGAAGTTTCACAACGAGAGCGGGCTGGAGTACCTGCTTTTGTCTATAACTTTGGCGTTGATTTCTCCGTTGCGGCCATTAAATCGGCAGCAAATGTCGATTTTTCTCAAAGTGCCCAAATTAATAAGGCGGAACGTATTAAAGGCTATGGCGGTCGACAAGGGCTCGATATCCAAGTCAGCTTCGGAACTGAACTGGTGCGTTACCTTGTCGAATTGGACGAAGATTGCCTAGTTCTAGACTTCCACGAAACTTGCTCTCATGAATTTAAGAGCATTAGGATACCTCCCGTTGCTCAAATGGTAAGTTTCTTGGCAACTGTCATTAAACCAAATCGTACAGTTTTCGGCTATTTGTCAAGATTGACACGCCATTCTCAAAGTAAACATGTCGCTAAGACGGTCAATTTTATCAAAGATAATTTCGCTAATTGCCAAGAACTTTTAAATTGCGATACCACCACTGTAAGCGAAAATTTGCACAATAAGGGGCTACCCATTAATGCCAATATTTTAGCGGCTACTTGCATTTTAGCTGACATTTTTTCTCGAAGGCTGACTGAGAGTGAACTTAAGAAAGATTTAGGCAACAAACAAATTGTTAAGATCAGTCCTTTGGGATATCAAGCTGTTGAAACTTTTTTTTCTGGAAGTGAGATAGCTCCTCAAGATAAAGATGTTAAAGAAGTTTGCGACTTTTTGATTAAAACTATGAAACAGCGTACTTTCCGCTCGGTAGTTTGCGATATAGCTGAAGATGGTGGTCGCGAAGATACGGCTGCTGTTTTGCACAAGCTATTGGAATTAGTGCCGGAAAAGGAAGGTCCCACTTTTGCACAATGTGCCCTTAGTTCGCTATTTGAAGCTTATGGTAAAAAAGTAAATCCAGGCACTCTGTCGGCTTTTTGCCTCTATACCGATTTGCAAGCTAAAATTATTGATGAAGATCTTATAGAACAATTTTTGCCGGAAACTTATTTAAGCGAGCACTCTCTTTATTCTATGCTGAGTGTAGGACGAGCCTTTGGTCTAAATTTAGTAGCTCTAACTTTGATAGGCGAGAAGTTTGAAGACACTTTGCATGATTTTAGCAAGTTGCTTTCACTTACTAATAAAGGTGCCCTAGCTTCTTTTTGGGATACTTACAGTGGTTTGACTAAAATTCTTTATGTAAAAGATAACAAAGAATTACAAAAACTTTGCGCCGAAAATTACTCTTTTAGCGGTTACATTATTCTTGGTCTGCCTATTTTAGAAAAAGTATCAACTTTGGATATGTCGGTATTTTTGCAAAAGGGATTGCCTCTTTTGAGTTGCTTTATCGACGAAGAAAAAGAATTGCGTTGGGCGGTATTTAGCGCCGATCAACTTGGTAAAGTACCTTCTTCTGTAGTTGGACGCCACGGATTTATAGAAGGATACCAAGCTTACCACTTCCACAATCGAGTTGTAGGCAGAATAGCCAAAGTTAGTGCCGACAAATTAGTAGGCAAAAGTAATATCGCTGCTGCTTATAGTGACGAAAAGGGAGCTATTTCTTATCGCTTTATTGCTAAAGCCGATACGGTTGAGAGTTTGGCTGGGCCTACAAATAGCGGTTTAACTTTTGCTGGAAAAATTGCAGAGTTCCCTCACTTCAGAGGTTTATTGGGGCGTGTGTACGAGAGCACTAAAGATATGCTGGCTGGCTTAGTCTCCCCTAAAGAGGACACCGACCTTTCCTTAGAGGCTTGTTTTAAGGGCAGCCAGGCGGTACTTGCCGAAAATACTCCTTTACTGTCAGTAGCTAAAAACCAAGATATTCTGAATGTCTTGCGCCGCTTATTGAGCTCTGAAGATTTTGTGGCTTCCTTGGAAGGAGCTGTTGAGCGCTTTGCTTGTTGGCGTCTCTCTATCATTTTAGGCTCAGAAGGAAAGGAGCTACGCGGAGATTTGCAACTAGCTCACGAGCTTATTGAAGCTTTGCAAATGGCTTCTTTAAGTCGAGTTGCAGCTAGACTGGTTATTTATGGAATATTCAATAAGCCGGGAGCGATTTTAAATTCTCAGCACATTTTGTGGAATCCATCTCAATTGCGCCGACAAATTCAAGAAATGCTTCTGGCTACAATTGATAGTCGCTCTGAAACCGAAAGGGAGCTTGCTTGTCGTTTACTAGCTTGCTCAGCTTTAGCTTCAACTAAAGACAATAGTGAGCAATCGGCAATGAAATTGAGGGCGCTTTTAAATGATCCGCAATTAGGTCAAGCGGCTGCTGCAGCCTTGGCTGAGCTTTCTCTAACTTCTGGCGTTCACTTCTCTGCTGAAGTAGCCTGTGAAGGCTGGGAACGTGCTGATATTGTTGATACTTTAGAAGCGGAAGCTATCGAGGAAGTTGCCGAGCGAGTGCGTCATTGGCTAGACGATCCCAACAAAGACTCACAGGAAAAGAAGCTGGAAGCTCCAGCTTTAGCCAATCTCCGAGGTGAAGAGCCCAAAATAAAATTGCTCGCTCGTTATATGCTCAAAGTAGATGGCGCTTTCCAGCGTGAAGATATTGCCCAAGCTCGTCCCTACTTAATTTTGCCTCCCAACTTTGCCAATGTACAGCGCCAGAAGTTGGTAGCCGCTTGGCATAGTTTCTTGATCGCTCGCAAGTTGCCATTTAGCAATCGCGAATATGGAATGAATTTATTCGATAGTTTTTGCAATTATTTGCCAGACTACGAAGCTACTTCTAATAATGAAGTGGTAGTGCGTGAATTGGACATTTTCCAATTATATGGCGCACATCGCTTAAAACCGGGAAGCGATCCTTTCTTTATTAAGCTGGCTTCCTTGATCCCTCCGCCTTTGCATGCCGGTGAATTTGAAGCTGCTTCTTTGCCAGTTATTTGCCGCTGCCCTTATGGGACAAAAGATGGAGAGGCTATTGATTTAGGCACTTGCGAAGTGTTAAACGTTGACAGTGGAGAATGGCTCTCTTTTGTAGATCTCCGCTTTGGCATAGCTTTGCATCTAGACACCGAAAACCGTATTTTGTACGAAACTTTGGGCCAGATTTATCCTAAAGTAGCGAAAGCTAAACAAGCCGACTCTGGCTTTGAAGTCAGTTCAGAGCGTCCCGAGGGCTTAATTGCCGCCGATAGTAAGGAAGTTATTCCTTTAGCCCAAAAGCGCAATCCTTGTCTAACTTTAGAAAGTTTGGCAGCGAATTTAGCGGAAACTTTTGGCTTGAAGCAAGAACAGAGCGCCAAAGTCCTCAATATTCTTTTAGGACTTAGAAAAACTAGCCGCTATAAACTTCCTTCCTATCTTGAAAGCCGATAGAAAGGGCTTTCGTACTCTGGTAAAATTGAGATTTTTCTGTAAAAAATCTTTCAGTTCGTTTACAAGTGCAGTATTTTTGGTGATAATAAGGGTAAGCTTATATTTTTGATCTATAAGGAGGATCTTTTCATGGACGGAATTGGCAATTTAGCCAGCATTATGGGGAGCGGTTTTTCTTCTCTTACTTCCTTAGTTAAAAGCTTCGATAATACTAATAAAGAGCTCGGCACTGGAGCCGGTGTAGATTATTCTTCCGCTATCAAAGATTTGCGCGAAAAATTAGAAGCTTACGGAGTAGAAGTTCCCGAGAATACCGCCAACTCTTTCAGCGTATTGGGCAACCAAGCCGAGATGCAACAGTCCGTTTTAGATTTGAGCAAACTCGAAGAAAAAGAAAATAAGAGAGCTCAGATCGAAATGGAGAGAGAAGCCGATAAGGTCGAATTGGCCAAGAGCGAATATTTCTCTAAGAACAGCTATGCTGTAGATGACAATGGCAACCTTATCTTTGAGAATGGTCAGCCCAAAATTCTTGAAGGTGTGCCCGAAGATTCTAAGAGTGCCGCTGCTCGCGCCGCTTACGAAAAGGAAGTTAAGTATCAGGCTCAGTTGGCCGCTTTGGATAAAGGCGAAGACTACACTAACATGCCTGCTAGCAAACAGCTCAGCGAGCTCTATTCTGATTACAATAAGATGAACGAGTATATGAACTCTGAAGATGGCCAAGCCAAGTTCCAAGAGCTTATGAAGCAAGCCAATATCGAGTCTCAGAATGCTAACATCTCTGCTGACGCCGCTATTATGCGTCAGACCTTGCCTCCGGCTCTTAAGGGTATGGCTGGCACCTACGAAAGCGCTTGCAAAGGCCATTTGGCTCATGCTCGCAACGTAGTAGCCAATAGTCCAGAGCAGGCTGTTGTCAATGATTACAACAACCAAATGAAAATACAAATTGCTCAAATGCGCGAGCAAATGAATGCCAAGATCCAAAACTTCGAAGGCTACCAGTTGGACGATCTTTCTATGGAGTATTCCTTATAGTTTTGGCTAGGTTTAGCCTTAAAAAGTATTTTATCTTTTTAGGGCTTACGAGCAAGTTTTTTACTTCTTTTGCCTAATAAAGATGGCACTTTGTGCATGAACAAAGTGCCATCTTTTATTTCGCAGTCTTTTTTTTGTGCTACAATAGCGACCGGCGTCGAAGATGGGGCCAGAATTTTTTTTGGGAGGAACAGAGATAGCTATGGATGCTGCCTTTTGGTGGAGCTTTTTTCTCAGCTTCGGTATTTCAGCTTGTTGTGGAGTCCGTGCTGGTCTAAGTTTGCTAGGTGTATCTGTTTTAGCCCATTTAGGTTGGCTCTTTCTCGATCCCAATTTCTATTTTATGGCTGATTGGCGCTTTATTGCTTTAGTTGTTCTGGCAGCAGTTATAGAAATTATAGTCGATAAATTTAAAGTTTATGGCCATGTTCTGGACAGTTGTGGTTTAGTTTTGCGTACTGCTATAGCTATTTGGTTGGCTGTTTCTATTATTACTTGCTCACATTGGGTGGGGTTAGTTGTCTTAGGTGTCAGCGTTGGTGGTTTGACAGCTCTTCTAGTCAATTTAGCTAAACCTCTCATGCGTCTCTGGCTGGTAGATTTGGCGCCTGGCGTTACTTCTATGGGCACTATGGTGCTGTCGTTATTAGAAGATTTGGCTATTTGCATGCTTTTGGCAGCTATCTTTTGGTGCCCTTGGGTAGGATTAGCTTGCGGTATTTTCTCCATTCTCTGGGGATTGTTTGTTTTGGTACTTTTTATTAGGCAAGGAGGCAACTTGCCGCGTTGGTACTGGAATAGACTCACTTTGCAAGAAGTTGAACATTAAACTTGCTTGAAAAAGCAAACTAAAGTAAGCAAGAAGCTATAAGCAAGAGTATAGCTAAAAAAGCGAAGTTTAGAATTGTAAAAGTATATAAGTAGGCCTTACTGTCGGCTTGAGCGCCATTTATATAAAGGCGGTAAGAAATAAGGCTGGCTAAAGAGGCTACCAGAGTGCCCAAGCCTCCTAAGTTGACGCCCAAAAGCAAAGCGGCGCTCTGCTTAGTAAAGGGGGCTAGCATAACGGCAGCTGGCACATTGCTGATAATTTGCGAGAGTAAAGCGCTGGCCAACAATTCTCGTCCAGCCAACAAATATTCGGCCCATTCTTTTACTTGCTCTACTTGGGCAGTGTTGCCTACAAATATGAAAAAGCATACAAAAGTTAGCAAGAGTACGTAGTCGAGACGTTTAAGCAACTCTCTATCAGCAACTAAAAGCCAGATCAGTATGAAGGCTGCACAAAAATGGGCCGAGATTACTTTGGCTACCGTTAATAAGCACAATGCTAAACAGAGAAAATAGCGCAACAGCAAGGCTCTGTCCAATTTGGGCAATTCGTTGTCGCCAGCGTTAGCTAGTGCTGTCGACGAAGAAAACAATTTAGCTTCAATAAGCATAGCCGACTCAATTAAAGCTAACGATATTAATCCCCAAGGTACGGTTAAATTTAAAAATTGTTTGAGGCTTAAATTGTAAAAAGAGCAAAGAAAGATATTTTGCGGATTGCCTAAAGGGGTAACCATACTGCCCAAATTGGCCGCTACAGTTTCCATAACGACGGTAAAGATCAAGTGTTGCTTACTTGCGCCGCGCATTACTTGTAAAGTAAAAGGCACAAACACTATCAAAGCTACGTCGTTGGTAATAAACATAGCTGAGAAGAAACACAGCAAGACTAAAAGGTTAGCCAACCATGCTTCAGAGCGGCAGTGACGGCGCAAATGAACGGCCAGATTCTGAAAGAAACCTACTCGTTGCAAACCTGCAGCTGCAGCCATAAGTGAAAAAAGCAATTCCAAAACGCGTAAATCAATGTAACCTAAATATAGGCTCAGACTCGGTTTGGTAAAAAAAACAGAAATGGCCGCAGCCAAAGCCGCTAGACAAAAGACTAGCTCTTTGTGGACAAAACGCATTGCCAAAGCTGTCGGCGAAGGAGAAGGGCAAATTAAAAGTCTGCTAACCCAACGAGAAGCCAAAAATCGCCCCTGACTATCTTTAACACAGAAAAGATCATGTAAATGGCGGAGAGTTTTATTTTGTTTCGGTAAGGGTAGCATCTTTTTTTTGTGGATTTATTGTGGCTTAGAAGAACTATTCTTATTGAATCTATTGGTCAGCAACTTACGAATTTGGCTGAGCCAATCGCTTAAAGATAAGCAAGGCCGATCTGGTTGATGGGGAAACCAAATATGGCCATTTAATTCTGGAGCAACTTTTAAGCCACCGCGTCGCATGATCAACCACCGACTGCAGCGAGGAGCAAAGCGCAACTGGAGCCATTCTTTGCGGACACCGTTTACTAACCAGCTAAGGGTAAAAAAGTTGTCCTTTACTTTTATTTGCCACTCTCGATCGGCTAATTCTCTATTTAAATAGTTCATAATTAAAGTGACAAAAAATTGTTGCATAATTGGATCGAGCTTAGCTTGTCGCAAACAAGCAATTCCAGCCTGATTGGCAATTGCATAGGCTTGCTCTTCTATTGCTGAATTAAAATGTGTTATAGATTGAGGTTTTTTCTCTGCCTTTTGACTCATAGCGACCGACTTTTCCGCGATCTTCTGGATCTTTCCTTTTTGCTCTCCTTTTAGACTTGTTTGAAGCCTAAAAATGATTCTTCTGACTATTTTTCCGCTCGTTTAAACTGTAGTTTGAGCTTTAGTGCTTAAAATGTTCAAAAAGTAACTTAATGTAACAAGGAACTGCAGGCCGAAGTTCAAAAGTTTGCTTTCTTGAAGATAGAAAGATTTTCGGCTCTTAATTGAGCGTATAGTCAATACCTTTGGAGGCTTATTCTTTAATATGAAAGCGATTCCCAAAAAATATCAGTTCGCCGAAGCTGAAGCTGAATGGGCGAAAAATTGGGCAGAATGGGGAATTTATAATTGGGATTCTTCCCGTCCCCGCGAAGAAACTTTTGTCGTAGACAGCCCGCCTCCCACCGTATCCGGTTCTTTACATATCGGTCACGTATTTTCTTATACTCACCAAGATTTAATTGTACGTTATCAGCGTATGTTGGGCAAAAATATTGCCTATCCTATGGGCTGGGATGATAACGGTTTGCCTACCGAGAGACGTGTACAGAACGTCTTTGGCATTAAGTGCAATCCCAATTTGCCTTACGATCCCGATTACAAATTGGAGCGCCAGCCCGTCACTAGTGGCAAAAAGAAAGCCGCCGTTCCTCAGAAGGAAGTGTCTCGCCCCAACTTTATCGAGGCTTGCACCACTCTGACTAAAGAAGATGAAAAAGCTTTTGAAGACTTGTGGCGCCATCTCGGTCTCTCTGTAGACTGGAATTTGGCTTATAGCACTATCAACGATACTTGCCGTCGCGCTTCTCAGCTTTCTTTCCTTGATTTAGTAAAGAAAGGCCGAGTCTATCACGCTGAGTTGCCTACCGCTTGGGATACTGGTTTTGGTACCGCTGTGGCCCAAGCTGAAATGGTAGACAAAGAAGGTGAAGGACGCTTCCATGATTTGCGCTTCCAAGTGGAAGGTGGCGGAGAATTTACTATTTCCACTACTCGTCCGGAGTTGTTAGGCGCTTGTATCGCTGTTGTGGCTCACCCCGACGACGAGCGTTATAAGCCTCTCTTTGGCAAGAAAGCTATTACGCCTATCTTCAAAGCCGTAGTGCCTATTTTACCTGCCGAGCATGCCGATCCTGAAAAAGGCACCGGTATTTTGATGGTTTGTACTTTTGGTGATACCGCCGACGTAGAATATTGGCGTAAATCCAATTTGCCTTTACGCCAGCTTATTGGCCGTGACGGTAAGATCGGCCATGCCGATTATTCTCAGGAGCCTTTCCAGAGCTTGGATCCCGAAGCTGCCAACGCTGCTCACGCTCAATTGGAAGGCTTGTTTGTCAAGCAAGCTAGAGCCAAGATCGTAGAACTTTTACGCGAAAGTGGCGACTTGTTAGCTGAGCCCCGTCCCACCAAGCAATTCGTAAAATATTACGAAAAAGGCGAATTCCCCTTAGAGTTCGTCACCACCAGACAGTGGTTTATTCGCGTTTTAGACGTTAAAGAGCAAATTCTGGAGCAAGCTCGCAAGATTCAATGGCATCCCGAATTTATGCGCAGCCGCATCGAGCACTGGATTGAAGGTTTGCAATACGATTGGTGCATTAGCCGCCAGCGTTTCTTTGGCGTACCTTTCCCCGTTTGGTATCGTTTAGACGAGCAAGGCAATGTCGATTACCAAAATCCTATTTTCGCCGATGTTTCTATGTTGCCAGTCGATCCTTTGAGCCAGCCAGCTCCTGGATTTACAGAAGAGCAGCGCGGTGTTCCCGGTGGCTTTATTGGTGATCCTGATGTTATGGATACTTGGGCCACTTCTTCTTTAACTCCTCAAATTGTTAGCGGTTGGGGCGTCGACGAAGATCGTCACGCTAAATTATTCCCCATGGATATGCGTCCTCAATCTCACGAGATTATTCGTACTTGGGCTTTCTACACTATCGTAAAAGCTTGGATGCACGAAAATAGTATTCCTTGGAAGCACGTAGTCATCAGCGGTTGGATCTTAGACCCAGATCGCAAGAAGATGGAGAAGTCTAAAGGCAATGTAGTTACTCCCAAGCCTTTCTTGGAAGAATATTCCGCCGACGCTGTCCGCTATTGGGCTGCTCGCGCTCGTTTGGGCACGGATACAGTTTTCGATCCTCAGCTTTTCGACTTGGGTCGCAAGTTGGTTACTAAGCTCTTTAATGCCAGCCGTTTTGTAATCAGTCAGCTCAGCGCCAATTTAGATTACCAAGAGCACTGGACTAAAGAAAATGTTACTGTTCCTTTAGATCAAGCTTTGTTGGCTCGTTTGCGCTCTGTAGTAAAAGAAGCTACTGACGACTTTAATAAGTTCGAATACGCGGCCGCTCTCCAAGCTGTCGAGGGTGACTTCTGGAATTTCTGCGACGACTATGTCGAATTGGTCAAGCGTCGTTCTTACGAAGCTGAAGACAGCGCCGGACGCCGTTCCGCTATAGCGGCTCTTTATTTGGCTATGCGCACTATTTTGCGTCTCTTCGCTCCGTGCTTGCCTTACGTAACTGAAGAAGTTTGGTCATGGCTCTTCGCTACTGAAACTGGTCGTGAGCGCTCTATTCACACTTCTCCTTGGCCTACAGTTGCCGAACTTGAAGTGCCTGAGCCTCAATTCGAAGATATCTATGGTTGTGCCGTAGAAGTTCTTTCCAAGATTCGTCAAGCCAAGACTAAGGCTCAGAAGAAATTGCGTTGGCCTGTCAAGACTTTAACCGTAAAAGGTTCGGCTGCTGCTCTGGCCGCTTTAGATCAAGCCCTTTCCGACGTCCTTTTGGCCGGAAGTGCTGAAGATGCTGAAGTTGTAAAAGTTGAAGCTGCTATCGAAAATGGCGAACACTTTGAAGTTGAAGTAGAGCTGGCTGAAGCCCTTCCCGGAGAAGCTTAGCTCCTTAAAATTGTGAGCTGCTGACCTGTCTTTTAGACTTGGCGGCAGCTTGACAATAAAAAAGAAGCCGACTTTTTAGAAAAAAATCGGCTTCTTTTATTTCTGCCACTAATTGGTTACTTTAAAACATCATCTAAGAAGTTGCCTAAAATGTCAAAACCTTGGCCAGTTTGTGAAGAAATCATAAAAACTTCTTGGGCCTCAATTTGAAAAGCTTTGGCAGCTCTAGTTTTAGCTTGAGCTGCTTGGCTGCGATTTATTTTATCGCCTTTAGTTAAAACTATGCATACTGGCAAATCATTTTCGACTAACCAGTCGTACATTTGCAAATCTGAATCTTTTATTTCGTGGCGACAATCGACCAACAAAATAGCTAAGCGAATACCTTCTCTTTTGGCTAAATACTCTTCTAAAGCGTGGCCCCAACGCTCTTTTTCCGCCTTGGATACTTTGGCAAAGCCGTAGCCTGGCAAATCTACTAAATACCAAGAATCGTCAATTAAAAAATAGTTGATTAGTCTAGTTTTGCCTGGAGTTGAACTTACTTTAGCTATTTTGCGATTAGTTAATTTACATATAAAAGAAGATTTTCCGACATTAGAACGTCCCACTACAACTATTTCCGGCTTAACGCAAGCAGGGGGAGTCTCTTTAATCGTGGGGGCACTAGTAATAAATTGGACGTTTTTTATTTTCACAAATAATGGCTCCTAAATATTAGCGTTTACAAAGCTTTGCAAAAAAATAGAAGCGCTCCTCCCTCTTGTGAAAGGAGAGGCGCTCCTATGTTGATCCACAATACTCCAAGATACTTCAAGATCCGAAGATCAGGGGCAATCAAAGCACCTAAGAGACCACGATTCAACTATTCTACACAGCAGATCCCTATTTCATCTGCTGCAATTGCTCATACGCGGGAAGGCTATGCAAAGCATTATAAAAAGCCTCGTCACCCATCTTTTCCTTAGCGGCCATAAGAGTGGCGGAACCTTGATCGTATCCTTGCAAAACCAGCTCTTCGATACGGGAAGTGGCTTGAGGGTCAGAACCTACCAACTTACCGATAAAATCGGCGCTAGCCTTTTCGAAGTTCTGAATTCCGCGAATAGTTTCACGAACTACACCGCTGCGAGCTTCTTCAACTTGAACTTCGTAATCCAGTTGGCCTTTAGCACCGCGTTTGCGCTTAGTGGCTGCATCTTTGGTATTGAGACCGAATGATTCGTTGTCCCACAAATTGAGAAAGTGAGCTTTGGCATTTTCGTGCTGGGACACGGAGGCTTCGTCGTCAGGATTGAACTTAACGTAGCCGGAATGTTCCCAGTTGACTCCCATACCTTTATTGGAGAAGTTTGTGCTTCCGAAAAATTCCCCTTTATCTGTGAGAATTTCTTTTGCATGAACTTTACGATCGTGGTTGGAACTGCGCGGCAAAAGAGTCCAGCGGACGTCAATACCGTGATCTTCCAAGAATTTTAAGCCGCCTTCGTTGGGAGTGCCGCCATCAGGATATATTCCAGAGTCGGCTACTACACGAATATCGATATCTTTGCCTTGCGCTTTCATTTCATCGCGCTTGGCTACTAATACCGAAGCTACGCTCTTGGTCATAACGAAAGCTGGTACGTAAATAAACTCTTCGGCATCTTGTATAGCTTGAATCATGGCCGCACGGCGGTCATTTGGTAAGTCGGCTAAGGCTATAGCGGTAGTACCTTTGGGATCACCAGTAGGGATGTCGATGTCTTGCAACTTGGCTACATTTTCTGGAGAGCGGGTAATATCCAAAGCGCGTTGTACGACGCCCAAGAAAGCTTCTTTACCTTTAGCAGAGAGAGGAATGTCTTGACCGCGTTTGAGCAAGCTATCTATCTCTTCTAAAGAGCAATCTGTATAGTCGGAAACGTTTTGTCCCATAGATTTGGCAATGTCGGCCAATTGCTGAGCGTTGGTGGCTTTGGGCATTTCGGTACCGGCAGGAGAAGGGCCGCTGACACAGTCGAACATGGAAATGAGACCGCGAGTACCCATATTGATATCGCCTTCCATGAATCCGGCCAAAGGCTTATCACCGTAAACTTCTTCGTTGGAAGCGCCTATCGAATGGCCTACATCGCGTTTAAAGTTCTCCACCAAGCGTTTGGCTGCCGGGCCTTCGATAGTGTAACCGGCGTCGATATTTTCACCACTACCAGCGTTGGCATTCATACCAGAGAGCAAGAACTTTTCGCCTACGCGTAAGCCTTTGCGGTGCATGAGGTTGCTGGCATTTTTAAGCTGTTTGGAAATAGGATAGGTGGAGACAGCCACATCACCTTTAACTTGTGAGAGCTGAATCAGGGTTTTTAACTTATCAGGCACTTCGTCGATAACTACATGATCGCCAGCAAAAGCTACCAAACGACCAGGATCGACGTTGACACGCACTTTGTTGCCAGCTTCGGCAGCTTGCGCCAACTTGCCAACAATTTCAGGGCTAGTTAATTCGTAATATTGAGCGTCAATCTCTTGAGGATGGCCTGCTTTGGCTTGAGCGGTGGCCTCGTCGAGCATAGTATTCATTTCTTTCCAGATCTCGGCGCCGTGGAAAGATTCGATGCTGTTGCCTTGGTACAAGTTGGGACTGGTACCGTCGCGTAAACCTTGAATGTTGTCTACTAAAGGCTCTAAAGCACTCTTTTGTAAGTCGGAGTAGGCTGCATAGTTAGCCACCAAGGAAGTGGGGCCAAAGGAAGCTCCAGCGGCTGCATCTACGGCCAATTGAGCTTGGGTCAAAGCCAAGGATTCGCGAATTTGATCACTGCCAGAACGGAAAACGTGTACGTCGGCTAATTCAGCTTTAATCGTTTTGTCTTTGTAACCACTGGCTCTGAAATCGTTGTGCAAAGCTCTGTGGTATTTGAAACAAGCGCGCCCTAAATCTTGGATCTGGCGCAAATCTTCTCTAGAGACGCAATCGTTGGCTTCTACTCGATCTGCCAATTCGCTCCAAGCTTCCGGAGAAGCGTTGCCTTCAATCTTGATATTGCCGGCGCTGTTAGCCATGTTGCGGATAAGAGCAGGATTGACCGCCTGGCGGTTTACTTGATAGACGCCTACATTAAATACCGAACTAATTCCCATAGTACAACCTCCTGCATCTACCTAATTAAAAATCAGAAATGTACAGAGTTGGTGACATATTTGTTAATATTTGCCACTTTTGGTAAGCTTTTTGGCTTAGCTACTGGAAGTATTTTCTTGCCGGGATATTGCCACAGTAAAACTAATTTTTCCTGTTTTGGAAGTAGAGTTTTGCTTATCGGCGAAAGGGTGCATTTAGAGGCGTCCAAGCACGGTCACGAAAGTCGTTTAGACATTCCTTCCGGCTTAAATGTACTTGCCTTGTACCTAAGGAGCTGCTCTTGAAAAATAACCAAAGCAAGATACCATTTTTATGGTGTGCTGTTTTTGTGGTGTTATCGTTATTGTTGTCTCTTTCTACCCAATCTTGGGCTGACGACAGCAAAATGTTGCAAGATCTTGATCAAGTAATTCAAATCAGCAAGTCCCATTTTGATTCTCTAACTCCTGAAACAATACAACGCAGCAGTAATCAGAAATTGTTGGAACTTTATTCTATGAGTTCGAGCGTGGTTGATTATTGCCAAGGCATTGTCGACGATAAAAAAGAGTTTCCTAACCATAAACTGCGACTAAAAGCTCAGCAATGTCAGCGTATCAATTATCGCTTAGCTAAAAAATTGGAACCTGAATTACGCCGTCGCTCTTTGAAATATGTTCCCGTAAGAACTTTATTGCGCTAAATTGGCAAAAACAATGGCCTACGGTATGCCATATGCAATTTTTCGTTGAGGTGCGGGAAAAGAGTTTCGAGTGCAGTATTTTACCTGTTAAATAGATGGTAACTTTTTTTGGTAAGGAGCTTTGTCTTTATGAATAATATTCGCAAATTCGCTGCTTTGGTTTTAATGGCTGGAGTATGTGCTGCGCCTTTAGCTTTTATGTCAGATTCAGCTCAAGCGCAAAATTATCCCAAGGCTGGGCAGTACTATCCTAAAGCTGGAAATTATCCTCGCGCTGCTGGTAAATCGGCTCCTCAGGCTTCTTCCACCCAATCTTCGAGTGTACAAAATTCCGCTGATGACTCTACTGTTAGCACTTCTAAAAGTGCAGTGCGTGTAAAAAAAGCTGGTGCCAAATCTGAAGATAAAGCGTACTATGATCGCTATCAAAAGACTATGGAAGCTTGGAAAACGGTTGAATCTGAAATAAAAGGTGGTCAGCGCGACATCTCTACTTATGATAGCGAAGTTTTGAAGAGAAATCATCGCAATGTGGCCGTTTTGTGGTGCATGATCCATAAAGATTACGGTAAAACTGTCAAAAGAGTGAGTGATGGTCGTACTACCATTGAAAATAATACTACTGCTGATATTAAAGATTGGATGAATAGTTTGCGTTACTTAGTAAGCGCCTTTGAAGAAGAGTTGAAGAGCCGTGGTTTAGAATTCGACTCCTATGAAACTATCAAAAAAGAGCAGGGTATAAAAGGCTAAGTCTTCTGACTTAACTAGCATATAAATTCTAGCGCCAAGCGTTTTAGCTGTTTTTGCACAGATAAAGCGTCTTGGTGCACTTGTGTTAAGCGTAATTAGCCTTCTTCAGCTCAGGGCCGAGGTTTTGCAATGGATTTCTCTCCTAAAGTCGCAGAAAAAAGTTTAGAGTTAGATGGCATAAGTATATGTCGTGCCGAGAAGAGAGATTTGCCCGGCATAATAGATCTATCAGTAGAAATAGTCGGTTATTCTATGTCTCCGCGTCGTCAGAATGATCTCGCCAAAGCGGAAGAAATTCGTCGCAACGATATGGAAGCTTTGTATTGGCAAATTTCCAGGAACAATATGGCTGTCTTTGTGGCTAAAAATGAGCGAGGCCAAATAGTGGGCCACGTTGTAGCCAAACTGGATACAACTGAATTTTTGACTGGTGAAAAACAAGCCTGGATTTTGGATTTGGCAGTAAAACCCGAATATTGGAGTCGTGGCCTGGGACAAAATTTAATGTACGCTGTAGAAACAGCCGCTTGGGAATTGGGAATCAAATATGTGGGCCTAACCGTAACTTGTGCTAATAAAAGAGCGGCCGATTTTTATAAAAAAATGGGCTACCAGGACGAACGTGTGCAAATGGTCAAAGAACTTAGCTAGGGCCAATTAGACTATGTATAAAAGGCTAAACATCGTGGACGCTATGGCCAAAATTTGCCAGTAGATAGCAAAAAATATTATAGCT
>DHKB01000029.1:2739-17823 GCA_002407045.1 Candidatus Bruticola papionis | reverse complement strand
AATATTATAGCTCTGAAATGGCCCTTTTCCCCGTAATGTGCGCTTTCTGCCTGCAAACTTGTCTAGCTTGTGCAGGTAAAAAACACAATTCTACCGAAAGTGCCGCGCAACTGCATTTCTTTAGAAATGGGAGTTGTTAGGCGCGTTCGGCAGACGATGGTTGCGGAATCAGGGGATTGATGCAAATCCGCTTCGGCATTCTCTTGCCAGTTGCGGGAGAGCACGTCAAAGAACGTTAAAGCGATAATTCTACAGAACGGAAGGGATCAAGCTTTGGCCAGAAAGCCTCGTACCAAATCAGACAGCGATATGTTAGACAGCAATGCCGATATGTCAGTAGAAGGCCGCCTCTCTAGAATAGAGGTTGAGTTAGAAGATATCTCCTTGGTAGGCGATACCACCAGTAAAGAAATATTAAAGCTCCAGGGGCGCTTTGAACGTCTCTCCAAAGATTTTGACGAAATTGCCGAAGGTGCCTCTGCAGAAGATTTAGCTCAAGTACAGGGCTCCCTCGATGAAATGGGCGAGCGTTTTAAGGCCGTAGAAGAAGCCTTAGAAGCTAAGGGCGCCGAATTTGCTTCCGTTAAGGAAGAGACTAGCGCTGAATTGCAAAAATTAAGCGCCGCCAACGATGCTACCACAGAAAAAATTGAAACCTTAGAAACTTCTCTGGGCGAACGTCTCGATGCCTTAAAAGAGGAAGTTAGCCAAGCTTCCACTTTTGCCAAAAGTGAAGATTTCGAAAATTATAAAGTAGAGCAAGGCGTAGCTTTAGAAACCTTAGAAGAGCGTGTTAAGACTGAAAACGAAGAGCTGCGCTCAGGTTTTGCTTCTTTAAAAGAAGAGCTGAATAGTGAAAACGAAAAGAACGCTTTGGCTTTGGAAGAGAAACTGGAAGAAAAGTCAGGTTCTCTTAAGAGCGAAGTTGAGGAGATTAAATCTTCTTTAGATTCTTTGCGCGAATCTTTAGATGGCGCCGATCAGGTTGCCGACAAGTTAAAGGCCGTCTACTCCGATGTAGAAGCTTTACAAACTAAGCTAGACGAGTACGCTCCCAAGTTTGAAGAAGCTGTAGCTCAAGCCGAAGAGTCTCAAAGTGAAATCGACAAGCACTTAAGCGCTATTAAGATGGCTATGCGCTTAGTAGAACAGCTCGACGAACGTGTACGCGATATTGGTAAGAGCGCTGAAGCTGTTACCGCTGCGGCCGCCAATGCTGTAGAAGCTGCTCCTCAGATTGCGGCTACTGTTGCTCAAGCTGCCAGCGCCGCTGCTTCCGCTGGAGGTGTTGCTCCTAAAGCTGCGGCCAGCGAGCCAGTCGAAGAAGATGAGCCTATTCCGGCTATTACCGAAAATCTGGGCTACGATTTAGATGACATCCTTCAAGTTGTCATTAGTCACCGCGCTTCCGATTTGCATTTACAAGTAGGTAATACTCCTACCGTGCGTTTAAGTGGCGATTTGGTGCCTGTGGGCGATACAAAATTGGCTCAAGATGACACTAAAGCTCTCATTTATCCGGCTATGACCCCTGAGCAAAGGAGAGAAGTGAGGAAGGGACATGAAGTTTCCTTCGCTCACGTATCTTCTGACGGCACTCGCTTTATCGTCAACGCTTTCTTGGAAAGAGGCAACTTAAGCGCCAATTTCCATATGTTGCGCACTGAAGTTTTAGACTTTGATGTTTTGGGTTTGCCTCCCATTTTAAAGAAGCTTTCCCTTTACCAGAGTGGCTTGATCATTTTGACTGGTCCTACCGGTTCTGGCAAGTCTACCACTATGGCTTCCATTGTCGATTACATCAACAACAATCGCAAATGCCATATCGTTACAGTCGAAGATCCTATCGAGTACTATCACAAGACGGTCAACTCTTTGATTACTCAGCGCGAAGTCGGTACCGATACGCAGAGCTTCAATGATGCTATCAATATGGCTATGCGCCAAGATCCCGATGTTTTGGTCATTAGCGATATTAAAGATGCCGACACTTTAATGGCTGCTACTACTGCAGCTGAAAAAGGCTTCTTAGTAATTGCGGCTATGAATATGCCTGATACCGTTCAGGCTGTACGTCGTATGCTCTCCACCTTTACTGGCGAGACGCAGAGACAATTCCGCTTGCTTTTGGCTAGTTGCTTGCGTGGCGTAATTTCTCAGAAATTGATCACCAGAGCTGACGATAAGGGCAGAGTTCCCGCCGTAGAAGTTTTAGTTGTCGATATGGCCGTTTCCGACTCTATCTTAAATGACAACTTAGACGGCCTGGCTGCTTACTTGCAGCAAGGTGGCGTAGAAGGTATGCAAAGCTTCAACCAGTCTATGAGCGCTTTGTATTCTCGCGGTTTGATTGCCAAAGATGAGGAACAGTACCATGAGGAGCAGCAGCCTGTTCAGGACTTCTCTGGAGTAGATGCCGAAATTCATCTTCAGGAACAGCCTAGCAATGAGATGAATGATAACGACACTATTATGAATTGGCTGTAAGGTTATGAGTAGCAGATTCGGAACTTTGAATTCAGACGCTGTCGATCGTGAGTTCTCACCCGAACTTCTGCACACTCGCTTAGTGCAAGTGCGCGGGTCGGTGACTCGCGCTTGCCTGAGTTGTGGTCGAGACCCTGGCTCAGTAACTCTTGTTGGGGTCTCTAAAACAAAGCCTCTTTGTGCTATCGAAGCTGCGGCCCACTTCGGCTTGCAGGATTTCGGAGAAAACTACGTACAAGAGGCCAAACTAAAAGCAGAACATTTCCCCAACTTAAAGTGGCATTTAATTGGTAATATACAGAAAAATAAAGCTCATGTTGCTGCCAAAATTGCTACAGTTATCCATTCTTTAGATTCTGCTGAAGTAATTAGGCGCATTGATAAAAGCTGCGCTGAGCAAGGGCGTATAATTTCTGGGCTTATTCAAGTGCGTTTGGGCCATGAAGATACGAAAAGTGGCGTCGATCCCGAGAATCTTTTCTCACTTTTGGAAGAGCTAAAAGGTGTAGATTTGCATTGCTTGCGTCTTGTGGGGCTGATGACTATCCCTCCTCCTGCAGCTTCTCCTGAGGGGAGCCGTCCGCATTTTCGCCGTTTGCGTGAACTCCTTGAAGAAGTAAAAGCTCGCCATTATGATTTTTTCTCTGGCAGTGAGCTTTCTATGGGAATGAGCGGAGATTATCAAGTAGCTATAGAAGAAGGTGCCACCTATATAAGGGTTGGGAAAGCCATCTTTGGCAATCGCAATTAGTTTGCAAGAGATAAAACTTCTTACAGGGGTAGAGTGTGTCTAACGGTTTTTTGGATAAGCTGAAAGATTTTTTTATCGGCAGCGAGCAAGAATACGACGATTATTCGGAAGAAGAAATGGAAGCTTCAAAAAAAACGGATGCACATATGGCTGTAGGAAGTAGAGCCAATTTGGCTGCTCTTCCTTCCAAAAATAGCAAAGACAAGATTGAAATTGTGGTCGTCAACGTTTATTGCCCCGATGAAGCGGAGAAGAGCGGCTGGTGTTGCAAGATAGCCAGAGAAATTAAGGCAAAAAAGTGTGTACTGGTCAGCTTCGACGAAAAAACTGACAAGAATGTCCGTACACGTATTTTGGACTTCCTCTCCGGGAGCGTTTTTGTCAGTGGTGTAAATTCTTTTAAAATTTCCTCCACTGCAGTTTTGTATTTCCCCTCCACTTTTGTGCTTTCGCGTATTCCCGGAGAGGCCGATAAAGCTATGGGCGCTCCTAGAATCTCCGAGCCGGACGAGGTGGCGCCAGAGCCCGTTCTTGGGGGCAGCTTTTCCGATTATGGCGCTCGCGATTTCCGCTAACAATTAAGATAATGTTAAATCGATTGCCTGAAGGAGCCGCTGGGCTCCTTTCTCTTTATGTTCACTTCCCTTTTTGCAAACAACGTTGCATATATTGCGATTTCAATACTTTAGGCGGTATAAAGCAAGCGGAACGCTTAGTTTATCACAAGGCGTTACTTCAAGATTTGCGTTCGGCTTCTAAGCAAGTAAACATTGCTCCTGGTGGTTTGCGCAGCCTTTATTTGGGTGGGGGTACACCCACTCTAGCTCCTGCGGATTGGCTTGTCGAAGTCGTAGATACAGTAAAAGAGTACTACGGTTTTAATTCGCAAGCGGAAATTACTATTGAAGCTAACCCTGGCACCCTAACTTTAGATAAGCTGAAAAGTTTGCGCCAATGTGGTGTCAATCGCTTGTCTATGGGCGTGCAATCTTTAAATGCTGAGCTTTTACACAAATTGGGACGTATTCACAGTGCGCAAGATGTGGCTAATAGCTTGGTTTGGGCTAGAGAATCTGGCTTCGACAATATAAATTTAGATCTTATTTACGGTTTGCCGGGCCAAACGGCTACAATTTGGCAAGATACAGTAGAGAAGTTGCTTGCTTTTAAGCCGGAGCATATTGCTTGCTACGCTCTTTCAGTAGAGGAGGGCACTCCTTTAGAGAGAGCTTTAGAGCGCGGCCTTATGACTTTACCTAGTGAAGCTGAAGTGGAGAAAATGGAAAGCATTTTGCGCCGTTTGCTTAAAAATTCTGCTTTTGAACATTATGAAATTTCCAATTGGGCTCTTCCCGGCAAACAGTGTTTCCATAATAAGGCCTATTGGCGCAATGCTCCTTATTTGGGTGTGGGAGCTGGAGCTGTCTCTTACTATAATGGCTGGCGTTTTACCCGTTTGGCCGATCCCAAGCAATATGCTCAGGCTGTGTCGCTTGGGCTAGAATTGTATAGCGAGGCCGAACGTCTGGGTCTAACCTCCAGAGTACGTGAATATTTTATGCTTGGTTTACGGCGCCGCTGTGGTGTTAAGGTCGCTCAAGTATTAAATCATTTTCCGTTAGCTTATCGAGCAAAATTGCGCTTAGCTGTGAAAGAATTTTTGCACGAAATTCCTAGCGAACTCTTCCACTTTAAACACGGGCGCTTGCGTTTAACTGGACGCGGCCGCGATCTTTCCAACGAAATATTTGTGCGTCTCCTAGAATGCGCAGCTTTTGAGGCGGCCTTTTGCTAAAAGAGCCCTCTGTCTTGAATATAAAAACTTCAGACAGAAGGCTCTTTTAGTATTGATAATATAGAACAAAAAAATTACCTAAATAATATTGCGCGGAATCTTTTCGTCAGCAGTTATGTTGGCTACAAAGTTCAACACAGCTTTCTTAGCTTTGTTGGCTTTGGAAATTTGTCTCACTTGCTCTGAAGGCAGCGGACTACGATTTGTGGGCACTTCTCCAGAACCAGAGGTTTTGCCATTTTCTACGGCTTTCTTAGCTTTATCTGCTTGCTTAGTTTGACGCTTAGCTTGAATCTCCATGTCGCGTCGTACGCAACGACTGACTTTTTTAGTCCAGGCCCAACCAGTTTTAGCTGCCAACAAACCTGCGCAAGCGGCTGCCGCTATGGGGCCGCCTACAGCAATTGAGGCTACTACAGCCCCACCATAAGCCAGATCTAGGGCACCGTTAATAATTTTGGTGCGGCTCTTATTTTTGATGCCTTTTTGGATGCTTTTGAGGCCTACGCCTATATTTAAAGCTGCAGCCGCTTTGCGTAGCGGAGGCAATACTGTCTTCTTGATAAACTTAGCGGCGGTGCCAGCTTTGCCTTCCAAACCTAAAGTGCCGACTACAGCTCCGTTGAGGGTTTTGCGTACGCCTGCTAAAGAAGTACGTAAGCCGCTCAGTACTTTGTGACTGTCTTTTTTCTTAATACCTTTAATGGTATTGCGTGCGCCTTCGCCTATTTTGACTAGGCCCTGGCCAGCCAAGACGGCTCCGCCTGCACCGCAGCAAATTTCGGCACTTACACCAGAAAAATCTGACAATTTATTGAAAAATTCAATATTTTTCTTGATGCCGCCGCCTTTATTGGCAGCGTCTTCAGCCAGATCCTTAATGTCGTCTACTTGTTCGTCGTCGAGGGCTTCACTGCAGAAAGCTGCCGCACCCAATCCCAATATTATAACGGTGGGAACGCCCTTTTTGGCATGGTCTTTAACAAAAGTTAAAGGCGAATGGCGAGCCTCTTTATATAAAGACATGCCCTTCTTAACCATTTTTTTAGGGTTCAGCTTCTTGCCTTTTTTCTTGGCTTTAGCTGGGGTAGAAGAAGCTGCTTCTCCATCATTGCTTATAGCTTTAGCTTCGGCCTCGGTGGCAGAAGCTGCCTCTAAATCGGCAGCTACGGCGGCGCTGTCCGCTTGGCTTATTTCAACTTGATCGTTGATAACGGCAGGCGCAGACTCTTGCTTGGAGATGCCATTGTCGCCTAGTGGCACTCGGGAGGCACTGGTTATATTCGTATTTTGTAAGGAAGAACTGATACTAATCATGAGTCGCCCTTGCGCATAAAAAGAATTTAACTGTATATTACCTTAATTCATCAATGAAAGAAAGAAAATATACGCTACACATTGGCCCTAAAGTGTTACAAAAACGGCAAAATGATATTTTTGTTGCCAACTTACAGCCAGCTTGCCTTCAAAACGCGCAGCCAGTTTTTGTAGAGTACTTTTTCCAATTCTTTCTCTTTCAGACCAGCTTGGCGCAAACCGTCAGAAATTAAGTTGAGATCGGTAACATCTTTGATCTGATCGGGAATGAGACAACCATCAAAGTCGGAACCTAAAGCTACATGATCGAAGCCTATTTGCTTACCTATGTAAACTATGTGAGCTATAACTGCTTCCAATTCGGTGCGGCTGTTTTCTTGCTGGTGGTGATTTGAAATCCCGCGGCGACACTGTTTAAAGTTGGTATAGAGCTTTTCTGCACTGGGAATATAAGCGAGCTCTTGGCCGCGTGGACCGATTAAATCTGGTACGTGCATAGTTACACCCACTAATCCCTGGTGCTCGGCTACGGTTGCCAATTGTTCATCGGTAAGGGCCCGGGAAGCTGGGCACAAAGTAAAAGCGCTGCTATGTGAAACTACTAAGGGACGCTCGGAGGCGGCAGCTAAATCAAAGAAGCCTTGAGCATTGATGTGAGCGGCGTCGAGCATAATACCGAGCTCTTGGCATCGCTTAACTAAAGCTAAGCCAGTGGCAGTTAGGCCTGGGCCAGTGTTGGGATGCACTTTGTAAGCGAAGGGAACGCCCGTACCAAAAATATTGGGGCGGCTCCAACAAATACCCAAAGAGCGCACTCCGGCTTGGTACAAGGTCTCCAAGGCTTCCAAATTGACATCAATAGCTTCACAGCCTTCCAAATGGATAACTACTGCCAACTTTTGGCGGCTCATAGTATCCGTAAGCTCTTTGTAAGAGCGGACTACTTTAAATCCATCTGTAATTCGTTCGTCCTGAAAAATATGGCTCATTACTTCCAAAGTGGCTGTCAGGGCAACTTGATGATCTAAGGGAGGTTCTAAATCTGGCTGGCGACCTTCGGGCACCTCTCGGTTGTGAGCTTGCAAACAAGTGCTCTCTTCACCTAAGGGCGGATCGATAAAAATAGCGCAAAGAGCGCCTAAGTAGCCAGCTTCCAAAGCGCGGGGTAAATCTATGTGGGCTTGAGGATAACCATGTACAAAAGCGTGCTTATTTATAGGAACAGTGCGCAAATGGCGCGGAGGGTAGCATTTTACGAAAGAATCATTATGACCGTCAAAGAAAATAGACATGCAAAAGTGGTTCTTCCTTTAAAAAGTTGAGCCTGCTTTTTTTTATATTCAAGTCTATTTTGTGAAGCTTTCCTTGCTAAAAAAGGGCTGCTGTCAGCTTTGGGGAAAAGTTGGCCATAAACTTTGAGAGAGGCGTGCATTTTTATATGGCTGAAGCAAATTGGCAAATAGATTTTGAGTCCTTACAAAAGCGGCTTCCCGCTGCTTGGCAAAGCGTTTGCAGCGATCCTAATTGCGAGCGCACTGTAGTAGTGTTGCCTTCAATTTCTTTGTCACCTTTGGAATTAGCCAATGTGCAAGGATCTGTCCATTACGAAGAACGATTGCTCTCTTTCCTTACTTTGTTGGAAATGCCCAAAACGCATGTCGTTTATTTGAGTGCTTTGCGCATTCCCGATGATGTTATCTCTTATTATTTGCAATTTTTGCCCGGCGTAACTTTCTCCCATGCTCAAGAGCGACTCCATTTAATTTCGCTTATGGATCGCAGTGATGTTCCTTTGACGCAAAAAATATTAGAGCGTCCTGCTGTTATTGAGCGCATAAAAAGGGCCATAAAAAATCCCTCCCTTTCTTATATGGAAGTTTATTACAACACAGAGCTTGAGCACGAACTGGCTGTCAAATTGGGCATTCCTATTTTCGGTTCCGCTGCCAATTTGCATTATTGGAGCGGTAAATCAGGTTCGCGTGATATTTTCAAAAAATTGGATATTGCTCATCCTAAAGGGTACGGCTCTATTTTCAGCATGGAAGAAGCTGCCCAAGCCATCGTAGACTTGCGCTCTGAATGTCCTCAGCTTGAAGGCATAGTTATCAAATTAAATGAAGGTTTCTCTGGCATTGGCAATATCTTGGTAAAATTTTCCTCTTTAGGAACCAGGCAAACTAAGGACGAAATTGCCGACTACTTAGAAAACTTGTCGGATGATAGTTGCGGTGAGGTCTCTTGCCAAGCTTTCAAAAAAGTGCTGGCCGACCAAGGTGGAGTAGTAGAAGCTTTTATCGATGCTCCGGGTAAAACTTCGCCCACTATACAAATCTTTATCAATCCCTTGGGTGAAATTTGCATAGACTCTACTCATGAACAGGAATTGGGCGGCCGCTCCGGCTTGGAATATATCGGTTGCTCTCTTCCAGCTAAAGCCAACTACGTGCAAGCTTTACATCATTTAGGTAGTGAAATAGGTCGTGAGCTGGTGCGCTTAGGTTATATAGGTCCCGTTTCTATCGATTTTATTGCTATTCCTAGAGGCTCAAAACAAGCTGTGGGTTTAGCTGACGGTGTTGTCTATGGTCGTGGCGATTACGAACTTTACGCTGTGGAAATAAACTTGCGCCGGGGCGGCACGACCCATCCTTTAAGTGCCACTAGTTTTTTAACTGGCGGTCGCTATATGCCGGAAAGTGGCTCTTTTAAAACTCCTTCCGGTCGTAAGATCTTTTACGTCTCTTTCTCCAATATTGCTCCACCTGAAGCTAAAGGCCTTTGCCCCGATGACATTATAGATATTGTGACTGAGTTTGGCTTGCATTACAATTCGGCCACTTGTTGTGGAGTAATTTTCCATATGATGGGCGCTTTGTCTCAATATGGTCGCTTGTCTGGCACATGTGTGGCCGATTCTCCAGAAAAAGCTTGGGAATTGGTAGAAACAACCAGACAAATATTGGCTGAACAAGCCGTAAAATTAAGCTGGTTGCAGCAATAATAGGGAAAGGCAAAAAAGTGGATCAAACTGTTGAGCAAAAAAAACTGCTTTTAACAGACGTGTTGGCCGATGTTTCCCGCGCTTTTTATCTTAGTATTTGGGTTTTGCCATCTTTAGTGCGCGAGCCTATAGGCGTAGCCTATTTGTTGGCTCGCGCTGCCGATACGCTAGCTGACAATCCACAAGCTGACCCTAAAGTGCGTTTGGCCGACTTAGAAAAATGGCAAGCCATTCTGGCTTCTAAAGGCGCTCCTGAAGAAAGTCAGCCTTTTTGGGACTACTTAAAAGCTTATGTGCAAGGAGCTAAGTCTGGAACTTTGGCTGTAGCTGTAGGGGCTTCGCCAGGTAGCATCACTAAAGGGGAAGCTCGTTTGCTCACGCGTCTAGACGAGGTATATAGTCTTTATCTAAATTTAGATCTATTTGCTCAACAGCAAGCGCTGGAAGTTGTTTCTACCTTAATTGAAGGCATGAAGTTAGATCTTCGCTCCTTTCCGGGCGCCTTTACTACTGATGAGCAGTTAGAAAATTACACTTATTTGGTGGCCGGTTGCGTAGGACAATTTTGGAGCCGCATAACTGCCCACTATTTGCACGCTATTAAAGCAGAAGATTTGCCCTCTATGGAAAGTTTGGGCATTAGCTTTGGCAAAGCTTTGCAATATGTAAACGTGTTGCGCGACATGCCTCGCGATATCCGTTGCGGCCGCCTTTACGTTCCTTGCCTCGGCTTAGAAAAATTTTTAGAGCCTGCACAGCAAAATGATGCCAAACTTTCAGCTTTCAAAGTTAAACTTCGTCCTTGGATAGATAAAGCTTTAGACCATTTTTATGATGCTTTACTTTATATTCAAAAAACGCCTAAGACGGCTTTATTCTTGCGTCTTTCTACAGTTTGGCCAGTAGCTATAGGCTTAGGCACTTTACTAGAAATGGCTGGCAATCCAGAATGGCCAACTTTTTCTAAGAGAGTTAAAGTATCTCGTCCTTGGGTTTATACCATGATGGCTATTTCCTTAGTTATGGTGTGGAGTAATGGCGCTTTAAGTTGGACTTTTTCATCTATGCGAAAAAAAATAAATAAGTATTTTGACTCTTTGTCAGCATAAAAAAGCGCCATCATAAAAAAAGCCCAGCTAAACAATTTGTATGGCGGGCTTAATTAAGATAATCGCTCTACTTAGCTTTTAAAATAAGTTTGTTTAAAAGCTTCAAAACGCTTGAGCAATTCATTTGCTCCGGAGGTATTTCGTTTTTTATCCCTTGGAGTATCTTTAGCGCCTATCTCGCGATAAATTGTTAGCAATTTTTGGATATAATTTTCCAGCGAATAAGTGGAAGCTGTTTGCACCGCTTGTTCACCCATAGAATGGCGCAGTTCGTTTTCGGCTACAGCCTTTTCCAAAATGTTGGCGTAAGCTTCTTCATCGCAAGAGCAAAGCAAACCGTCTTTACCGTCAGTTACCGTATCGCCAGTGCCACAAGCGTCGACAGCGATAACTGGCAAACCAGCCGCCATACCTTCAAGCACAGCCAAGGGCTTTACTTCGGTGGTACTAGTCATCACAAACAAGTCGGCTGCTTTGTAATAGTTGGGAATTTCTGTATAGCTAACTCGACCGGGGAAAATAACGTAGGGAGCCAGACCTAAATCGGAAGCTTCTTGCTTAAGATCTTCCCAAATAGGGCCGTCGCCTAAGAGCATAAGTCGAGCTTGAGGTAAGTGCTCGTGCACTTTCTGGAAAGAACGCAGCATAAAGCTCAAATTCTTTTCCAAGCCCATGCGGCCAGTAAAGATACAGAGCACATTGTCTGGCTTTAAGCCAAAACGATCGCGGATAGCTTGCCCATCGGCTCTTTGGAAAGAACGCACGTCAATAGCATTTTGCAAAACTTCCACTCGACAAGTTACGCCATATTCATCCAGTAGGCTTCTAATACTAGGAGAAGGACAAATTACACAATCGCAACGACTAGTATACCTAGCTACGGCTTCGCGAGCTGCGTCGCATACTAACTTCTGAGGCAAAGGCACGTAGTGGGCATATTTTTCCAACTGAGTATGGAAAGTATAAACTAAGGGAATGCCCAAAAATTTGGCAAAATGAGCGCCTACTTCACCTAACAAAAATGGGTGGTGAGTGTGGATTACATTTAGTCCCATATTGGCTATTAAGGCAAAAAGTTGGGGCGAATAGGGAATGGCAATAGGAAATTCTACTTTACGCGTGAGATTTAACGAATTGAAGCGCCATACTCCGCTCTGCTCTTCTTTGTAGCCGGAGACTTTAGGAGCAAATACAAAAGGAGTATTGTGGGTTCTGAGTAGTCCTTCGCGAATTAAATAAACCGAATTGACTACACCACTAACTATAGGACGATAAGCATTAGTAAAAAGAGCAACACGCATAACGGGGAGAAGATTCTATAGCCCTATAGTCTATCCTTCATGTATGTATTTATGCCTCTTAATTGAGCAGAAGTAGGCGATACTTGCCGATAAATGACAGTATAAAAGGTTTCTGCTCCTTATGGCGAAACGCAAAAACTTCTATCGAGGGAGTTAAATAAAATCAATAAATATGACTAACGAATCCGAACTTTCAGCTGCAAAACAAGAACATTTGCCCGACAGTAGCGAGTCAAAAGAAGAAGCTACCGCTGCTCCTACCGAATCTAAAGGCCGCAATACTTTATTGATAAGAACAATTTCTGCTTTGGTGATGGTTATTTTCGCTGGAGCAGCTATCTTTTTAGGTGGATGGACTTTTGGGGGAGTAGCCGCCTTGATAAGTGTAGGATTAGTGCATGAGTATTGCTCTCTAGCCAAAGCAAAAGGGTTCAACCCTAATTTGATACTTTGCACAGTCTGTTCTTTAGCTATGATTGTGGTTGGTTGTTCCGATCTCAAAATTGCCGTAATTGGTTGGTTGAGTATGGCCATTATGGCTTGGTGCCTCTTTTGTTCCGCTTTGGACAACGTCTTTAACCACCAAGAGCGCAAATCTTACATTTTGGATAGTGCCATCAATTGCTTTGCTGTGCTCTATTGCGGCTTCTTGCCTTCATTGCTTTGCTACTTGCGCAATGTAAATATGTTTTTAGTCGTCTTCTTGGTAGTTATATGCATAGCTACCGATATGGGAGGTTACTTCTTCGGTAAGGCTATAGGCGGCCCTAAGCTTTCATCTTTAAGTCCCGGTAAGACCTGGGCTGGCTTTTGGGGAGGTTTGCTTTGCTCGATAGCTTGTCTTTACGGCTTGCTTTATTGGAATGTCAGCGCTGGCATTTTCATGAAATACAATGTTTATTTCTGGCTTATTATGGGGGTAGGTTGTTGCTTAGTTGGTCAAATTGGCGATCTTTTTGAATCTTCTCTGAAACGCGATGCCGGTTGTAAAGATTCTGGCACGATTATTCCTGGCCACGGGGGAGTATTGGATCGTTTCGATTCTTATTTATTCGCCTCTTTGTTCGCTTATATGTGGCTGACTTTTTGTCTCTCTTTCCCTGCTTTAGACTCTTTGTTCAGCTTCTAAATTTTCAAAATAAATAAGATTGTTTTTACAATAGGAGTTACCTTATGGTTAAAAGTGTATCTGTGTTGGGTTCAACTGGTTCAATCGGAACCCAAACCTTAGATGTTATCGAGGCTTTTCCCGATCGTTTTAAAGCTGGCGTTTTAGTAGCTAATCGCTCTTGGAAGTTGCTGGCCGAACAAACTATAAAATTTCGCCCTAAAGTTATAGCCTTGGGTGACAAGAGCTTTTTGCCTCAATTAAAAGATGCTCTCAACGGCGTAGACGTTAAAATTTTATCTGGTACTGAAGGCGTTATAGAAGCTGCTTCTTTAGCTGATCAAGATATCGTGATGTCCGCTTTGGTAGGTGTAGCCGGTTTGAAACCTACCGTGGCTGCCTTAGAAGCTGGTAAGCCGATCGCTTTAGCTAATAAAGAAACTTTGGTTGTCGGCGGCAGTATTGTTACCAAGTTGGCTAAGTCTAAAGGCTTGCCCCTTTTGCCTGTCGATTCTGAGCATTCGGCCATATTCCAGTGCTTGCACGGCCAGCCAGAAAGATCGTTAAAGCGTATTTTACTGACCGCTTCTGGTGGCCCTTTCCGTACTAAGCCTAAAGAAGAGTTGTCTTCTATGACGGCAGCCGAAGCTTTGAAGCATCCTACTTGGAGTATGGGCGCCAAAATTACTATCGATTCAGCCAGTTTGATGAATAAAGGCTTTGAAGTTTTGGAAGCTATGCACCTTTTCCAGTGCGAGATGGAGCAAATCGAAGTTTGGGTACATCCTCAAAGCATAGTCCATTCTATGGTTGAATTTATTGACGGTTCCATTTTGGCTCAAGTTGGTTTACCCGATATGCGCACGCCTATTCAGTATGCTTTAGGCTGGCCCGAGCGTTTGCCTCATGCTTGGGAAAGTTTGCAAATTAGCCAGTGCCGCAACTTAACTTTTGAAGAGCCGCGCTTAGACGATTTCCCTTGCTTGAAGTACGCTTTTGAAGCTGGTAAAGCTGGTGGCACTTTGCCTTGTGTAGTTAATGCGGCTAACGAAGTAGCGGTGGCTGCTTTCTTAAAAGGCAAGCTCTTCTTTACTGCTATAGCCGAAACTATCCGAGCTTGCATGGATGCTCATAAGCTTATTGCCGAGCCTACTTTGGATATTTTAGATCGTGTCGACAAAGAAACTCGTCTCTATGCTCAAAACTTTATCGCTGAAAAATACGATAAGCATTAGTTAATTTTTTCTATAAAAATAGGCGGCTGCCTAATTAGGCGGCAAAAACTTTTGCGGAGGTTATAAATGGCTGTTATCCAGTGGATAATACATAATTTACCTAGCTTGATAGCTGTATGTGTAGCTTTTGGCTTCATTATCACTATTCACGAACTGGGACATTTTATCATGGCGCGTCGCGTTGGCATACGCTGTCCGCGTTTTTGCTTAGGCTTTGGGCCCCGCCTATTTTCCTTTGACTACCATGGTACCGAGTTCAGCATTTGTCTGTTGCCTTTGGGCGGCTACGTTATGATGTTGGGTGAAGATCCCGAAAATGATGAGGAGCAGACCGAATTTAAGATGGTCTCCAAATATCTTCCGGAGAGCGCCTTACCCGGTACTCCTGAAGAGTTGGCTTCCGCTTTGGAAAAAGTGGCCCAAGACGAGCCGGAAAAAGTTCCCGAAGAGGAGAAGGCCGCCTTTAAGTCTGTAGTCGGCCATGTGCGCTATTTGCCTAAGCGCATCTACAATACCATGCGCGAATTAGAAGGTAACTTCAATGACAAGAGCGTTTGGGCTCGCATAGCGGTAGTCTTGGGTGGCGTCACCATGAACTTTATCTCCGCTTTGATTATGTTCTGGATTATTGGCGCTTGCTACGGTATGGCCGAGCTTAGTCCCAGCAGTTTGCCTATCGTCATGAAAGTCTTCGACAATTCTCCCGCAGCTGCGGCTGGCTTAAAGTATGGCGATAAAATTGATAGTATCGATAATCACCCAGTAGTTTCTGGTGTTGATATGGTGCGTTTAATTGGTATGTACCCTGCCAAGTCTGTACCTATGGAAATTACCAGAGGTAAAGAAAAAGTCACTCTCAACGTCGTGCCTAATCTCACTATGGCTGGTGTCAACTTTAAAGCTGCTAAAGATGGTGGCGTAGAAGTTGTTTCTTTAACTCCTTTCGGTACTGATGATCCTACTACTCAGCTCAAAGA
>DHKB01000029.1:0-2668 GCA_002407045.1 Candidatus Bruticola papionis | reverse complement strand
GCTTTAGCTAAAGTAAGCAAAGTAGATCCTGCCAAAGCTGGCAACTTAGATAAAATTAAAGTTGAATTTACTCTTAAGGATAAGCGCAAGCTCTATATGGAGATGTTCGCTCCAGAATTTGCTCCTGTGGGTAAAATTGGCATTATGCCTGCCCAAGTTACCGAGTTTAAGTTTAATAACACTACGACCAACGAAGTGCAGAGCGTAACTGAAGGTAGCATAGCTGCTAAAGAAGGTTTCTTAGCTGGCGACTATATCTTCTTGGTAAATGGGGCCAGAGTTGACAATCAAGAGACTTTTTACGAATTAATTGGTAAGCTCTCTCAAGGTACCGAGCCTTTAGTTTTCGATATTTTGCGTGGCAGCGAACATGTGCGCTTACAAGTCAACGACAAGTTGAGCGACGCTTCTCAATTCGGTTTAGCTTTCCAACCTATTACTTTTGGCACTACCTTTAAGCAATCGTTTGTCCTTATTGGCCGTTTGATTATTGCTCCGGTAATTATCGTTAAGCAAATGGTTGATAAAGTGCTCAGTCCCGAATTGGTCAAGTCTTCTATGTCTGGCCCTCTGGGTATTATGCAAATGATTTTCGAGCTTTCTAACGATGGTTTAGGCAAGTTCCTCTACATTGTCGCTTTAATCAATGCGGCGGTAGGTGCTTTTAATGTAATTCCCTTCCCGGCCTTAGATGGTGCTCGTTGCTTAGTATTGCTTATTGGTGGTATTCGCGGTAAAGAGATCGATCCAGCCAAAGAAGCTTGGGTGCACCAAATCGGCCTCTACTTATTGTTGGGCTTAGTTATTTTGGTCACTTATGTTGACATTATGCGTCTGTGGGCCGGTGTGCCTCTGACTCACTAAGTTGTCAGCAGTACTTCTGTAGACTTTGAAGAAAAGAGACTCGTAGAGTAGTATACTCTTAGAGTCTCTTTTTTATGGCTGTGTTTTGTGGTTTGCATTTATCGCACTGGCAGCGTCAGAGAGCAGACTGGGAAGGAGCACTGTATGGGCAGAATTATTACTATTGGACGTGAATTTGGTAGCGGAGGTCGTGAATTGGGACGCCGCTTGGCTCAGAATTTAGGCATAGCTTATTACGATCGCCAAATTGTCTCAGAGATAGCTAAAAGAACCTCTTTAACTGAAGATTATGTACAACATCTTACTGAGTCTTCTCCGGCTGCTCTTTTGCCTATTAGTATTGGACGTAGCTTCTATCCTGTAGTCGATCCTGTAATGCAGCAAAATCTTTCCGTCTATGCCGAACAACACAAATTGTTGGCCGAATTGGCTGAAAAGTCTGATTGCGTAATTGTCGGTCGCGGTGCCGACTATATTCTGCGCGAGAAAAAGCCTTTCCGAATTTTTGTTTATGCCGATTCTGACAGTAAAATCATGCGTTGTCTAATGCGCAAAAGTCCTGACGAGAAATTGACGGAAAAAGAAATTAAAAGCAAGATTGAATCGATCGACGCTCACCGTGCCAAATATTATGAGTTTATTAGCGGCAACAAATGGGGAGTGCGTGAAAATTACGATTTAATGATCAATACGAGTAATCGCGACATTAAGAAAATCGCTAAAGCTTTAGCTAATTGTATAAAAGCTTTTGCCTAAGTTGCAAATTTTATAGTGGGGGGACTTTCAGGGGCTCTTCCGCTTTTATTCTTAGAAAAGATGGAAGAGCTTTTTGTTTTAGAAGAAGTCGTTAAGCAATTCGACGCACTTGCGCTTTTGCTCAATTTGGGGATGGACGTATAAATTTAAGGTCATATTTACTGTAGCGTGGCCTAAAAGTTCGCTGACCGTTTTACAATCGCCGCCAGCTTCTATACAGCGAGTAGCAAAAGTATGGCGCAAAGCGTGAAAGTTTACTTTGTCGATATTGTTTTTGCGCAGAAAATTTTCGAAAAAAGTGCGAAAAGTACGTACTTCCACGCTTTTTATTGTGCCGCTGAGAAAAAAATTGTCGACATTGTCGCTGCTTAGTTTGCGTAAAACAGGAATGAGCAAGGAAGAGAGCGGCACCGATCTTAGGGAGCTATGAGTTTTAGGTGCAGAAATAATTATTTGTGATTGGCCGCTGCCATCTAGATTTTTGCGATAAACACGTTGTAAAGTGCGGCGCACGTGCACCAATTTATTGTCAAAATCAATATCGCCCCATTTGAGGCCACAAATTTCACCAATGCGCAATCCAGTATACAAAGCCAACAAAATGCCGGCGCTTTTATTACTTAGGTTGAGGTAGATGGCTTGAATTAAGCGTTGCTGGACAATTTTAGAGAGTACGTGTATTTTGTAACGCTCTTGACGATTGGGAAAACGGATACTTATTTCCGTAGTAGGCAGCAACTTAAGTTTCATAGCTTCGCGCAATGAGTTTTTCAGTACCACGATAATATCTCTAGCACTGCGCTCACTTAAGCCGCCATTGCCATCGAGTCGGCCATGGCGCAGCAAGAGTAGGGCATATTCTTGAATGCGCTCTTCATTAAAACGCCTTAGCGGCCAATGGCCAAATTTGGGAATTAAGTGGTTGACAGTAATATTAACGTAAGCTGAGTAAGTGGACTTTTTAACCAATTGCTCTTTGCGTTCGAGCCAATGCCTTACCCATTGGGCATAATTTTTATAAGCGCTCATTTTTAGCACCTCACAGAAA
>DHKB01000068.1:18931-19428 GCA_002407045.1 Candidatus Bruticola papionis | reverse complement strand
CGCACGCCTTACGATTTTAATCAAATCCGCGAAAATACTAGTGCAGTTTATCGCTTGGTTAATAATCTGGACTTTTCGGCGGCTATCGGCATCCCCATGTCTATAGAAGGTGGCGTTTTAGTGCGTGGCGACGTCAATGAAAGTGCCCCTCTTTATAACGATGGCGCCGGTTTTACTCCCATTAGCACTTTCTCCGGCACTTTGGATGGCAACGGCAAAACAATAAAAGGCCTGACTGCCTGCGGTTCCGGCGAATACTTTGGCATGATTGGAACTCTCAGCGGTGGCAAGATCCAAAGTTTGACTTTGAAAGAAGGCTACATTGTCAGTAGTAATTCTTCCAGTTTAAAGGCTTATGTTGGCGCTTTTGCTGGCCGGACGCTCGAAACCGCTTACATTATTAACTGCGTTAATTACAACACTGTCACCACAACATCTACTAATGTCAGTGGCGCCGTTCTCATTGGTGGAATCGTAGGTTTAGCCAACGCCTGGAA
>DHKB01000068.1:0-18788 GCA_002407045.1 Candidatus Bruticola papionis | reverse complement strand
GATGGCTCAGATGCTACCAAAATAGTTATCGCCAACTGTTACAATACTGCCAATCTCAACGCAGTAAACGTGGCCGGCATAACTAGAAATGCCGAAACTGGTTACCTCGATTGTCACGATTATGAGATCAGCAATTGTTATAACGCTGGCGTTTTAGTTGGCAGCAGCGAGTGCTTTGGCATTGCCAACCACAATATCGTGGACAGAAGCGAAACTATTACTAATTGCTGGGCCCGCTCTGATTATGGTGAAGTATTGGGCTATACAGCTATTTCTTCGGAAGAGATGAAGTCTGACGATTTTGCCCAGACGCTTAACGGCATCTTAACCGATCCAATTTACGTAAAAGACGCTGTTAACGCTAATAACGGCTTGCCGATGTTTAGCTTTGAGCTAAATAAAGCTGAAGCCATTCCCGGCGAGTTGCCTTTAGCCTTGCTAGATGTAAGTAAAGCCAGGCTTTATTCCAGTAAATTCAGCTATAACCAACTGGCTCAAAGCGCCACTAAGCAAGCGCTTAAAGCCGTAAAAAATAGCGTTCCGGCGCTTTCTATCGTAAGTTGTAGCTTAACTCAAGAAGGCTGGACGCAAAACACAGAGGCGGAAGGCTCTCCTTACGAGCAAACAATCGAAGCCGCAGATGTAAAAGCTGATTCTAAATTGCTAGCTGTTCCCAAGTCGGCAGACGTATTTACCCACGGTATTACAACCACACCGGCCGCCGGTCAGTTGAAATTTACAGCAACAACACAACCCACGGCAGCAATAAGCTTAGACGTGTTGGTTATTAACTAAAATAAAATAGGTGTTCAAAAGCGTTTAAAACGTTCTTGAACACCTATTTTTAATATTGGGTTTATTATTCTTGCTCTCCAAAGAAGAGCTGGAAAACCGGAAGTTCATCAGGAAACAGCTTTTCTGTAGGGTCTTCTCTATAGTCTTCAGCTATTTCTTCTCTATCTGGAGAGTAAAAACTCCAAATATAATAATCTTTTCCGTTTACTTGCCATAGGCGTGAACTCATATAGCCGACATATACTTTATTGATGCAACTATCGTCCAGATAAGCATAAAACTCTATAGTGCACGAATCACTCCGAGTTGCAGTAATTTGATACTCACCTATCCATGTGCCAAAGTATGAGTCGTAATATTTTACCCGATATGTACTGTTGTGCTCACCGCTGCGCATCTGTTGCAGCGTCATTTGCCGACCCTCATCGAAGTATTTGCCTCTACAGTCATCGAAAACGACATCAGCCCAGACAGGAGGGGCCATATGCAAAAACAAACACGACAGCAAGAACACTACACATAACAAAAAACGCTTCATACTGTTCACCTCACTTTTACAATGAAAGTAGCAAACAGCCAGAAGCGTTTCAAGTTTTAAAGGTAAATTTTCGCTTAATTGGTTCTCTCAAACCATCTTAAGATTCTCGCAAACCATTTTATGCGTTATAATTTTAATCGACAGTAGAGGCTAATCTGCGACGGTCTTCTTCTTCCAATTCGGCATAATTTTGCGCCATCAAATTATGAATATGCTCAACAAGATCATCTTCATTGGCAAAATCTGCTCGATTTAAAGCTGGCAAAAAGCGCAAAGTAACAACAGAACCAGCTGTAACTCTAGGAAGCCCCTTAGGATAGATCTTAGTTCCATTATGGATAATCATGATAAAAATAGGAGCTTGAGGAGCACATTTGAGAAGCGTCTTCAAACCGCCAGTTTTAAAGTGTTGCAAACCGCCTTGTAAACTGCGAGTGCCTTCAGGAAAAATAATAGCCGAATACTTGCCCTTATTGACTTCTAAGCCAAGCTTTTCAATAGCTTGTAAAGCTTGTTCTCTGTCTTCGCGTTTGATTAAACAATGGCCGCCATTTCTAAGTACAAAACTTACTGAAGGTATGCAACAATGACCTAAAATATTTTTGGAAATATACTTAGGCTTCATAGCGCGTAATTCATAAAAGGGCAGAAAACTCTCTACCAAAGATTGATGGTTGCCTACGATAATCGCGCCACCGCTATTGAGAATATTTTCTTGGCCCTCTACTCTAATTTGGCATAGGCCGGCTTGAATACTGTATTTCAAAACATGAGCCAAATTGACTAACACTTTGTCCATAGGTTCGATACCAAAAATACGTGCTATGCGCAAAGCAGGATCGAAAGCTAGAAGAGAAATTGCAAAACTGCTCCAAGCCCCTATAGTCCCAACAATATCACGAAGTTTCAAAGACTTTTAACCTCAAAAAAAAATACCCCAGCCATCCCTACGAATAAACTGGAGTACCTTCGAAAAAATAGAATAAAAAGCGACGCACGCCAAATTCCTCGCCTAATAATCGAGGAACATACGCAAAACTAGCCTTCTACCTCTACCACGGTCTTGGCGTTGTGCTTGGTGAACTTTACAACACCGGGAGCGGTGGCGAATAAGGTGAAGTCGCGACCCATCATAACGTTTTTCCCAGGGTAGAAACGGGTACCGCGCTGGCGGAGAATGATGTTGCCAGCAATAGCGCTCTGGCCGCCATAAAGTTTGATTCCGAGCATCTTGGGCTGAGAATCACGACCGTTCTTAGAAGAACCGGCACCTTTTTTGTGGGCGAAACGGGTAAGATCCATTAAATACATTGATTGCCTCCGGATATATGGCTTGGGGCCGAATCCACGGCCGCACTTGGCCCGCCGGGTAAACTTGGCCTAGAAAAAATTAATGCCTCCTATTAAGGCCCCGCTATTTTATCACGTTAAAAGAACAAAAGCAAGACTTACCTGTATTTTAGCGCTAGACGACTTTTATGCTGGTTTGTCCAAGCTTGATAAAATCGCCACGTTTCAATTCATACTTTTGATTGCTGACTAAACGATTGCCATTAAGCCAACTTCCGTTAGTCGATCCTAAATCTTCCAAAAAATAGTGACCGTTGAGAGGAGACTTAACTACACGAGCGTGAGTATAAGAAACAGAAGAATCGGAACTCAGCACAATATCTCCACTCTCGCGGCCAATGACCGTGACGCTGCCTTGTAAAGGATAAAGCTTACCCAAAGCTTCCAAGCTAAGTTGTAAATTTGAGTAGTCAGCTTCGGAAATGGTCATAGGCTTAGTAGGCGCAGAAGAAATAGGCTGCGCCTCAAGGGTAGACATATGCACAGTGCGCGGCCCTTCTTCTATAGGTACCGCCTGGATGGGAGGTACAAAAGTCGACCCAGAGTCGAAAATAGCGCTACTAGAATTGGAGTTTTTATCCAATTGAGTAGGAGCAGCAGACGAATCTTGATTGGAAACAACTTGAGAACTAGGCGCAGCAGAACTATTAACGCCAACTTCAATACCTAGGCGTTTAAAGAAACTTACATATTGAGGACATTCTTTAACTATCTGGGCTTCAACTTGAGTACGGCTGCTAGATGAAGTTCGACTTTCACTTTGTGATAAAAGCAAATCGTAACGCACGACTACATCGATATCGGCTCTAGCTAAAGCTTGATCGTAAAGTTCGGCAAGTACTGTAAAGCTGCCCATTTTCTGATAGGCTTTGCCAACTAACAGCAAGCAAGCCGCTTCTATAGTTGATTCTATTTTACAATCGGCAAATAAATTGATAACTTCTGTATATTGGCCAGCTTCTAAACGCAGAATGCCCATAAAGAACTTGGCTAGAGCCGAAGTAGGCATAATGCTAAGAATTTGTTCCAAAACAGAAATAGCCATAGGCAAATTGCCAAAACGACGCCAAGACAAGGCTAAAAGAATATTTACTCCCAATAAATCTGGCAACAGAGCTACAGAGCTCCAGGGAGTCAGAGGCAAAATAACTTTAAACGAAGGCAGGTACTTATTTAATTTGCTGCCTAAGCCTTGCTGGCATAAAAGCGCCTTTTGGAAGAAAGAACCAGCTTCAGAAGCGCTTCCAAATTCCAGAAAAATACATCCTAATAAAAAATAAGCGTCAGTAAATTGCGTATCTAACTGTACTGCTTCACGCAAACTATTGACAGCAGTTTCAGTTTCTATACAAGTTAGACAAGTACAAGCTTCACCAAAAAGACGCTCAGCCCTGGATAAAGTAAGACGTTGCATCATACTAGAAGCAAAGCCTACCCCAACTTGCGGTTCGAAGAAATCTATTTGCGGCGCCAGACCAGATGTAGTACTCCAACTGCCGCGATTCCAAAAAACTCCACTCCGAGGAGAACGAGAATTATCGTCATGTTTAAACATGCCAGATACTTCGTTGACCCCTTTGCCTGCCAATTTGCTAGCTATACCAAAGCCGTCTTTAAGTTTTGATAAAATGTCAGACTGTTCAGCCACAGATTAAAACCTCTCCGGAACAGAGTTTGTTGCCAAGATATAATACTGTTACCTTAAAAAAGCTAAAGAGAAGAAAGAAAACGCCTCACCCTATTATTTTTTTCAAGGAAGACGTTTTCTCTCACTCTACCTTAGTAAAATTAGGCGCGGAAAGTCATTTCCGTGCGGCCTAAGCGTATGGTGTCGCAGTCATGCAATTCAGTTTGAATGCCGAACTGTAAGCGGTTGCCATTTATAAAGGAGCCATTAGAAGAGCCTACATCTTCATATAAATATTTAGAACCTTGACGGGTGATCTGACCATGACGACGAGAGACATAAGATTCGGGATCGAGCTCGGTGAGATCTATTTCAGGATAAATATTGTCGGCCGGTGATTGACGTCCCAATAAAGTATGCTCAGCAGTAATGGGAATCTCTACGCCATTAGGCATAATGAGTCTGGGAGCGGCAGCTGGAGCAGCTTTTACAGCGGTAGACTCATTGGAAACTGACGGAGTAGCAACTGGAGTGCTGGCTCCACCCAAAGTGGCTCCACAATCTTCACAGAATTTGCTTCCAGCTTCATTATGAGCTCCACAAGCAGGGCAAATCTTGTCAGAAACAGCCGGAGCGGCTGCTGGAGCAGCAGCAACCGGAGCGACCGCTGGAGTAGCTACTGGAGCAGCGGCCACAGGGGTTTCAACTACGGGAGTAGCAGAAGCAGCGGCAGTAAAAGGAGCCGGAGTTACAGCCGGAGCCTCAACAACAGGAGCCGGAGCAAAGGGAGCAGGCGCAGCGGCGGGAGCAGCAGCAATCACCGGAGCGGGAGCAGACAACTTGGAACCGCAATCCTCACAAAAAATTGAACCTTCTACGTTATCAGAGCCACAAACGTTGCACTTCATGATTTATCTCCTTAATTAACTCGGTGGGGGGCACAGCACCAAAAGGCTGCCTCCCCTTTGCTTCCTTGGCAGGATAAAATAATTTTTATTTTTTAGTTAAATCTACAACTCCACTGGGAGAGTCAAAATCGGGAACTTCAGAGAGAAGCTGAGTAAGTTTTCGAGTACCATACTCAAGCTTTTTAGTACCAGCAGCACTAGCCGCCGAGCCACGCTCTAAGCGATTAGCTTCGGAAAGAGCTTGATCGGCCAGCTCTTTTTGACCTTGTTGCAAAAGCTGAGTAGCTGCAGAACGAAGCAATTGTGTCGCTTTTCCGCGCTCACCTTCTTGGGCCAATTGTAAAGCTCTAGTTTGCTGGCGGAAAATACTGACGCTATCTACAATTTGCATCACTTTGGGAGTTACAGCCGAAGCCTGAGAGGGATCATCAGTATAAGTAATAGTCACGTCCTGAGAATTGACGTTGTCATAAACTCCCTGGCCAGGAATTTCGTAGCTAACACTAACTGAAGCGATACGATAAACACCAGCATAGCGAGAAGGCAAAATAAGCTCGTAAAGAGCCGATTGCTTTTCATTTCTTTGTAAATCGGCCAACTCAATAGAACATCTTCTGTCGGTAACTTGAGGAGTTCCCAAATCGTTAATGAGCGGCTTAACCTTATAAACTCGACGCACGGTAACATCTTTAGGCAGTTTCAAATTGAGTCGGCAATTCTTGACAACTACATTTTGTACGCCAGCCAATTCGTGAGTGAAAATATCCTGAATATTGCTAGGACGATCGATATAATAGGAAGTTCCTCGACACATACTAGCAATTTGCAAGAGGAATTTTTCGTTAAAGTCGTCACCCACACCGATAGTGGAAATAGAAATACCCTCTTCCGCAGCCATAATGCAACGATCTAAACATTGTTTCTCGTTTAAAGTCTGACCGTCGGTGAGCAAAATAATATGGTTGAGCCTATCGCGAGAGAAATTGCGACGCACTTCATATAAAGCCGCATCGATAGCTTTAAGCATATCGGTACCGGCGCCAACATCAACATGATCGATCTTATTGACCATCAATTTGGCCGTACTCTTATCATAAAGCTGGCTAGAGGGAATAAGCACTCTGGCTCTTTCTGCAAAAGCAATAATAGAGCACAAGTCGTTGGCACGAAGCATATCTATAGCCTGATTGACAGCTTGGATAACATAATTGAGCTTGCCTTCGGCATACATCGAGCCGCTTTTATCTAGAACTATGGCTAAATTTAAGCCCATAGGACCGGCGCCAATCTCTTCGCCAGGACATACTTCGGCCAAAAGATAAGTCAATTTGTTTTCACTGGTAGTCATAACCGCCTGATAACTCAAGCCGGTATAAAGATTTACTTCAGCCACACTTCCTCCTCAATTGCATTTAGTGCAAATATCCTTTAATAATAGTAATTTACTTTAACTAATTTTTTCTGATAACTACTACAGTAGTATTATCGTCAGCTCCGCGCTCCAAACAAGTATTAACTAATAATTCACAGATCTGCGCTGGAGCCAAATTCTTTTGGAAATAAGAGAAAAGCTCTTCGTCGCTGTAATATTCCCATACTCCGTCAGAACTAAGCATAATATATTCGCCCGGCACCAAAGTGCGACGGTAAATTTCTACTTCCACATCTGGCTGGGTTCCCAAAGCTCGATAAATTATAGAGCGCTTAGGAGAGCGACGCGCCTCTTCTCTAGTGAGAGTACCCATTTGCACCAATTGGCCTACCACAGAATGATCAGTAGTAACTTGATCTAGCTCTTTGGACATACGATAACCGCGAGTATCGCCCACATGGCCAAAAGTAACATTCTCTCCATCAAGAAGCACACAGGAAATTGTACATCCCATGCCACGACGGCGCGGAGACTTGCAAGCGTAATTAAAAATAGTCTCGTTAGCTTTTCTTATAGCATGTTCCAAAATAAAAGCATTGCGCTCTAAAGGATTTTCCGGCAGAAGCAAAGTTGTAGCTTCATCATTTTTAAGAGGCATAAAGAGACGCACCAACTCGGCTGCTATTGCTCTAGCAGCTAAAGAAGCCGCCTTGTCTCCTTCAGCTTCTCCACCCATGCCGTCAATAACTCCGACAAATTGGACGGTGGTAGGAATATCACGCTCACAAGCTGAGACAATCAATTCCAAATAGGCGTCTTGATTGATCTTGCGCACCGCTCCGACGTTGGTCTTTTTAGCTATAGTGTAGCCACCAAAGACAGATCTGGTCACTTTGTAGCCTGGCTTTTCTTGGGGCTCGGTAATCTCTTCAGAGCCTACGCCCGGCATTGACGCACAAGAGAGCAAAGCCTCGGCCATTTCCGAAGCGGAAAGCCAGCGTTCTTGAGGATTGCGCTTAATGGCTCGCATAATTACTCTAGTTAAAGCTTTGGCTTTAAGGCGCAGTGCAGCTGGGAAAACATTGGCTGACATATCACTAATACTGATAGTTTTGCCCGTAAGTAAGTAGAAAAGTAAAGCGCCAACACTAAAGATATCGGAACGTCTACTCAGTTCGCCTCCCTCTAAACCATAAGCTTCGGGAGCAGAAAAACCATCTATTACAGTGCAAACATCGTTAGCTTGGAACTTAGCTACTACGCGATCATAGCGCGTAAGCACAGCTCTTTTTTGCGGTGTGATCCAGACAGAGTCCAAAGAAATGCCGTTAAAGAGCTTGCACATATTATGGAAAATTTTTAAAGCGCTAAGAATGTCGCAACCAATTTGGTTTATCTCAGTAAAGTTTAAAGAGTGATCTTGCAAATATTGGCGCAACGGAATGCCAGACTTAGGCCCCAATAAGTAATTTTTATCGCTGCCGTCCTCCGATTGTTTCAAATCCCAAAGAGGCCACATACACTCATGTTCAACAGGAGAAAGATCAGCAAATACTTCGGCCGCTTTAGTAGGATTGGAAGGGAACTCACAAAGCAGAAGGTGGCCTTTTTCCTCTTCACAAACTGAATCGGCAGGCTCAGATTCCTTTTCACTCTCTTTAGCAACCGATTCGGAATTATTTCCTTCTTCGTCTTTAGGCTGCTCATGGGCTGACGCGGCTTTATTGGCTGCCTCGAGATCCTTCAATTCATAAAAAATACAATCGGCATCACTTTGCAATATGGAGATTACTTCGTAATGCTGCCAAACGATCTGTCCAACCTTCAAAGGACCACCCTCGGTTGCCTTTTTATCTTCACTAACTTGTTCTAACTTCAACTGAGCTCCGCATTCATCACAATAATTATCTTCTTTTCCGTTTTCGTAGCCACAAGTTGGACAAATCATCTTTGAGCCTTTCTCCTCCGCCTTAGACTATTTACGGCTCTTTTGCCGCTGACGCACACGTTTGCGCGTCAGACTTCAACGCCGATAAAGAAAAACATTCTGCCCCTTGCTAATGTCCGACACCGACTAAAAATTGTTGCTGTTAGACAAAGTCGGCTCTATTTCTTGCCAAAGCCAAGATATAAATTGGCAAAGCAATTCAAAGCTATACATACTTACAGCAGATATTACTAAACTTATAACAAAAAAAGTTAAAATACGCGGCCGCAGTTCTTTTTCATAGAGAAAACACATTACCAGCAAAATAATAGGAGCGACAAACCCCAGATAAGGTACACACGCCAAAAGGGTTAGACATAAAATAGTCGCCCAATCTAGGCACCCCAGCTTTTTTTCCGAAAGCGTAAAGCTAACTAGCATACTTGCTTTGCCCAATCTTACCTGGGCACTATACTGTCCGGGGCGGCCGACTTTGCTAGGATCGACAAAAATTTCTACAGCGACGTTGCTGCCTTTTACATATTCTGGCTTGCAAGAGAGCCAATCTTCGCTAACTTCCAAGTGTCCATCAACTTCTCCCTGTAGCCAAATCTTCGTTTTTTGAGCGCCTTCAGAAATATAATGTGAGCCAAAGTCAAGATAAGACGAAGCAAAAGGATCGGTGGGAAGTTTTTCCTCTATTACTTTAGTTACAGAAGAAACTTTTGCCTGAGGAGTTGCTGGTGTAGGGACTTGCTTAGTCGCCGACGTTGTAGTACGAACAACTAATTCTGAGGATTTTTTTTCAAAATTTGGAGAAGATGTCTTACTAGAATCGAATTTGGAAGAAATCGGTTCTGAAGTTATAGAGCCAGTTCTGAATAAATTGATGGCAAAAGCTTTAGCATAAGCTGAATCAGGGGAGACTAAGCTGGCTGGAACGGCCTTAAAAAGTGCTTGTTCAAAGTCTTTTACGCTATTCCAACGTTCTTCCGGCTTTAAGCGACAGCATTTGAGAATAACTTCGTCAAGCTCTTTGGGCAAAGAGGGTACCAATTCGCTAGGAGCTTGAAAAGAAAACATCTTATCTTCAGGATTTTTTCCGGTAAGACAATGGTGTAAAGAAGCTCCCAAAGCGTAAATATCGGTGCGTGGATCGGATTGCCCGCGCCCATATTGCTCGGGAGCGGCATAGCCAGGCGTTCCCAGTACCCTAGTATCGACATTTTTACCTTTAGTAAAAAAGCGAGCGATACCGAAATCGATTAGCTTAACGGTGCCAGCAGAGGTCACCATAATATTGCCAGGCTTCAAATCGCGAAAAATAATTGGCGGATTATGCTTATGCAAATAATCTAAAACGTCGGCAAGCTGGACAGCAATATCCAATACCTGACCTAAAGGTAAGCGCCCTTGAGGGCTAGAGCGTATGAGCTCTTCAACGGTTTTTCCCTCTACCAAGTCCATGACGATGTACTGGCGTCCATTTTCTTCAAAACTTTGGTACATGCGCGGCAAACTTGGATGTTCCAAGTCGCACAATATTTCGAACTCGGTTTTAAAACTGTCTAAAGCTTCCTGGCGCTCTTCAGAATCGTCAAAGCCGTCGTTCATCTCTTTTATGGCCCAGCAACGCTTTGAATCTGAGTCAGAAGCTTTATAAACAGCTCCCATTCCGCCGCGTCCTAAAATAGCTTCTATAGTGTAACGCTGAGCCAATACGTCGCCTACTTGTAAATTTGCAGCCATATAAATTACTAAAACTCCTCTGCAAAGCGTGCCAATAGACTAGAAACTAAAGCTCATTCATATACACGCGTTCTACCAAACGGCGCCTTTCCACATATTGAGGATGGGTATCAAAACCTGTAGAACGTCGTCCTTGAGCCTTTTCCACTAAACCAAGAAACCAGAATCCTTCTTCAAAATCTTGCACACGCAAACCAATAGATTTACCCAATTTAGCGGCATAGATATCAGCTTCACACTCTTGATCGGGAGTTAATTTGGCTGTTAAAAAGCGACGGACTTCTGAATTGGCTTCTCCAGGAGTCATAAGTTCATCGAGGCGTTTTTTCAAAGATACGGTTTTAGTTAAGCGAGCTTGGCTGTGTCCCAAAAGACAATGGCTAATTTCATGGCACAACACCGGAGCTAACAATCTTTCAAAATTGCGCGTAGCCTCCCGATCTGACAAACTTGAATCATAACCATGAGGCAAAGGAATATGAGCAGGATTGGCCCACTTTATGCCATCTCTATCTATAGAGTGAAAAGACATGGCCTCCCACTTCAATCCCGATTTATTGCCAAAATAATTTTCACTTAAAGAAAAAGGTAAATAGGGATTGGCTATATTGGCGTTGGGTCTATGTAACAAACCGTGAGAAATATCAGTAAATTTTGAAATCATACCGCGCTTAGAAGACAGACCGCTTACTTTTGTTGTATATACGGCTAAAGCTTGTTCATAAGCATTGTCATAGCTGCCACAATAGGCTTTGTATTGGGCTACGCGGTACAAAGTATCGAGCATAAAGCTATCAAGCAAAACAATGCGGTAAGAAGCAAAACTGTTATAAGACTTGTTAGCGGCAAAAGAGCCTATTACTAAACGTTTGTCGGTAGGAGCGTATTGTCCAAGCGTATTTGAAGTATATCTATTGCCTTGATAGGGAGGCAGCTGATTTATAGCTTTTAGCTCAACATAATAAGGCAAGGAATATACTTTGGACAGATTCGGAGTCAGAGAAGCGCAAATTCGTCCTAAAGTGTTGGCATAGCGCACATCTAAAGCGTAACTTTCCAAGGCTAGAGCCAATGATTTTCTGCTACTAGTCAGCACAGCTTTTTTTATAGCCCTGGGCAGTTCTTTTTCGGGAACACCACGTAATTTTTCATAAGTAGGCAAAGAAGCTTCGGAAAATTCAAAATTGTCCCAAGCAAAACTAGCAGCCGTAAAACCTAAAACAGCAGCCAAACCGAAAAATGTGGTGATAATGCTTAGACAATGTTTCTTTAATGCTGTAAACACTTTCTGCCTGCTCCTTCTCTAGATCCGTTGCGGTAATATACATTCTACTCCAACAAGTGAAGTCCCATTCCTTTTCAATCTATCTTGTACCCGTATTGTTTCTTTCCACAATCAATTCCGCGCCTAACAGTTAAATATTCTCCGTGACCAGATTGCAAAAGCTCTACCAAGAAACGGCAAGCCTCCTCCGGTTTGATATTAGAGCCACAAGTGTAAAAATCACAAGCTGCGTAGCCACATTCCGGCCAGGTATGAATTGATAAATGAGATTCGGCGATTATCACTACTCCGCTGACTCCTCCATTACCAAAATGGTAAAAGGAAGAATCGAGAACTGTAGCTTCGGCAACTTCGGCCGCTTTAAATAAAGCTTCTCTAATAAAAGCTAAATCTCTCAATATATTTGAATTACATTCCGAAAATTCAGCAATGATATGTTGTCCTAAAGTAGCTTCGCAAGAAGCCTTTAATTCCATATTTGTTCTCCGTGAACTTAATTTGGCTCGAATCTTGTTACTTCGCTCTTATTTTTTTCTAAAGCGACAATTTTTCTCAAAACTCTAGACCCTTTTGCCAAAATTTGCAAATTTTTCTCTAAAAATTTCCCAAAATAAACAAAACAAGGAATTAGCCCGAAAATATGGGAAACATGGCTTTATGTTCAGCATAAACTGCCCAAGTTGTGGGAATCCAGTAGTATTTAAGTTAGAAAGCTCGCTCTATTCCACTTGCGAATATTGCCAGACTGTCCTCATGCGCCAAAATATGAACGTGCTAAACATAGGCAAAGCTTCCTGCGTTCAAGCCGATTCATCTCCTTTAAAAATTGGCACTACAGGCACCTACAAAGGCATGTCTTTTGAAATTTTGGGCCGTACCCAAGCTGTACAAAGCGACGGTTATTGGAACGAATGGTTTGTAGCTTTTAGCGACGGACACACAGGCTGGCTGAGTGAATCTATCGGTGAATATTGCCTCACCGTTGAAGATACTATAGAAGAATATCCCGATTTTAATAGTGCCGATATAGGATCTATTTTTAATTACAAAGGCACAAGATACATGATTGCCAACAAAGGAAGGGCTCAGGTAACGGCCTTTGAAGGCGAGCTTAACTTCGATCCGCAAGGATCCTACGATTTATACTACATAGACTTGAGAAGTTTTTCCGGAAAAGCTGGCACTATTGATTATAGCGATTTTGCCTCAGGCAAAGGAAATCCGGAAATTTTTATTGGCGAATACTTAGACTTTAAAGATTTTAACTTCCAAAACTTGCGCGATGAAGAAGAGATGGTACGCCGTCGTGCAGAAACAGCCCGCACTTTCAAGTGCCCTTCCTGCGGTGCTTCGCATGAACTGAAGAGCGGCAAAATTGCCCGTTCTTACGTTTGCGAATATTGCGGCAGTTGTTCAGATCTTTCCAATGATAGCGTAAAGCTTCTCTTTACATATGAAACTAACATGGCTAAAAACGCCATGCGTATCCCCTTAGGCACTGAAGCTGTCTTTGAGGGCATCACTTGGACCGTTATTGGCGCTCAAAAAAAATATTCCAAAGACGACGGTGTCAAAGAATATTGGGAAGAGTATCTCCTTTACAACGATTTGCAAGGTTATCGTTATTTAGAATACAACGACGGTAGCTGGAGTTTGAATTACATTATTCACAACGTTCCATACATAAGGAGCGGAGCGCAGCGCTGCTTTGTGTCGCCTGCCAATAAGGGCGGTTCTATTTGCTACGAAAACGTAACTTATAAACACTACGCCTCTTATGTCGGCCATGTAGAAACGGTTATTGGCGAGTTTCCTTATTTAGTTGTCAGAAACGAAACTTCCCATATGACCGATTATATAGCTCCTCCCTACGGTTTATGCTCCGAACTGAACAGTGAGGGTATTTTTTGGTCTAAGAGCGTTTACGTAAGTCCTGAACAAATGGCCCAGGCTTTTAATGATCCTTCCTACAATCGCGCCAGTCGTAAAATTGGTATGCTTGAGCCCAGTCGAGTTCAAGGGAAGCTGTGCAATTCACTAATTCACTTTGTAGCCGTTTCAGCTCTTATGCTAGTTTTTGTTTTGCTAGCTTTATGTAGAAGCTCAGAAATTGCCAGCTTTGAAACCAAAGTATACACAAACCAAGACTCTTCTTTTGTCAGCGAAGAATTTGAAGTGCCCGGCAGCTTTGGCAATTTGAGCTTAACCTATAAATTTTATTGTCAGCCCCCAGCGTGGATTGAATATAACACTACTTTAGTCAATGTCAAAACTAACGAGGCGAGATCTTTTGAAGCAGTGGGAGATTATTGGAAAGAAGGTGGCGAGCAAGGAGGCAAAAACCCAGTTTCTATTTTTATTCCCAGTGTGCCTGGAGGTCAATATCGTTTGCGCATTACTCCGCGCATTGGCTTAGGCAACGATGAAATGGGCCAGATCGTCACTAAAGATACCCCTCTTAGTACCTACCGCAATTATGGAGCAGGCACAGTATTCCTTTCTTACAACGTAACGGTCAATCGCAACGTACCTTTTTGGACGTTTTGGCTTATTCTGGAATTGCTTTTGGCTATAGTTCCAGCTTGGTATGGGATTAGATACTTTAGCGAAAATACCGAGCGCTGGTCCAATAGCGATCATTGCGGCGACGATGACGACTAAGCTGACACATTCTTCTCAGCTGGCGTATTTTAATTATACTAAGTAATAGACATATTATTTACTTGCAAGAAAGGAGAAAATGATTATGTTCAGACGATGGTATGCCATAATTTGCTGGTCCTTGGGGTTATTATTTATCATTTGCCAATTTTTTGGCTGTTTGCCTATCGATCCAACTGAGCAAACTGACGATTCCAAAACGCCTGGACGAACCGTCCGCAACAATCGCAGTGCCCACGGAGGCTTTTTCCACACTGTTTTTACCGGGAAATAGACTACTTCACACCAAGCCCAGTTTAAGCAACTATTTTCCTATTCCACAATAAATACCATGCACGCACTAATTCTTATCTCAGTTTTTGTGGTTGCTACTTGCAGCCTGATTTATGAACTTTTGGCCGGTACTTTGGCCAGTTATCTTTTAGGTGATTCGGTACTGCAATTTTCTACAGTCATCGGCACCTATATGTTTGCCTTAGGCCTAGGTTCTTGGCTGAGCAAGTTTATAGAAAAAGATCTGAATACAAAATTTGTGCGTTTACAACTCACGATAGGAACTTGCGGAGGCCTGTCTGGCGCTTTGCTTTTCCTTACTTTCGGCTACACCAATGCCAGCAGTTTCCGCTTTATTCTTTATGCTGTCGTTAGCATAATTGGTCTGCTGAGCGGTTTAGAAGTTCCTATGCTGTTGCGCATACTTAAAGACAAATTGGAATTTAAAGAGCTGCTCAGTCAAGTTCTCTCTTTGGATTACATAGGTTCCTTGATAGCTTCCTTGCTCTTCCCGCTCCTTTTCGTTCCCTACCTGGGTCTAATCCGCACTTCTGCTTTTTTCGGATTCATCAATGTCTTAGTAGCTATAGGCTTTTTATATCTTTTCCCTATACATCAAAATGAGCGTCGCCGTCTCACTTGCGAAGCCACTTTAGCCGCTTTGCTCTTAATTTCTACGTTTATTGCAGCCAACCGCATAACCAGATTGGCTGAAGAGTCGCTTTATACTGACAGCATCATTATTTCCCGTCAAAGCCAATATCAGCGCCTTATTGTTACTCGCCGCAATAGTGACGTACGCCTCTATTTGAATAATAACTTGCAATTCTCTTCCCAAGATGAAAGCCGATATCACGAGTCCCTGACTCTCCCACCTTTAAAAGCGGCCAAATCTGCCGATAAAGTGTTGATTTTAGGAGGCGGAGATGGTATGGCTGCTCGCGAGCTCTTGCGCGATCCTCGAGTTAAACATATAGATTTGGTCGATCTTGATCCAGAAATGACCAACCTTTTCAGTCAGCATCCCTTACTTACTTCGCTCAATAATAATTCACTCAACTCTTCAAAATTGAGCATTTTTAACCAAGATGCTTTTATTTGGATAGACGGTTGCCGCGATCTTTATGATGTTATTTTGGTCGATTTTCCCGATCCTAGCAATTTTTCTGTAGGTAAACTTTATACACGCAATTTTTTTCGCAAGCTAACTTCCCATTTGAAGCCTGATGGAGCCGGTTCTATTCAGTGCACTTCTCCTTACTTTGCTCGCCAATCTTATTGGTGTATTATCAACACTTTGGCTAGCACCGGAGTAGCTGTAAAGCCCTATCATGTCAACGTTCCCTCTTTTGGTGAGTGGGGCTTTTGCCTTTTTACCCACAAGAAAATCGATATTCCTAAGTGCTTAGGCTTTCGCTTTTTGACGCCAGAATTTACTAAAGCTATGTTTGCTTTACCTAAAGATATGGCTTATGTGCCTACAGAAATAAATCAACTTCATAATCAAATTTTAGTCCACTATTACGACAAAGACTGGCAGACAATGGAACAATGATTTCCAGACGAACTTTTTTGAAAACTTCGCTAATGAGTTGTTTGGGATTACTGGCCCTTTCTGGAAGTGGCTGTGAGCTTGCTAGTTCTCTTAACAATCCTCGTGTAAATGACCAAAATCTTGCCAATCTAGACAATATAGATCATAACGACTATAACGGCTGGGCTAGGCTAAGTTGTGGCCCAGATACTTGGTATTGGCGCCGAGAAAATGCTTTTTATTTTACTCAAGCCCACTCTAAAGATAACTTTTCCGCTTGGCCTTTAAGTAACAAAGTTACTTATACAGACGTAGCTATAATCGGAACTGGCCCAGCAGGTTTAGTTTGTGCCAACCGCCTTTTAGATCTGGGCGTCGACAACATTATCTTGCTGGATAGTTGCAATAGGCCGGGCGGAAGCACTAAAAGTTTTGATTCTTGTCAAGGACGTAGTTACTCAGGTTATTTAACTCAAAATGTTCCTTGGGCTGCCAGTCGCTTATCTATTCCCGATGGCAATGACGAAAATTTACTCAATTTTTTGCAAGATCAAAAAATAATAGAAAAATTTGACGCTGCTGGAAGAGCTCAATACGCCAGTGAAGCTTTGGCTTTTTATCCTCAAGAGCGTTTACTAAATGCCGGTCGTTGGTTTTTTGGCAATTATGATAGTACTGATTTACCCCAGCAAAATGCCAAAGATGAGCGTTTATTTGCCGAAAATTTTGATAACTTTTTGGAACATATGGAGCATAAGCGCGGCCGTGACGGTAAGTTATATTTTACCGCACCTCAAAGTTTAGTTTCCGTAGAAGCCAAAGCTCTAGAACAGCTCACCCTCAAAGAATATTTGCAACAGAAACATCTTTTAGCCGAAAATGTCGAGCAATTTATCAACAGAATAGTTTGCTCAGAAAGCGGCTTAACTATTTCACAAATTTCGGCTTGGGCAGGCATATATCAACTTTGCCGCGACAAAATACGCTTAACCAAGCCGCAAAGGCTTTTTCTTACTTGGGAAAAAGGCTGTGCCAGACTTTTAGAGCCGCTTTATAAAAATTTACAACCACTTATAAGAACTTCTACCCATATCGCCTCTTGGCAAGAAGATAGTCAAAAGGTCGAACTTTTATGTCTAAATTTAAAAGAGCAGCGACGGGAGCGCCTTATTGCCAAAGAAATAGTTTTTGCTAGCTCAGCAATTAACTTGGCTAAATTGTTGAATTTACAATTAAAAGATCGACTTATTTTTTGGAATGCTATAGCCTTTCAAACTAAGTTGGAGCCTTTAAATTACAACCAAAAGTTTTTAAATGCTCCTCCAGCTTTTATAAGTCGATTGAATAACCATCCTTCTATAATTTATGCCGATAGCCGATGCCAAAGAAAGAGTTCTCTACCCCACCAACATACTGTGCTATTGCGTCGCAGCCCTGAAAAATTGGAAGCTAATCGTTTGGCCGATTGTTTTGCTCAAATTAGTACAGAAACAACTCCTTTTATAGATAATTTTACTGAGCAAAGCCACGAATTTTGGACTGCTAATTTTGGGCCTTTCCAAGCAGCCTTGCCAGGAAAAAGCCAATCTAAACTGAGCCTAAGCGAAAATGCTAAGCGCCTTAACCACTTACATTTAGCTCTAACCGATCTTTGTGCTTGTCCTAATTTTGCTCAATCATTCGATAACGGATGGCAAGCAGCAGAGAAAGTTGGCCTCGCTTTGCGCCATCTACCTTAGCTAAGAAAAAGACTCAGCCTCAGCATCTACCAAGCGCTTAAGCTGAGCAAATGTCACAGCTGACATAATTTCAGGCGACAGGCAATTATAAGCGCTCAAATGGCGACGCAAGCGGCGAATTGTCGTTAATTCATCGCTATTGGTATATCGCTCAGCTAAGGCGATATGTTTTTGCACAGCAGCTATTTTCTGTAGCAATAATGGCCTTTGTCTCGATTTAGCCACCAAGGCTTTATTTGCTATTGCCAATTCGCCGCCAACTTGGGCACGATAAGCAAAATAGGCAGCCAACTCAGCGAAAATAAAAGGACGCCCTAAAGCAGCCCTACCAATCATTAGGCCGCAGCAATTGGGCAAAGCGGCCATTTGAGAAGCGGAATAGCAATCGGAGATATCGCCATTAACATAAAAAGGTACTGACGAGCTTTGGGCGGCAATTTTTAATTTATCTACGCGTATAGGGCCGGAGAATTTATCAGATGCCAAACGACCATGCATAAACACTTTACTAACACCTAAGTTTCGAAGTTGGCTTAAAAGTTCTATTGTATTAAAACTGTCCCAACCGAGCCTGAGCTTGACAGTAACCGGAACTTTGCTATCAGCAGCTTTTACGCAAGCTGAAATAGCACCTTTAGCTAAATTTAAGTCGCGCAAAAGAGCTGCTCCAGCGCCATTTTTTATTATTTTAGGCATTTGACAGCCCATATTTAGATTCAATCCAGATGCGCCAAGCTCTATAAGTAGGCGACTTGCTTGATAAAGTTCTACCGCCGACGAGCCAAAAATTTGCACTTGACGATCTTGCTCACTCTCTTTCCAATCCAAAAGAGCCAAAGTGTGTGGACGACTGCTTTTATGTAAAAGAGCGGTTGCTCCAATCATAGGTACAAAAGTTCCAGCTACGCAGCCATATTGGCGACAAAGTTCGCGAAAAGGCAAATCAGTTAGCCCAGCCATAGGAGCTAAATATAATTCAGGACAAGTTTGATTTAGCATTTTTCTAATGTTAATTGTAAAATCAAGTTGA
>DHKB01000020.1 GCA_002407045.1 Candidatus Bruticola papionis | reverse complement strand
CGCTACCGATATGGTGAAAAAATTTCGCTATAAGTTATGGTTGCGGGCTTATGTTCATGTTGGTTGGCTCCAACTAGTGGCTCTTCCAGTCTCGAACTGGCCTTACGGCCAATATTCTTCGCCTTCCAGAGCCACTGCCTCCGCTTATTGGTTAAAAACTACGAACCTAATTGTGTTGCGTAACCTTAAAGCGCTGTACACAACAAACTAGGCGAGGACTTAGCTTTCGGCAGTTGGCCGGTATGGCTGCGAGCTGAAGGCGAGCAGACGTCGGCCGACCATGCCGAAGCTTTGGACGAGATTACAAACACTGAAAGTTTCCGTTTCGGCAAAAATAAGCGGAGTTTAGCCTATAGCAAAGCGTAGGGCTTTTCTACGCCTGGAGCTTGCTATAAGCGTAAACGCAGCCAACAAACCTGAGAAACGGAGACTTTGTTCACTTATACCTTACTTCCGTAACTGATTATGAAATGTCCGCTTACTATGAAATGAACGAGCAACAAGCATAAAACTGTGTTTGCGTAAAGAAATTTATAGCCGACAAAAATGTTCGTTATACCCACCGGAGAAAACTTTATCGCGTCAGCGATCTTTCGAGGAGGAATATAACGAACTAATCAACGTGGCTATAAATTTAGCACCAACATGCCAACATGTAGAGCGTAAATTTATTTGATTGCGTAGTGTGTACAGAGTATAAAAAGAGCGCTAGTCTGCCCTTTAGTTTACCAATATGCAAGGGAAGAAAAATGGAGCCGTTGAAGAGTGGATGGATCATCTTAAATTTATATTTCTAGCCCGGAGGGCTGGTCGCTTTGTTGTTTCTGATAAAATTAGTTTTTGGTTTTGTTGCCATTTTAATGGGCTTTTCTATTCACGAATTTGCGCATGCCGCTATGGCTTATCGTTTGGGAGATCCTACCCAAAAATATGAAGGTCGTCTCACTTTAAATCCTCTAGTCCATACCGATTGGGTAGGCGCGGCTGCTTTACTTTTAAGCTTAATTGTTACTCAAGGAAGGTGTATTGTTGGTTGGGGCAAGCCAGTAGCTATCAATGCTGAATCTCTCAATGATCCTATTGTTGATGGTGGCGTTTGTTCTTTTGCTGGCCCATTTGCCAATTTTCTTTTGGCTGTTTGCGCTGGTTTGCCAGTAAAATTTGGTCTCTTTGATAGTTTGCCTTTAGTAGCCTATTTCTTTACTGTGTTAGCTAGTGTCAATATCGCTCTGTTTATTTTTAATATGATTCCTTTCCCTCCCTTAGATGGATGGAAGTTCCTTCAAGTCTTTGTCCCCAGAGATATGGCTTATAAAATGCGCGATTTTGAAACTAGGATCGGCTCTGTGCCTATGTATATTTTTATGATTGCAGTAGTTTTCTTAGGCCCTAAGTTTCTTGGCCCTATTTATATGGCGTTGCTTAATCTTTTGATTGGCCGCTTGCCCGGTTAAAATAAGGGCATGCCTGTTGTTCTAGATACAAATTCAAAATATTGTGTTCAAATAGAGCAATTTGAGGGACCTCTGGATTTGTTGTTCCATTTGGTTCGTGAAGCTAAGCTAGATATTACAGAAATATCTTTGGCTGCTGTAGCTAATCAATATTTTGAATATTTAGAGAAAATAGAGAGTTTCAATATCGAGATTGAAAGCTCTTATTTATTGGTCTTTGCTCAGCTTTTAGAATTAAAGTCTCGTCTCTTGCTTCCGCCGAATGAAGATGAATATAGTGAGCCGAGTTGGGATAGCTCCGATATTTTAGATCAAAATGCTGAAGAAAATGATGAAAATGGTGGAGCCTCTTTAATTAGGAGGTTAAGTCTTTATGCTATGGTGCGTCAAGCGGCCGATTGGCTCTACGAGCGCGAGGAAAATTGTCTAACCCGTTATGTGCGCCCTTGTCAACAGCAAAAAGCTGATACCTTTCCCTGTGAGTTGCAAGTTTCGTTGGAGGCTTTGGCTTCTACTTTTCAGCGTTTAAGTAAAGCTGGGCGCAATGTTAATCGACCTATAACTTTAAATCGCGTTTCTGTATCTGTTCCAGAGCGTATTGAGCAATTGAGTCAACAAATTAAAGCCAAGCATGTTTACAGCTTTTGGGGGCTGGTAGGCAAAAATTACGATCGTTCCTATGTGGTGGTTACTTTTTTAGCTTTATTGCAAATGGTTAAAGAAGGAAAGCTTCATGCCGATCAAGTTGCTGATTGCGTCGATTTGCAAATATACATTTAATAAAATAATATTGCCATGAATGAACTAGGCTTTCACAACGAAAATAAAGGCTTGCCGGAATCACCCAGGAGCAATGCTCCGCGTTATGAATTGGCTCATTTGTCTCCAGAGCAGAGATTAGCTATTTTAGAATCAATTTTATTTGTGGCCTCAGGGCCTTTAAAAGTTGACGATATTCATGAAGCTACAGGATGGCCTGCTATTTTAATTGAGCAAGACCTTTTATCTTTAGCGGATAGTTATGCTTTGCGCGGATTAGAATTAACTCAATCGGGAGGTGCTTGGCGTTTAACTACTGCTTCTTTTACCGCCCCATGGGTGGAACGCTTTTTGCGCAGCGAGAGCAAGCGCCGTTTATCTAAGGCTCAATTAGAAACTTTAGCTGTTATTGCTTATAGACAACCTGTTACTAGAGCTGAAATTGAGAGCTATCGCGGTGCTCGCAGTGACAGACCTTTGAGTCAACTGGAAGACTTAAATTTAATAAAATGCGTAGGTCGTTCTTCAGTACCTGGCCATCCTATTCAATATGGAACAACTGTCGATTTTTTACGTTATTTTGGCCTTAACTCATTAGCCTCTTTGCCAGAAATTTCTATGGAAGCCGAACTTTTTAAGCGTTTAACTGATCATCCTTTAAATTTGCAAGCAAATGATAATAATTCAAAGGCAAGTGAATATTCAAAAGACGATCCTTCATCATCTTCTTCCGAGCAAGCGTCGCTTACTTCTGAATTAAAAGAGGCTTTAGTAAAGGACGAAGATGGTGAAGCTGTAGCCAAACGCATTATCGGTTTAGATGGGCCTAGTTCTGACTTGCTTAAGCTGTTTGCTAAAATTACTAAGCGTCGCCGTCGAGAAAATAGTCAAGATAATAATAACTAATATTGATAAGGCTCTTTCCTTTGTTATTCGTGCAAAAGAAAGGTGCTAAAACGAGAAAAGATCGCCTCCATCTTTGCACGAGCTTGGAGGCGATCTTTTTTCGACTATAGATAAAAGGGGCTATAGCTAGCGAGCTATGTGCCCTTGAGAAGCAGCGCTCAAAAGAGAATCGCTCTGGGCTTCTCTAGAAGCAGCGCTGGCCTCTAAGGCTTCAGCAGCCATATTGTTGTATTCGCCCTCATTCCAGCGAATGCGAGCTGCCTCAGTGCGTTCTTGCTGAGCCAAAGCTCTCTGTTCGGCAGCTAACTTTTGGTTATGATCGGCCATTTGACGCAATTTCTTAGCTTCGGCCAGATCTTTTTCCGGAGTGCTGTCGTAGTTACCTATCTCTTTTGCCCAAATAGCAGCTTCTTTAAGATAAGCTTCGGCCATATCCATTTCGAAGGTGCCTAAATTATCATAAGAAAGGCCCATAACATAAGCGTAAGGATTCCAAAGCATAGCTGCCCCACGAGCAACTCTGGAATCACCCATGCCATCGAGTTCCTTAGCACGCTGTTGACAATTGGCTACAACTTGTTTGGCATAATTGTAGCGAGCTACTCTATACTCTAAAGCTTCAGCTTTGGCTCTAAGTTGCTGTGCAACTTGCTCGCCTCTAGCCGAAGCAGCTTCACGTTTCTCAGCCGATTCTTCTAAATGATCGGCTTCCTGAGAATCTGTAGGGGGATCACATTCGCCGCATTTGGCAGAAACGGAACCTTCAACTTTAGAGCTGCCGACTTGCTCGCGAAGCTTAGCTAAGTTTACATTCAAAGCGGCTTCGGAGTCTACGGAAGCTTGTGCAAAAGAATCTGCTGCCGGAGCGGAAGTTTGCTCTTGGGCAGAGGCCGATTTATTGGCTGCAACATTTGGAGCAGAAGCCCGCATGGAAGATAAACCGCTAATGTTGGTCGGATTTATACTGTTCATATGAAACTCCTAAAAGTTGAAGAAAAATATCCCCTAATCTTACCATGCATGATAGCATAGTTTAAGAGGAAACTCTTGTCGATATAAGGCGCAAAAGTTAACTTTTTTCCCAAATTTGCTTTAAGTCGCTGTATCGATCACGCAAAAGTTGCAAATCAGACATTAGCGAAAGTGTCATATATTGATGTGCTTTGGCAAAATCTTTTTTTATAGTGTAAAGCTGGGCCAAGCCGTAATTCGCTTCCGGAAGTTTTTCAAAATATTTTAAGGCTAATTTCCAAGCTTCTTCAGCTTTTTTATACTCTTTGAGCAGTAGTGCAGTTCTGGCTATATAGTGAAGAGTATAAGCGTTTTCTTCATTTTCCTTGAGAGCATCTTGAAAATATATAGCCGCTTGACGCAAAGCCTCAACCTCTTCCGAATTGATCCTTTGCCCTGGTAGATGACCAAATTCTATATTTCCTAAACAAGCTTCTCCCAAGTCGTAAGCTAGCTGCGGAATGTTAGGATTTTTTGCATAAGCTTCACTGAGTTCTTGCTTAGCCTTTTTAATTTCTTCCAACCTTTTTTCCGGAGCCAACTCCCAGCATCTTTGCAAACGATAGCTGCCTTTGGAGGCTAAAGAAGAAGCTTCTCCAGGCATAAAACCGGCAAGAAGCGAGGTTTTATGTTCCTTTGTTTCTTGAGACTTGTTTTTACTGCTGTCTTGCTCGGAAACTTCTGAAGAATTATCAGATTTGTCATCTGTTACTAATGCATCATGATCGGAGCTTTTAGCTTCGGCAATATCTCCAGTATGATATTTTAAGCCTTTATCCCAATTGGCTTCAATTTCAGGGAGCTCTTTAGGAAGAATATATTCTTCGATAGCTACAGCAAATCTGGACAATACTGGAGGAGAAACAGTTAAGTCAAAATTGCCTTTTTGTGGATAGATGATCTCTAGAACTTTGTCGATCATACCTTGACGCAAAAAAAGCAAAGCCTGAGCTGTGGGAGCGGCTTGATTATCTGGAGAGACTTTATGCAAATCATCCAAAAAGGCTTGAGCTTGTTCAAATTTGTCGCTGTCTATCGAGGCTAAAGCGGCAAATAGCAGCACAGATGGATTTTTAGAATCTTTTTGAGCGGCTTGGCTGAAAGCTTTGGAGGCATCTTCACTTTGGCCAAGTTCTAAGTAAGCCAGCCCTAGCTGAATATAGTCTCGGCAAGACGAGGCTTCTTGTTCTGCCTGAACAAGTAAAGCTCGTGCTTTGTCGATATTTTCTGCTTGACACGGAGGATTGAGGCGCAGAGCGCTAAAGGCCTGATCTGTCAGACGCATAGATTTGGACATGATAATGGAAAACTCCGCCTTGAAAAGTTCCGTTTGTTTTCGTCCATAGAGCAAAGTGCCCTGCTTCAAGTGAATTTAGGAATGGAGGGAGCTTAAATTTATGAAATTAAATAGCCTTGCTAGATTAGTCTGTTTGCTTATAGTAGCTCTTTTATTTTGGACTATTTCTTTAACTTCTGCTCAAGCGTGGCCTAAAAAATTTGCTCAAAATAGTGCTAATCAAACTAAAGTTACTTTGTATTGTCCTTCTGAGGGAAAGTTTAATAAGGGAGAAACTTTTGAGCTAGCTTTAATTTTTGATATTCCAGAAGGAAGCCATATCTATGGACGTAGTGGAGGAGAAGATGGCTTACCGACAACTGTAAAATGGAAATTGCCAGCTGGCATAAACTTTGTGGAAGCTATTTGGCCTTCCCCTCGACAGTTAAAATTCCTCGGCGAAAATATTTCTGGTTATGAAGGACAAGTGGCTGTCATCTATCGCTTTTTAGCTTCTTCATCTTGGTCCAAAATTCCACCAATTAGTGCTGAGGTTAGCTGGCTCGATTGCAATGAAAGCGGCTGCCATCCTGGGCAAATTTTGTTACAAACTGAATCAGTTCAGTTTATACATTCACAGTTTGAGTTGTATAACCAACTCATGCAACAAACTTTAAGCCAAGGCATAAAAGAAACCTATGCAGTCGCACTCCCTTTGCATAAAACTAATTCTACCAACGTCAATTCTAGGCAATTAAAAACAATATTGGTGGGGAAATGGCTAAAAGTGATTCTCTATGCTGCTGGCGCTTTTTTAGGTGGCATCATCTTAAACTTTATGCCTTGTGTTTTTCCCGTATTATCTTTAAAGGTGTTTAGCCTTATAGAGCAAGCTCAAGGAGCCAAGCAAGGTGGGCAAAGTTTTAAAGCATCCGCTTGGTTTTCTTTAGGAATTTTATTAAGTTTTTGGACTGTGGCCTTTGTTATGATTGTTTTTAAGGCGGGGGGGCGTGAGCTAGGATGGGGCTTCCAAATGCAATATCCTGCTTTTGTGGCCGGCCTTACGTTGTTGTTTTTCTTAATTGCTTTGAATATGTGGGGCGTTTTTGAATTTGGCCTTAGTTTAACTAGGCTGGGTAGTCTAGAACAAAATCAGCCTAAGGCCGTTAGTGCCATTTTGAGTGGAATACTAACAGTAGTGGCCGCTACTCCTTGCACAGCTCCTTTTATGGGATCGGCTTTGGGGTTCTCGTTTGCGGAACCTTTCTACATATCATTGATAATTTTTACATTTTTGGCACTAGGTATGGCCTTGCCTTATGCAGCTTTGGCTTCTTGGCCATCTTTTTTGCGCTATTTGCCTAAACCTGGCTATTGGATGGAAACTGTCAAGCAATTTTTAGCCTTTCCTTTAGCTTTTGCTTGTGTGTATTTTATTTGGGTATTTGCCAAACAAACTAGCTTAACTGGAGCTATAGCTTTGTTAGTTGCTTTAGTTTTGGCTTCGTTAGCTGCTTGGATTTATGGACGTTTGGCTTTAAAAAATTCCAAAATAGCCTGGATTCTTATATGTGTTATTTCAGCTCTTTGTCTTTTCACTATATATTGGGCTTGTACAAATGCTACAAATATTCAGCCTACCAAGAATCTAGCAACTGAAGCTTATAATGGCCAAAAAGTTGCAATTTGGTCTCCTCAAGCCGTGCAAAAAGCTTTAAGTCAAGGACGTTCTGTCTTTATCGATTTTGGCGCCGACTGGTGCTTGACTTGCCAAGTTAATGAAAGAACTGTTCTGGCAAGTCCGGAAATAAAAGAGCTTTTTCGAGAACGTGGTATAGTTTTTCTGAAAGCAGACTGGACAAAGCGCAATGAAGAAATAACTGAAGCTTTGCGTACTTACGGTCGCAGCGGTGTACCTCTTTATGTTTATTATGAGGCACATAATCAGTCTGAACCTGTTATCTTGCCGGAAATTTTAACTGTCAATATTGTAAAATCATATGTGAAATAGATTATGATCTATTTTGGAGGTAAATATGGAAATAAAAACTCATTTAGGTATCGATAAGCAACTTTGTGGTCAAGTTGTGCAATTAGGAGAGGGTGAAGCTGTTGTCAACTTAACTTTGACACAAAATATGAGTGCCGATGTTCGCGGTTTAGTTCATGGTGGCTTTATTTTTGGTTTAGCCGACTACGCTGCCATGTTGGCTGTCAACGATCCTAATGTTGTGCTTGGCGCTGCCGAGACGCGCTTTTTAAAACCTTGCCAAGTTGGTGAAATTGTTGAAGCTCACGCTAAAGTTGTTGGTGAGGCAGGGAAGAAACGCATAGTTGAAGTTAGTTGCAAGCGTGGAGATGTAGAAGTTTTTAAAGGTAGCTTTACATGCTTCGTTTTGGATAAACACGTTTTGGATTAGTTTTTGAGCCCCACTTTATAAGAGTATAAGAGGCCGTTCGTATTAAAGGGCGGCAAAAAGCAAGCGTAGGTAGTGTGAAGATGGAAGAAAACAAAGAATGTGCTGAAGTATTACCAAGTTGGAATTTGTCGGATCTTTATGCTAGTGATAATGACCCTAAAATAGAAGCCGATTTGCATAAAGGTGCCGAACTAGCCCAGCAATTTATTGCCAATTGGCGAGAAATTATTCTCTCCGGTCGTTATCAAGCTGAGCAATTGGCACAAGCTATGGCCGATTATGAACAAATCAATGTTTTACTTACTTTGCCATCCGCTTATGCTGATTTACGTTTTGCTGTAGAAAGCAAAAACGAAACAGTCGGCGCTCTGAGCCAGCATTGTAGTGAAAGAATCAGCGAAATTTTTACTGATTTGCTGTTCTTTGAATTGGAATTAGGCAAAATAACTGATGACAATTGGGGTAAGCTCAAAGAAGCGCCTTCGTTGGCTCAGTATAAACATTTTATCGAAGATTTGCGCCGTACACAGAAACATTCTCTCAGTGAAGTAGAAGAAAAATTATTAGAGCAAACTGCCAATAGTGGCAGTCGCGCTTTCCGCCGTTTATTTGGTGAACTTATTTCTAGGTTGACCTTTCCCATAGAGTTAAATGGCCAAAAGCGTGAACTTACTCAAAGTGAATTGTTGGCTTTATCTCATGATCCAGATAGAGCCGTGCGCCGTCGTTCGGCAGAAGTGCTTTCCGATGTGCTTAAGGCTAATGCCCATCCTATTCATTTTACTTACAATACTCTTTTGCTCGATAAACTTACTAAAGACAAGTTGCGCGGTTATACACGTCCGGAAAGCAGCCGTAACTCTGCCAATGAATTAGATGATTCTACTGTTGATATGGTCGTCGACGTTGTAAAGTCAAATTATAATATCGTTGCCGAATATTATCGCTTAAAAGCCGAACTTTTAGATTTACCTCAGCTCTACCATTACGATCGCTATGCCCCTTTGGGAGAAGTTAAAGAAAACGTTTCCTACGCACAAGCCAAGGAAATCGTTTTGGAAGCGTTTGGAGAATTTGATCCCCAATTCAAAGCCATGGCAGAAAAATTCTTTGCCAACAATTGGATCGATGCCAAAGTCGCTGAAGGAAAACGCGGTGGCGCTTTCTGTGCTGGCCTTGTGCCCACACTTCATCCTTACGTAATGCTTAATTATACAGGTTCTTCTCGCGACGTTCAGACTATGGCTCACGAGCTTGGCCACGGTTTACATGATCTATTAGCTTCCAAACAAAATTATTTTGATTATCATCCCGTCTTACCTTTAGCTGAAACGGCTAGCACCTTTGCGGAAATGATCGTCTTTGAGAAGCTCTTTAACAATTTACATACAACTAAAGACAAGCTAGCTTTGTTGGCTTCCAAAATAGAAGACTCTTTTGCCACAGTTTTCCGTCAAGTAGCTATGTATACTTTTGAGCAAAGAGCTTTTGCTTCTAGAGCTAAAGAAGGTGAACTTTCTTTAGAGCGTCTTAACGCTATTTGGCAGCAATCTATTGGCGAAATGTTTCAAGACTCGCTTTACTTGGGCGCCGACCATGCCATCACTTGGTTATATGTGCCCCATTTTGTCTACACTCCGTTCTATGTCTATGCCTATGCTTTCGGAGAATTGCTCGTTTATAGCTTATTTGCTAGGTATCACCGCGAAGGTGAGGCTTTTAAGCAAAAATATATTCAATTCTTGGCTTCGGGAGGCGCTCAGAGTCCGCGCCAGCTTTTGGCTAAATTAGATATCGATATTGATAGCCGCGAATTTTGGCAAGAAGGTTGCAATTTAATTGCTGCTAACGTCGAGAAAGCTAAAGCTTTAGCCCAAGAACTTAAGGGTCCGGAAGCTCCTTCGGATGAAGTAGTTGCTGACGACTATACTGATGAAGATTCATGGGATGATAGCAAAGGTTGGGGCGACGCTGACGACGATGGCTGGGACGGTCAAGATGAGGATGACTTTATCGATCCCAGCGAGCGTGGATTTTAGGTAAAAAAATAAGGCCCGATCTGATATGTACCCAGAATCCTGGGTACATATCGTCCCTACCATGAATGATAGGATCGAAGCCTTATTTTTTATATAAACTATTGCAACTTAGCCGAGCTTAGCTCTTTCAGTTTCTACGATGGAAGGATCGAGTTTTTTGAAGAGAGGAGTAGCTTGGCCCAGTTTATGGCCGGGTTTAATTTCAAAGAGCTCCCATTTTACATCTTTGCCTTCGCCAGGCAAACCTAAAATGGAATGCAATTTAGTGCAAGTATCAGGCAAGAAAGGATGGAGCATAACTCTCAAGTTGGCAATAAGCTGAACCATAGTAGCCATAATGGCACCAGTACGCTGCTTATCAACTTTTACTTCTTTCCAAGGAGCCTGGGAATCGAAATAGCGGTTGCCTTCTCTGGCTAATTCCATAGCTTCAGCCAAAGCTTGCTTAAACTGACATTCGCTAATGAGCTGACCGACTTTAGCAAAAGTTTCTTTGGAGCGGGCGATAATTTCTCTGTCCTCTTCGTTAAACTCAGCTTCGGGAACTTCACCCTGGAAATGTTTGTTGGTGAAGGAAATACTGCGATTAACTAAATTGCCCCACCATCCGACCAATTCGTCGTTATTGCGGCGCAAGAATTCGGCCCAAGAGAAGTCACTATCGGAAGTCTCTGGAGCAATTGCAGTTAATACGTAACGTAAGGGATCAGGATCGTATTCTTTTAAGTAATCATCAAGCCAAACTGCCCAATTGTTGGAAGTAGAGAGCTTGCGACCTTCCAAATTTAGAAATTCGTTAGCGGGAATATCATAAGGTAAATTTAATCCGCCAATACCCATAAGTACGGCAGGCCAGCGAATAGAGTGGAACGGAATATTGTCTTTACCGATAAAGTAGTAAGACTTGGCTTCGGGATTTTTCCACCAATCTTTCCATAAATCAGGCTGTCCTTGCTCTTTAGACCACTGAATGCTAGCTGACAAATAACCAATAACAGCTTCCCACCAAACGTAAATGCGTTTGTGCTCATATCCGGGTACTGGCACAGGAATGCCCCACTCCATATCGCGAGTAATAGCCGAATCTTTTAAGCCTTCGTGCAAATAATTATTGGTAAAATTGAGTACGTTGGGGCGGAAGTGCTTATCTTTAAGCCATTCTAAAATTCGATCATTGAAGGCTGACCACTTAAAGAAGAAATGCTCGGTTTCCTTGATGATCGGCTTGGCACCGCACAATTTACACTTTGGCTCAATCAGCTCTTTAGCGTCGAAGGTACGACCGCAAGCGTCGCATTGATCTCCACGGGCTTTCTCGGCTCCGCAGTAAGGGCACTTTCCTTCTACATAACGATCTGGCAAGAACGTTTTGTCTTCCGGGCAGTAAAGTTGTTCTTGCGTTTGCAAGTAGATATAACCTTTTTCATACAGATCCATAAAGATCTTTTGTACTATTTCGCGATGATTTTCAGTTCTGGTGCTAGTGAAAAGCTCCCATTGAACGTGAAGATCGTCGAGACTTTTAGCTATAACATCATGATAACGCTGAGCGATTTCTGCTGGAGTTACGCCCTCTCGGTTGGCACTAATGGTAATAGGAGTGCCGTGTTCGTCGGTACCGGAAACCATGAGCACTTTGTCGCCGCTCATACGATGATAGCGAGCAAAAATGTCGGCTGGCAAATAGCAACCAGCCACGTGTCCTAAGTGGAGCCCGCCGTTGGCGTACGGCCAAGCTACGCTTACTAAGATATTGGCTGACATAAAAAACCTCCAATGGAGTAGGGAATATTACAAAAAATACTTAAATTTAAACTCTTAAAAAAGCGGCTGGAAAACTTCTCCTTTGATAACTCTTTCCCTTTACAACCTTAGGGGTGGTTAAATTGGCCACTTATAAAGCAGGTAAGCAGATAAATTTGTAAAAAAAATAACAGACGTTTTAGCTATTGAGCTTAGCGGATGTGGCTGGTTATATGCTTGTGTTCAGCTATCAGTACACCGCCGAAGTTCGAGTGCGGGCCGGTTCTTATTGGCTAGAAATGAAAAGCTTCCAGTACTTTATTTCTTAGGTAGTACTTAACTTTTTTTGTATAGCAAATAATGAGTATCGGCGGTGAAGAAGCGTTATACTATAAGTTGATGAACACTTAAAGCAGACTACGGGTGGGGAGTCTGTTCTGGATATATTTTTTTAAGGGTAAGCTTAGTGGGCCATGGCATTAGTTGAGTTCGTACCAGATAAAGAGATAGTCTGTGATGGTTGTGAAAAACGTATCGCTGCCGGAGAAGTAGCTTATAGAAATGATGAAATAGAGGGCAGCTTCTGGTGCAAACAGTGCTACGATGAAGTCGTTGCCGAGCTTATGGCTGAAGACGAAGATGAAGCTCTCCATAATGAGCATTTACATGAAAGTGGCAACTCGGCTGCGGCTCCTGCTCAGCCAATGCGCCAAGCCGCTCCTGCTGGCACTCCCGCTCAGCCAATGCGTCAGGCCGCTCCTGCTGGCACTCCCGCTCAGCCAATGCGCCAGGCCGCTCTTGCTGGCGCTCCGGCTCAGCCAATGCGCCAAGCCGCTCCTGCGGCTCCTGCTCAGCCTATGCGTCAGGCCGCTCCTGCGGCTCCTGC
>DHKB01000037.1 GCA_002407045.1 Candidatus Bruticola papionis | reverse complement strand
ATGGATCTTACTTGTAGCAATTTTACAAATACTTTCCGGTAATACTATTCTGGTTCATTTTTATTTCTGGTGGCGTTCCGCTGGCTACAATTAAACCGCCTGCTTCTCCGCCGCCTGGCCCCATGTCGATTATATAATCGGCATTTCTAATTACATCAAGATCGTGTTCTATAACAATAACGGTGGCGCCATTATCTAGAAGCGCTTGAAAAACTCCAAGCAATACTTGTACATCCAATGGATGTAAGCCAATAGACGGTTCATCGAAAACAAAAATGGAGCTTTCTTGCGTTTTGCCAATTTCGCTGGCTAGCTTCAAGCGCTGTGCTTCGCCGCCAGATAAACTTGGCGTTTCTTCACCAAGCGTAAGATAACCGAGACCAAGTTGCTTTAAAATATTTAGCTTTTGACTGACAGTCTTCATATCTTGACAAAAATCAATAGCTGAATTTATGTCCATAGCCATTAGTTCTGGAAGAGAAATGCTGGCGCCATTTTTGTTAGTTAGCTTTATATCGTAGGCTGCTTTAGAATAGCGGGAGCCATGACAATCTGGACAGGCTATATTAACGTCCGGCAGAAATTGAATATCCAGGCTAATTACTCCTGTTCCATCGCAATCTGGGCAACGCAAAGAACCTGTATTATAAGAAAAATCGCTAGCTTTATAGCCTTTATTTTTAGCGTCTACACATTTAGCATACAACTTTCGCAATTCATCATGCACGCCAGCATAGGTAGCCACTGTAGAGCGGACATTGATACCAATAGGGGTTGCGTCAATTAATTTGACATGTTGGATGGCGTCAGCTTGGATTGCGCAAATATGTTTAGGTAAAGTTTTGCCGTTAATAGTTGCCTCTAAGGCAGGAACAAGACTTTCCAGCACCATAGTAGTTTTTCCCGATCCAGATACGCCAGTAACAACAGTAAGTCGTCCTTTAGGAATATTTATACTTAGCGGCTTAACTGTGTGAATTTTAGAAGTTGATAAACTAATAGTGCCAAGCTTAAACATATCTTCTTTAATGACACAGTTGCGCAGCTTAGTTTTAGCTTTGCCGGAAAGAAATGGGCCAATTTGCGAAACTGGATTATTTTTAATAGCAGAAATCGTTCCTTGAGCAATTATTTGTCCACCTTTGGCGCCAGCTTCCGGCCCCATTTCTACGATCCAATCAGCTTCTTGCAAAATTTGTGTATCATGATCAACTAAAATTACAGAGTTGCCATCAGCTACTAGATCGTGCATTACGCCAGTAAGTCCTACAATATTGGAAGGGTGTAGGCCGATAGATGGTTCATCCAGCACATAAAGTACACCTGTAGTACGGTTGCGGACAGCGCGAGCTAGTTGCATGCGCTGGCGTTCGCCAGTAGAAAGTGTAGAAGCCGAGCGATCGAGAGTTAAATAACCTAGGCCTAAATCTAATAAGCGTTTGGCAGTATTCTGAAAGGCTTCACCAATATTTTCAGCCATAGGACGCATTTCTTCTGGCAAGCTGGTGGGAACGCTTTGTACCCAATCTACTAATTCAGAAAGCGTCATAGTGCAAGCTTTATCCAAAGAAAGGCCACGCAATTTAGGGGCGCGAGCCGCAGCAGAAAGGCGCGTACCGTGGCACTCAGGGCAAATCTCTTCTTTTAAAAACTTTTCCACTCGCTTCATGCCTTTTTCGTCTTTAACTTTCGTAAGTGCATTTTCCACAGTGTAGATGGCATTAAAGTAGGTGAAATCTAATTCACCAGCTTGATTAGAATTTTTGGCTTTATAAAAAATGTGCTTTTTTACAGCCGGGCCGTGGTAGACAATATCTTTTTCTTGTGCGCTTAAGTCACAGAACGGCACATTAGTGCGCACGCCCATGGCGCGGCACACATCAACCATAAGTGACCACATTAGGCTATTCCAAGGAGTAACTGCTCCTTCCTCAATGCTAAGTGAATCGTCTGGTACAAGACTTGCTATATTTACAGTGCGGACGCTGCCTGTACCGCCACATTTTGGACAAGCGCCTTGAGAATTGAAGGCCAACTCTTCGGCAGATGTGGCGTAAAAATGTACTCCACATTCCGGACAAACAAGTTCTTTTTCTGCAGCTACAGCTAAAGACGGCTTGACATAGTGTCCATTGGGGCAGCGATGGTTAGCAAGCCGAGAATACATAAGTCGCAAGCTGTTGAGAAGCTCTGTTCCGGTACCAAACGTACTGCGTATACCTGGCACACCTGGACGCTGGTGGAGCGCCAAAGCGGCAGGAACATATAATATTTCGTCTACGCTAGCTTTGGCAGCTTGGGTCATTCTGCGACGCGTATAAGTAGAAAGTGACTCTAAGTAACGACGCGAGCCTTCAGCGTACAGAACGCCTAAAGCTAAAGAAGATTTGCCAGATCCAGATACGCCAGCAATTCCAACTATTTTGTCTAGCGGAATATCCACATCAATATTTTTTAAGTTATGAACCTTTGCACCACGAATGAGTATTTTATCAATCATTTTTTACTATATCTCCATCAACCAATCGGCAATATCTATAATACGGACGCCTTCGTATTGATACTCTTCATTTCTAGTTCTGGCAATAACCATTTTAGGATAAGCGTCTCTTATTTTAAGCAAAGGATCTACCTCGAGCTGGAATGCTTTAGGATCGCTTATGTTATCAGATACTTGAATATAAAACTTTTCATTACGACGTATGGCTACAAAATCTATTTCTTTCTTATATAGAACGCCGACATATACTTCATAACCACGGCGCAGTAATTCTATGGCTACTATATTTTCCAAAACGCGACCGTAATCCATATTTTTAGTGCCAAGTTTTGCGTAGCGGAAGGTATGATCGCACAAGTAGAATTTATCGTTAGAGGAGATATACTTTTTGCCTTGGATATCGTAGCGACGGAATTTATAAAAGGCAAAAGCGTTGCATAAGTATTCTAAATAGTTACTGACCGTTTTGTGGCTGAGCTTGTCATTATTTCTGGCGAAAACTTCAGATATATTGCGAGCTGAAGTTTGATTGGAAATATTATCCATTAAGTAATCAACTAAATTGTCCATAAGTCTAGGACTTCTAATTTTATACTTTTGACGTATATCGCGCAAAATGAGAGTATCAAAAATATCAGCTATATAGTCATATTTGTCTTCTATATTTTTATAAGGATAAGAGCCGGCCATGCCGCCTTCTTTTAAGTAGCGCTCAAAAGCAGCATACCTATCGCTGTCTAAAGCATAATATTGAGTAAATTCTTGAAATGAAAAAGGGTAGACCTTAATTTCAAAAGTTCTGCCTGTAAATAAAGTGGCCAAATCAGAGCTCAGCAAAAAAGCGTTGGATCCGGTAATGTAAATATCAAATTTTTCCAAAGCGTGCAAATTATTGATCGCTAGTTCAAAGTTAGGACACATTTGGACTTCATCTATCAATACAAAATTGTCGCTGTCCTTTAAGTGGGATTGCTCTATAAAATCATTCAGTACGCGATAGTCTTTGAACTTATCAAATTTAGTCAAGTTAAAGTTGATATGCACAATATTAGCAGAGGGAATGTTGGCTTGAATATATTCTTTGAAAGCTTCCAAAAGCTTATACTTGCCGCTGCGGCGCACACCAGTAATAACTTTCACATCCGGCGTACCAATTAAATCGATCATTTTACTAATATACTTTGTCCGCTCTATTAACTTCAAAGCTATTACCTCCACTTGCTGCTACTTTTTACCTGTGTGAGAGCCCCGTAATAGTAGCATAATTTTAGATCTATTACCCAAAAATGAAAAAAATTTAATTTTGGGTAATAGTAATTGCTGCAAGCGTAAACAGATTGACTAGTAAATATCAGGAAAAATAGCAATTAAGTGTCAGAGTTTTTCTTGCCAATCGTCTCTAAAACCATAATAATCCATTCTTACAAATGGGTACTTGTTTGTTAAAGCAATCACTGCTTCTTTCATATTTGCAAAGTTATCTTCAGATAGGAGTCGTCTCATTATAAGAAAGAAACCGAAGAAATGAGCATTATAGAGTGTACCATCTTTATATCTAATCAACAAGTGAATAACCGCTAACACGATAGTAATTGTTTAGTAGAAGAAATTCTTTTGTAGCATCCTCATCTTCGATGACAAGACCACGTGAACGAAGAATTGCAATCTGCTCATCGAGCGTTTTAAAGCTCTTATCTGTCATAAAAGCCCTCACTTATAAAACAAAACGCCCCCAAGTGTGCATACGCTATGCGCATAGGCCTGGGGGAGATGTCACTATGATAAAAGCAGATTATGTAATAAAAGTCAAGAATGAAGACGTCCTGGTTACGTCCGTATAATGGTGTAAATTAAAAATAAAAATGAAAGAGCCATTGGCTCTTACCTTTAGGTACAATAAAAACGTCCAACCACAGACAACCTGAAAGGAGAAAACCAATGGCCCAAATCAATATTACATCAAACCAAGGGGAAATTCTACAGTGGTGGTTGGTAACTATAAGGCTTAAGCAGCCTCATGATATTATGCCTAAAATAATTTACACACAATTTTGGACTTGACTTTGGTAAAAGTACAATTGCGTATATTTTAGTATTAAAAATGAATAACTATATCCTCGAATGACTAATTTGAGGATCTTTCTTATATTCCTACCATTTATTTTTTAATATTACAAATTTAACACAATAAATTTACTAAATTCCGCCTTTGCGCAGAAAAAAGGACATATATGGTACTCATTACTGCGCGGATAGAATGCTTTGAATAATAGTGCGGCAAACTGAGCTCGTCGGTATCGATGTTAGATGCCCTTATCTAAAAAAACGTCTCAAAATTCGAGTTTTTACAATTATCATGTAGACAAATAACAGCCCCTCAAATTAGTCAATCAGTTACATGAGCATGGCAGCCGCTTTTTTAGCAATTGTCTGTCTGCTCACGTTGCAAATACTCATTTTGCGTAAGCTAATGAAAGAGTAAAGATTGTGGCTAATGATATAAAAAAGGGCTTTTTAGAGACTATGGAGTCCGGCATTATGAATGCGGACATTCCTGAAGTTGAAAAGTCTAAGTTAATTAAAAATTTTCTGCTGTTGAAAGACCAAAAAATCAACATTATGGTTACTGGCGCTACTGGTTGTGGTAAGAGTTCGACGATCAACGCACTTTTTGACACCGAAGTTGCTAAAGTTGGTGTTGGTGTTGATCCTGAAACTATGAGTATCCAGAAATATGAGTTGGATAATCTGATTCTTTGGGATAGTCCTGGCTTGGGAGACGGTAAAGAAGCGGATACCAATCATGCTAGGAATATCATTAAAAAGTTAAATGAGCTAGATGAAAATGGAAAGCTGCTTATAGACTTGGTGTTGGTTATTTTAGATGGCAGCTCACGCGATCTGGGCACTTCGTATGACTTAATTAACAATGTGATTATCCCTAATTTAGGCGACAACAAAGAAGATCGTATCCTTGTGGCCATAAATCAGGCTGATGTAGCTATGAAAGGTAGATACTGGGATTACGAAAAGAATGAGCCGGAGCCGCCTTTGGTTAAATTCCTTGATGATAAAGTTAAGTCTGTGCAAAGGCGTATTAAAGAAGGAACAGGCGTCAATGTGGAGCCTATCTATTACAGCGCCGGCTTTAAAGAAGAGGGAGAAGCTCAAGGTCAACCTTACAACTTAACTAAGTTGCTTTATTACATTATTAAGTGCACTCCTAAAGAAAAGCGTTTGGTTGTTGTTAATAATGTTAACCGCAATCAATATAACTGGAGTTGTAACGATAGTTCCAAATATTCCGAAGGTATTGCTTCTTCGGTTGTAGAGACCGTACGCGATTGTGGAAGCAGAGGTATAGACATAGGCGAAAGCATTGGCTCCAATTTTGGCGAGGTTGGCCGCGTAGTAGGTGGTGCAGTTGGCGGAGTTGTCGGAGCAGTATGTGGCGTCGCTAAGAGTGTAGTTACTACTTTCTTTGGTGGTTGGTGGTGATTGCTATATTACTACCGCTACTTGCCAAGAGCATGGCAAGAGCGACAATTGTTATGAATTGACAATGTTCCGTTCCTTCCGTGATACCTGGCTTAGAAAACAGCCTGACGGTGAACAATTGATTAAGCGCTATTACGCTACAGCTCCGGCTCTTGTTGAGTTAATCAATAAACAGCCTAACCGCCGCGCTATTTATCGCCATTTAAATGAAGCTTATCTTTCCAAATGTTTGCGATACATTGAAGATGGCGAAAATGTTAAGTGTAAAGAGCTTTACGTTGATATGGTTGAATTTTTATACGGTGAGCAACAAAAATGGCAAATTTAAAATTTGGCTCTTATAGAGTAGATGCAATAAAAAGAAACTTGCGTTATGTAGATATTAAACCGCTTGATGTAATGATTACGGGAGCTACTGGCGCCGGGAAGTCTACTACTTTAAATACCATCTTTCAGACAAATTTAGCTAAAGCTGGCGATGGTGTAGATCCTGAAACTATGGAAGTTACTGGATATAAGTTAAGTGATGTTTTTCGTCTTTGGGATACTCCAGGATTAGGTGATGGAGTAGATATTGATAAGGAACATGGGGAAAAGATATTAGACTTACTACATAGTAATAGGTTTTATGATGAAACTGGTCCGATCGCTTTTATCGATATGTGCCTTGTTATTGTTGATGGCTCCAATCGAGACATGGGTACTACCTATAAATTGATAAATGAAATTCTTGTCCCTAATATCAATCTTGATGTTGGTGTTCATACTATTGTTGATATTTATAATAATATTGATATTAAGTGTGACGATGTTGTTGTTCCTAATATAGAGCCTGATAGAGTATTTGTAGCTATAAACCAAGCTGATATGGCTATGAAGGGGTACCATTGGGATAAAGAAAATAACATCCCGGATAGTACCCTGACTGCATATTTGGAAGAACAAGCACTGTCTGTAAAAAAGCGTATCAAAGAGGCCACAGGTTTAAACGTTATCAAGCCTGTTTGCTATTCGGCTAAATACGGTTGGAATTTAGAGAGTGTTTTCGATATGCTTATTGATAATATCCAACAAGAAAGACCACTTACTTATATGTCTCGATATCAGGAACAATCTCATCGACATTTTGAAGAATTAAATCGATGTAACCAGCGTTGCGTGGAATGGTGGAGAGAACAGGGATGGTGAAGAGAACAGAATATTTAATATAAGATATTGAATATGTTGCTTTGGAATTTTTGGAATTAAGCTATACAATATAGGGGCAATTATTGTGAGTAGTATATATGATCGGCTTATAAACGAGCTTGCAAAAGGAAAAGAAGAGCTTTCCGATTCCGATAGAAAATCTGTAATTTCGGCTCTTAACAAGCTAGAGAACTCCAAGCTCAACATTTTGTTGGTTGGAGCTACTGGCGTAGGTAAGAGCTCGACTATTAATGCGATTTTTGGTGCAGAAAATGCAAAAGTTGGCTACAGTGTCGATCCAGAGACGAAACACACTGAGAAATACGAAATTGGTAATAATATCGTCTTGTGGGATACACCAGGCTTTGGCGATAGTCCTGAAAACGATCGAGAGTATGCCAAAGAAATTGTCAGTATGCTTAGGAAGAAGGATTCGGACGGCAACTTACTGATCGATGCTGTAGTGGTTTTAATTGACGGCTCTTCGCGTGACTTAAAAACTACTTACGAAATTATCGAACAAGTTATTGCTCCTTATCTGGGCGACAATAAGCGAATCGTTTTGGCTATAAACCAATGCGATATGGGCTTAAAAGGTCGCTATTGGGACGAAGAAAAGCGTTGTCCAGAAAAGAAACTGACTGATTTCCTGAACAAAAAAGTTGAATCGGTGCAAGAGCGTGTTAAAGCTTCCACAGGAATAGATGCAACGCCGATCTATTATTCTGCGTTTTATAAATACAATATTTCCAAATTGCTTTTGGCTATGATGAAAGCTGTGCCAGCTACAAAACGCTTTGTCTACGCTGATAATTTAAATAAGAATCCAGAAGTCTGGCGCGTTAACGATAGTGTCGCCGATTATAATCGCGAAATTAAAGTTGAAACACAAAATTCTCTTTTAAAAGCTCTTGGTGGAGCTTTAAAAGGCGCTAAAATCGGTGCAGCTATCGGCTCGGTCATTCCTATTGTTGGCGAAGCGATAGGATCCGTTGTCGGCGGCGTTTTAGGTTTTATTGGTAGTTTCTTCTAATAAGACACAGAAGCTAAGGCACGAAAAGCTTTTAATAAATAAAAGCGTTAAGTAAACACAAAAGGGAAAGATTGGCAAAAGGTAACGTGCCTGTCTTTCTCTTTTTTTCTATAATTATTGTATGTAAAATGGCTGTTTGTTTCGTACGATTTAGCTTTATAATGCAAAGGGAGCTTACGTGTGAAAGTATGGAGGTAGTTATGCTAATTACTGCTACAGAACTGAAAAACAATCTTGGTAAATACCTGCTGTTGGCAGCTACCGAAGATATTTTTATTACGCGCAACGGCAAAGTTGTTGCCAAACTTTCTAATCCAAATCAGGACAGAGTAGAGATGACTAAATCTTTGTTTGGTATCCTCTCTGATAATATTACATTAGAAGAAGCTAAAAGAAAAAGACTTGATAATATATGTGAAGGTTGTTACTGATACTTGTATTATATAGTGAACGTATATAAGATCGGGCGCTATTTGGCAAAGTACAATTGCGTGTGTTTTAGTACAAAACTAAAGAATAAGGAGGTAATTTATGACAAAATTGGAGTGCTTCTTAGCTAAGCAAACTCCGGAAGCTTTGAAAAAAGCTAGTTTGAATTTTGATCGCTTGAACGAGTTTTATATGGAAAAGCTTTCTTTTTCGCTTTTAACTTTAGGAGCTTCTAGAGAAGAAATACTAGAAATACTCAAAGAAGAATTAGATATTTTGGATGAGCTTTATACTACACGTGGGGAACTTTCTGGTATTTGATATTTGCTACTGATTATGTCCTCCATCTTTGATGTGTCCTTTTTAATGTAAAAAAATATTAACAACGCGATAAACGCATTAAATACACTTGTATATATAAGTAATTTTAACCAATATAGGTTGATATTTTAATTTAAGTATGGTTAAATATTGTTAACCTGTAAAGGTTAAGATAATTACAAAAGTATTTAATGCAGTAATACTTATAGTACTTATTAATGCTTCTGTAATTTGTGAAATTAGTGAAGAAAGTACGGAGGCATTGATGAAATTTAATAAGTATAAATGCTTTAAGTGGCGCTATTGTAAAGGGGCTAATTTGGTTGGTCCATATGATATGCCTGAATTATCTCCAGTTCATGATGTAGAAATTGACGAAGTAACTCCCTTTCACCTTATTGGCAATGATGACTTGCAAAGCACTAAAAGCTTTCACTTCTATATTGATGATTATAGGTATGAAGGCTTTTGGAAAAATGCAGACTTGTATCTGCCTCGTTTGAGACGTTGTAAGAATGGAATTGGGCCTGATTTTAGCATGTTGCTTGATATGCCAGTTCCTCAACAGATTTACAATAATTGGCGCAATAAGGCTTTGACTTTTTATTTGCAAAGCCAAGGCTTGTTAACGGTTCCCAATGTTGGTTGGAGTGATGAAAGTAGTTTTGAATGGGCTTTTGATGGCATCCCTAGTAATAGTGTCCTTGCAGTTACTAGCCAAGGTTGTATGGGCAGAGACTATATTTGTAAGCACTCATTCTTAAGTGGTATGCATGAATTGATCAGGAGAAAGCATCCTAGCAAAATATATGTCTATGGTATTTTTCCTGAGCAATGGAAGGGACGTTTTTCTGTTCCTATTGTCACCTTAAAAACTTATTCTTTCGAGCGTTTTGGAGGTAAATGTGGGTAGAGGCAGAGGAGGTTACACTGAAAAACAAGTCTTTTATAAAGACACAGCAGGCCGTAAAGTCATAGATTGTGGAGCAATATTTATTGCTGAACGCTATATGGATTTAGGATTCGAGCCAGTATTCCGCTGCGAAAAGGTACGAGAGCCTCAATATGACTTAACTATAAAAACTAGTGATGATTTGTTTTATGTTGGTAATATAGAGGTAAAGCGTACGACTAGTCCAAGTCCAAGCCAAATGGCCAAAAATATAAAAAAAGGCTTTACGCAATTTAAGTATCATAGTAATGCTACAGTTGCTATTTATCTACCTCAATATGACAGCAACAGTGTTGAGGGTAGAAGATATGCTCAAGCTGGTTTTGATGAAGCAGCAAGAAAAGGGCATGTTTTAGGCCATGTCGAGGTTTGGTTCAATGATAAGAAAAAAATCCATATGAATGAAGGAGGCATACTATAATGGCCAGATTGGGTTGCTTATGTGGTAATAGCTTATCTAACAGTGATTGTCCATCTGCGAATATTATTGAAGTATATTATAAGGATGATGTAGCCAAACAAATTGCTGAAGATCAAAAGCTTAGTTTTTGGGATTATTATTGCGAAGATCGTGATTATGATTTTTGGTTTTGTCCAAAATGTAAGCGTGTGTACCAGGTAGATATGAGAGTAATAAAAACTTGGCGTACTTATTGTCTTGAGCATTTAAAAAGTGATAAGGCAAAAGAGGAACTTAATAATAATTGCAACGAGTGGCAAGAGATATATGTTATCTCTGATATCGATAGGTATGAACTTACTGAATATGGCTTCGTAAATGGACTTTTGCTATCTGAGTTTGTAAAAAAAGCCAACTTCAAATATACGTACTTCGTTAGTCCGGATAAACGCAAAATAGTAGCTTTTGACAAAGATGGCAAAAATGTAGCCTTTGCTTATTCCTTAGAGGTTGAGTATTTCGATGCAATAGATGAGTAGTCAACTGAAATATACCAAATGGTTCGCAAAAATCGAAGATGCTTCAGGCTGTTTTTTCCCTCTTTATAAAAATGAGGTGAACAGAATGAAGCATTTTTTGTTACACCAAATATTGGCTGTAGTTAGTTTCAATGCCTCATATAATAGCAAATATATAAGCAAAAATTAACCAAAAGTAGTTGATACTACAGCTCAAATATGGTTTAATATCATTAACCTTTACAGGTTGATATGTAAATCCAAGCGTCAGCTTACCGTAATGTTTGCGAGGCAATTTGGCTACCTCAATTCTCAATTTGGTAACCTTGATAAATCTGTTTGCTGACGAATTATGAAATATTTTTAAGAAAAGGCGCAAATAGGTAAGTAATTATGGAAGAATTTATAGCCGAGCCTGCATCTAGGTTAAAACTTAGAAAAATAGCCAACAAGATTAGAAATGCACTTAACCTACAAGGTGATTTATACTTTGATGTTGCAAGGCTTTTGGAGCTTATATGCTTGATTATTCCTGACACTAATTACGAAATAGTTCCTGATGATACTTTTCCACCGCATATTCATGGCGATACAGATATTATTAAGAAAGAAATACGCATAAAAGAAAGTGTGTATGACGGTGCAGTAAATGGTAACGGCAGAGACAGAATGACAATTGCACATGAAATAGGTCATCTTTTACTTCTTGGCATGTTTGGTATAAAACTACAGCGCAACTTCAAGAAAGACAAATTACTACCTTACCGTTCACCGGAGTGGCAAGCTAAGTGCTTTGCTGCTGAATTGCTAATTCCCGCTGATTTAACAAAAGATATGACTCCAAAAGAAATAGCGCAGAAATGTGGTGTTTCTAAAGCTGCAGCCAATTATCAATATAACGTTAACCGCAATTTAAAGGAAAAAGGCATACTCTAATATGCAAACAAAATAGTTAACCAAAGGTAGTTGATGCCATAGCTCGAATGTGGTTCAATATTATTAACCTATGAAGGTTAATAATATCTAGATTAGAAAAGAGAGTTAGGCAATGTGAAAAAATTAGCTACTTTTCTTCGCATGTTGAGATTGCAAAATGGTCAAGTATTGAAAGATATGGCCGATTTGCTGGGCGTTTCTTCAGCTTTTTTGTCTGCTGTGGAAAATGGTAAAAAGAAAATGCCATCAGATTGGTATGAAAAGCTGAGAGAATCTTATGGGCTTAATGATGAACAATATGATAATTTAAAACAATTGGCTATGGAATCACAGAAAACTATCTCACTAAATCTTGAAGATACTTCTGACTCTAAGCGTCAGCTTGCTGCAACGTTTGCGAGACAATTTAACGATCTCGATGAATCTGTTTGTGGACGGATTATGGATATTCTTGAGAGGAGGCGCAAAAAGGGTAAGTAATTGTGGAAGAATTTACAGCCTAGTTTTGCACTTAGGTTAGATGCCTAGAGAAACAGCTAATGAAAAGCTCTTTTCTTTATTTACCAGCAATGTATTCCAACAATTGCTTTTTATCTATTAAGCGCTGGTTAGACGATCCGCGAAAGTTGAGGCGTAGGTCTTTTTTAGCTTCAACAAAGGGGCCGTCTACCAGCATATCTAGGTGTTGTAAAATATTGGTTGTTATTTCACAATACGCACGGCCAGCTGGGAGTAAATCGTTTATAAGATAACCTGTGTAGCCCCAAATATCTTTTTGTGGCAGCTCTTGCTTAATTCTTTGTATAAGCGGCCAAAGGATGCGCTGATGCTCAATTGTAAAAGGCTCACCGCCTAACAAAGTAAGGCCGCGTACATGAGGATGACGCAAGAGCTTAATAACTTCATCTTCTGTATCTTTAGTGTAAGACTGGCCGTAGCTTTCGTCCCAGGTTTCTTGGTTGAAGCAATTGAAACAATGGTGCGGACAGCCGGAGACAAAAAGTGAAACACGGATTCCCGTACCGTTAGCTACATCTAGAGGAACAATTTTTGCATAATTCATATCAACAGCCGACCTTTACTAAAAACACAAACAATACGCACCACGTAAATTGGCAGCATAATTACTGTACAACAAATACAATAATTATACTGCCTGATTTTTCAATTGCTATAAATGCATCACGCGATCGTGAATTTCTTGAGTGCGCCCTTGATTCCAATATTGGGAACCGATATAACCGCAAGTACGTCTAGCTACATTCATAGTGCTCTGATCTAAGTTGCCACAATTGGGGCAGCGCCAGACATATTTATGATCTTTATTTTCCACTACTTCAATTTCACCATCAAAGCCGCAGTTTTGGCAATAGTCGCTCTTAGTATTTAATTCGGCATACATAATGTTGTCGTAAATAAAGCGCATAAGTTCCAAAACGGCTTCAATATTGTTTTGTAAATTGGGCACTTCTACATAGCTAATAGCGCCGCCAACCGACAAAGCTTGAAACTGAGCTTCGACAGCTAATTTACTGAAAGCATCAATAGGTTCAGTTACGTGAACGTGGTAGCTATTGGTAATGTAGCTCTTGTCGGTAACGCCTTCGATAATACCGAAGCGCTGTTGCAAACAGCGAGCAAATTTATAAGTGGTCGACTCTAAAGGAGTACCGTAAATACTGAAGGCAATATTGGTCTCTTCAGTCCACTTTTTACAAGCTTTATTCATATATTTCATGATTTTTAAAGCTAAAGGCATAGCTTCGGGAGTAGTATGACTCTTGCCAGTTAAGTAACGAATACATTCGCATAAACCGGTATAACCCAAAGAAATAGTAGAATAACCGCCATAAAGCAAGGAGTCGATAACTTCGCCCTTGGGAAGTCTAGCTAAAGCTCCGTCTTGCCACAAAATAGGAGCAGCGTCGGAAAGGGTGCCTTTGAGACGATTGTGACGGCACATTAAAGCCTTATAGCAAAGCTCTAAACGCTCGTCGAAAATTTGCCAGAATTTATCCATGTCTTTCTGGCTGGAAAGAGCAATGTCGACAAGGTTTAAAGTTACTACGCCTTGGTTGAAACGACCGTAGTATTTATACTGTCCACTCTTATCGCGCCAAGGAGAAAGAGCCGAACGACAGCCCATAACCGGGAAGCAACAACCTTCCTTAAGCTCTTTCATCTTCTTTTCGCTAATGTAGTCAGGCACTAAACGTCTAGCAGTACACTGAGCGGCCAGCTTAGTTAAATACCAATAGGGAGTATCTTCGCTAATGTTGTCGTCTTCTAAAACATAGATAAGCTTGGGGAAAGCCGGCGTAACGTAGACGCCTTGGCAATTCTTGACGCCGATGTAGCGTTGTTTGAGCACTTCTTCAATAATCATAGCCAAGTCGTGCTTTTCTTTTTCGTTGGCCGCTTCGTTTAAGTACATAAAAATAGTTACAAAGGGAGCTTGGCCATTAGTGGTGAGCAAAGTAACGATCTGATATTGAATAGTTTGTACTCCGCGAGCAATTTCGCGGCGCAATCTAGTCTCGGTAAGCTTGGCTAAATCGTCGGCTTCGATAGTTTCGCCAATAGAGTCAAATTCTTCCTGAAGCTCGCGCCTGAGACGCTGGCGAGAAATTTCTACAAAGGGAGCTAAGTGAGTAAGGGAAATGCTCTGGCCGCCGTATTGGTTGCTAGCTACTTGAGCGATAATTTGGGTAGCGATATTGCAAGCAGTAGAAAAACTGTGCGGCTTTTCGATCATAGTGCCGGAAATAACCGTACCGTTTTGCAACATATCTTCCAAGTTGATTAAGCAACAATTGTGCATATGTTGGGCAAAATAGTCCAAGTCATGGAAATGGATGATACCTTTGCGATGAGCTTCTACTACATCTTGGGGCAAAAGCAAGCGGCAAGAAATGTCTTTGGAAACTTCGCCGGCCATATAGTCGCGTTGAACGCTATTGATGGTAGGATTCTTGTTGGCGTTTTCTTCTTTGGCTTCTTCGCTGCTGCATTCGATAAGGCTGATAATACGATTATCAGTAGTATTAGCTTGGCGCAATAAACTGCGCTTGTAGCGGTAGGTGATGTAATTTTTGGCAACTTCAAAAGCGCCAGCACGCATAATTTGCGTTTCTACTAAATCTTGTATTTCTTCGACGGTGAGAGAACGAGCCAATTTTTCACAAGCGTCGGTAATATAGGCGGCGGTGTCTTCGATTTGCTGCTGACTGAGCTTATCTTTGTCTTCAACAGTATTGTTAGCTTTAGTAATGGCAGCCGTAATTTTGGAAACATCGAAAGGCTGTTCTTCGCCGCTGCGCTTGATAATATTCATAGCTTTTTCCCTCTGGGTATAGTTTTTTCCCACCCCCTGTACGCAGCGAAAAACTACTCTAGGTATAGCGGTGAAGTAGGGGAAAAAGAAGCAGCAATTTGCGACAACACGAAACTGACCGCCATAGAGGCAGCTAGAAGCATTTGGTTTGCAAGCTTCCCTTTTTGTTCACCGGCCAAAAAGAGCAGACAGCTCTGCGCCGTCTTCTGGCTTCCGAAGATTGTTAGTCTATATAGCCTTCCCGCCCTAAAGCAGTGACTACACAGGATAAAGCGTTCGGTCACAGCAGCCGGACTGCGACGGATTTACACCGTCTTCCGCTGCACAGAGCTGATTGTAAATTTTTGTACAGAAGTGCCGCCACAATTTGCGCCGGAGCAAACGGGCCGCAGAACCGCCCGAGAAGGTTAGCACAGGTACATAACCAGGCGCAAGACGACCTATTGTGTTTAAGAAACGATATATAGTCTTGACAGGCAAGATGGCATATATATTAGGTCTGTAATATATGTATAATATAATGTATATACAAAAATAGCCTAACAGACTATCGCTTGCTAGGCCATTGCATAAAAGGGCATGATCGCCAAATATTGTAACTTATAGTTTAGTTACGCGCTGATCAGGATCGTTGCGCCAGGGGGAATTGGCTTTGAGCTTTAAAAATACACGATATCGTGTGTATAATATACAGTAAAAAAAGAAAAATAAGGTGGGGTTTATGCTTATAGCACTTACAGAATATGCTAAATTAAATAGTAGAAGTGGAGATACTGTACGCCGTCTTGCGGAAAGAGGTTTACTTAAAACAGCACAAAAAATCGGTCGCAATTGGGTTGTAGATAGCCTGGAAGAATATCCGTTTAAACAAAGGGGAAAGAGGCAAAAAACAAACATTATTAATGTTGTTTCCTTGTTTTCTGGCTGCGGGGGAATGGATTTGGGCCTTATAGGCGGATTTGACTTCCTTGGCAAGCATTACGCAAAGACTGGATTTAATATTATTTGGGCCAATGAAATTAGTTCGGCCGCTTGTAAAACTTATCGCGAAAATTTTGGGGATTATATTGTTGAGGGAGATATAGAAGAGGAAATCAATAATCTTCCGGCATCAGCAGATATTGTTGTTGGTGGTTTTCCGTGCCAAGACATTTCTATTAATGGAAAAATGCTTGGTGTTAATGGTAAAAGAAGCAGTTTATATGTTTATATTGTGGAAGCTGTTAAAAGGTTAAAGCCTAAAGTCTTTATAGCAGAAAATGTAGGGGGGCTTTTATTAAAGCAAAATGAATACTCGTTGAATAAAATTCTGGAAGATTTTAATTCTCTTGGCTACAACCTCAGTTATCAGTTGTATCATGCGGAAGATTATGGAGTGCCACAAACAAGGAAGCGTGTTATTTTTGTAGGTACTCAAAAGGGATTACCAGACTTCATTCCACCTATTCCAAGTATTTTTGCTCCAATTACCGCCTACGAAGCTTTGCATGATCTTGAGAATTGTCCTCAAGACAAAGCTTTTGCTCATATTTGGAGCCAAGCGAAAGTAAGCGGAGAGCAAGGAAATAGACGCTTAGTTGCCGATCGTCCAGGATACACTATGCGAGCAGAATGTCACGGCAATATTCAATTTCATTATTCACTTCCCAGACGTATATCTATGCGAGAAGCGGCTCGCATCCAATCTTTTCCTGATTCTTTTAAGTTCCCTTGTGGGTTACGAGAGACAGAAAGACAGATAGGCAATGCTGTTCCTCCCGTATTGGCTTGGCATATCGCCAATTCTGTAAAGCAAGTTATTGATGGAGGGATATATGACTAGGAGCGAATTTGAAAAGATTTTAACAGAATGTTGTGCAAAGCTGACAGAAGAAGCCAGAAGCATAAATTTCAAAACTTCAGCACAATTCGAAAACCGTGTTCGGGAAATTTTATCTGATATAGCAAAAGATAATGGTGCTTTCAGCATAGACTTTAACCCTCATCCACAAGCATTTCCAGATATTGCGATTGGAGAGTATGGAGTTGAGGTTAAATTTACCCTTAATGATACGTGGCGCAGTATTGCTAATAGTATTTTAGAAGCACATCGCATCGATGGAATTAAATATATTTACATTGTATTTGGAAAAATGGGTGGTACTCCGGAGGTTCGTTGGGGAGAATATGAGCGAAGTGTGATTCACGTTAGAACATCACATGTTCCTCGTTTTGAAATAGAACTTTCATCCGACAAAGCAAATACGAAGGTACCGTTATTTGAGAAGATAGGCATTAAATATGATGATTTTAGGAAGCTGGATATGCAAGAAAAAATGAAATATATCCGAGCTTATGCAAGAAAAATTCATCCTGATGGCCGTCTTTGGTGGATTGAAGATAAGGAAGATTCTAATGGACATACAACGCCAATTCAGGTGCGCCTTTATACTAATTTAACTATGGAAGAAAAAACGCGTCTGAGAGCAGAGGCCGCACTTCTTTGTCCTAGCATTGTTAAATCAGGACGTTCACGCAATAAGTATGATGATATGGTTCTTTATTTGCTTACATACCATGGCGTATTATGCCACCAAGCACGAGATCTATTTTCTGCTGGCAGTGTTGCTAACCCGAAAAAAGACAAACATGGTGGCATATATATTGAGCGAGCTCTAAAACTGATTGAAAATAAAATGAAAGAAGCCGCTCTCTATATGGACGGGTCTCTGTTTGTTGAATACTGGGGGGAGAATGTGCCACCTGAAAAAAGAATAAAACGTTGGCTAGAAAAAGCAGACGAACTTGCCACAGAATGGGTGCCTTCCCAAAGCTTATTTTTAGAAGAAAAATAAGTATTATGTATTGTATATACAGAACTGCCTAACAGACTATCGCTTGCTAGGCCATCGCATAAAAGTGCATGATCGCCAAATATTGTAACTTAGAGTTTAGTTACACGAGTGTCCGGATCGTTGTGCCAGGGGGAATTGGCTTTGAAATAGTCCATAAATATTTCCTGAGCGGAACCCATGGGCTTTTTCTGGCAATTATCAAACATTTTCTTGTCGGAAAGGGAAACGGAAGTAGCCAAGTCGTACATCTTATTAGGATCAAACTTGGAGCCGTCGTCCATAGTGATAGAAGTTATGCGCTGGCCTTCAGGTTTAGATAAGTCGTAAGTATAGGAAAAACCGGATGGAGAAGCTGGCACAATACGACCGGCCACGCGTTTTTCCAGAGCTTCTTTAAGCAAAGAGCCAGGCAATTTCATAAGTACGGCGTCGTCTTCAGTGTGGGGCAAAGCGTTGAATAAGTCTTCATAAGTTACGGTGCCTTCTTCAACATTGGCGCGTAAGTTGCGGCCATTTACTAAGCCTATGGGAGCGCCCATAGCTTGGCGCAAAGAGTCGGCGTGAATTTGATCTAGCTTAGCGCATTCGCTGTGAGAGTAGGTCAGTGTCTCTAAGGCTTGACCCATAGGCTGGTGGGCCAATTCGTTGCTAGAATTGACGTATTTTTCTACAATTTGCGCTACCTCAGGATCGGGCTCGACGTTGCTATCTACTTTAATAAGCTCAGCTTTAGCGCTGCTTATTTGGCGAGTAGTCATATCAAAATTGAGATCGACTTCGCCGACGAATTGGCCTTTGTAGCCGCTTTGCACAATTAAAGTAGAGCCGACGTATTCACCTTCGGGCAATTCAGTGTGAGTATGGCCGCCTACAATAACATCAATATCTGGACAAGCCTTAGCCAAGAGGCGATCTTGCTCTACGCCAATATGGGAAAGAGCGATAACCAGTTCGGCGCCATCTTTTTTCATTTGGGGAATATATTGCTGGGCCGTCTCGATAGGATCTTTATATTGCAAGCCTTCGATTTTGTCATCGGTAGTAAAATTGGACACATCAGTGCTTAAACCAAGAATGCCGATTTTTACTCCGTTTACTTCGCGAATTACATAAGGTTGAGCAAATTCGTGGCCTTCAGCTTGTTCTAAATTGGCGCAAATGATAGGGGCGTTTACTTGGCTCAACATAGAGCGCATAGTAGGCTGGCCCCAGGCAAAGTCGTGGTTGCCAGGCTCAATAGCGTCGCAACCCATTTGGGCCAAACTTTCGCTGACGACGCCGCCTTTACTTAAGTAAGAAATCATGGTGCCTTCGGCAATGTCGCCGGCGTTAAGTACCAACGAGCCTTCGGGCACTTCGGCCTTTTCGCGTTTAACTACGGCAGCTACTTGAGATAAGCCGCCGCGTCCTTCTTCAGGTAAAGCGGCGCCGTGCAAGTCGTTTAAGTGCAAAATACGCAAGCGGCGTATATCTTGGCTTGGCTCAGCTTTTTCTATGCAGCTATCATTACTGGCGTTAGCTTTAGCGCTAAGTTGGCAACTATCTTGCGCTATGCTTTGTCCGTCGACACTATTTGCGCCAGCATTAGTATTGCCAAAGTTGGCGCCAACTGCACCAGCTCCAACCGTATTGCCTGGCATAGCAGCTAAAGAAGTATAGGAAAAGCCGTTGATTTGCATTTTTTATTATGTCCAGTTTTTAATAAAGTTTTAGCCTGGATATATTATCGTAAATATCTCGCAAAAGAAACGGCCAAAATGTAAAAAAGCCGCTAACTATTAAAATAGATAGCGGCCAAGTAAGTTTGTGACAGTTGGAAAGCTATAATACGGCGGCGGTTTGCTTTTGCACAATAGGGGCAATATGCAAAGTGTTGCCGTGTTCTTTAATAATGTCGATTAGATCGGCAGTTTTCATTAAGACGGTAGCGGTATTGTCGTTAGGGTGGACACCAATTAAGCCAGGCTCAACCAGAAAATCGCGGTCGAGGAAGACAGTAACTTTACGTTCAGTATCATTAAGTATGCCTAAAGGCGTAACCGAGCCGGGCGTAAGGTCGAGCAAGCTCTTTAAGTCGGCTGCGGAAGCAAAACTAAGTCGGCGAGTGCAACTGTTTTTACTAAATTCAGTCAAATTGACGTGCTTGTTACCTTTAACGACTATTAAATAATAGTTTTGCTTCTTATCGTCGCGCACAAATAAGTTTTTGGCATCATTTTCAGGGAAAGGAATGCCAGCTTCGTCTAGTTCGTCCATGCTGAAGACAGCTTTATGCTCGGCAATTTCGTGCCAGAGGTGCTTTTGCTGTAAATAGTTGTATATATCTTGCTTATTCATGGCAGCTATAATAGCGCAAAATATAAAGAAAAGGCAGCCCTTAAAGAGAGGAATTGAGGATAGAGAACGAAACTAAAGAGCGTTCAGGCCAAGCGGCAGCTTAAAGTTTGATAATTTGGCGTTAATTTGTTGAAATAGCAAATTTAAGTCGGCAGCAAAAGGCAAACAAAATGGGGATAGGGGATCCTCAATTAAAACAATAAACGCTACTGTTGATTTTTTACAAGACAATTTTTTACTTATCCCATAAACACACCATTTAGTAGGCTTTAGCCTTATTAAATAGCATATGCGCGTCATATAGTACGTTTTATAATGTTGAGTTTCCTTCCGTTTTGGACAAGAAAAAAACAATTGTTACAGCATTTTTAGCTTATTAACCCTTACCTGAGCCGCTCTATCCCATTTCTAGTATCATCCTTTGTTTTAATTGAGGGCTAGGTTAGTTATATAATGGCTAAAGTTTTGAAGTTCGGCTTAATGTTAGATGATTGCAATGTGAGAAGCCTTGAGGGATTGCAAGAACATTTTGTCATTGAAGATGTGCTGAAATACTTTGAAGACGGCACTTTGTCGCGTTGGCTTAGAGTGTGGGGCTACAAGGAACAGCTGGCAGCGGTTGAGGCTATAAATAAAGCGCTGGCGCTGGATAAAAAAGACATTGTCTTGCAACTGGCTAATATTTTTGGCATAGAAGACGTAGATGCTGCCGATATTGAAAAGGCAGTAAGTATTATTGCTTATTTGGAAGAAGAAAAAGAGCTTAACACAATATATGCTGAAAATAATTTCGCTAAACGACAAATTATAGATAATTACCATTTAGGCTATCTCGCCTTAGTGAATCATATGATGAAAAATAAAGATAACATGGCCATCTTAAAAGCTGACGCTATGCAAATGGAAAGAAATTATTTAGGACTTTTCCAATTAGATAATGTCAAGTTGTTTTATTTTTTATTAAATATTGCTCCTAAGGCCATTTTTGCTATCCTTACGCGTGACGAATTAAGAAAATTTTGGATTGGACAGATTGTACAAAATGGTTACGATCAGCAACAATATTTACAAATATATTCATTTATAAAAGATAAATTGTTAGTACCTGGTGATGTTGTAAGAATTCTGGGTAAAGATGCAAAGTTTGCTGACAAAGACACACAAGGTATGTGGGATTACCTTGAAAGCTCCAAAGTCAAGGTGATGGTGATATATGTTTGGGATGGAACCTTTGTCAAAAATGAGGGAGGAGATCCAAGAGAAAAAATTTCTCCAAGTGATATAAATGGCAAGTTAACAAAATTTAATGGCTTAGAATATCAGTGCAACAACGATAGTAGTTTCTATCTGAGTGATAGTAACGGTAGTCTTGTTTGCGATTCTTGTGGAGGAAGTATGAGTTTATTTGGTAATTGTGAAAAATGTGGTCACAGAGAGCGAGTCTCTTATAAAGTGTTGTATATGGAGGTGTAGCTATGAAAAAGACTGCTCGAGGGATCCTCAAGTTATATATCGATGCCTACTATCCCATTATCTATATCAACCACTTTGACTTCAAAGTTATTGATGACATTATTGCTAGTATTGCTGGCGATAGAAAAATTGTTGAATACAATAACGGCTTAGGCTCTGTCGATTTTAAGACTAAATCGGCTATGTCGGCTATGCAAGAATGTGGCTTAACCAAATTTTTGAATGATGTCAAAGACGACGGCTACGATCAAGACGACGGCTACGATCATAGTACGCTCATTGTTCTTAAGGACGTCCATAATCAACTTGACGATCCGGCAGTTATTTCTTTATTGAAATATATTGCCGAGCGCAACTTGTATAACGATAAGTATAGCGCTTCTATTTTTATTGTCTCCAGTAAGCTTCACATTCCCGAAGAATTGGAAGATCTTATTACCGTTTTTGAAATACCCTTGCCGGACGATTCAGAAATTCGCAATATTATCTTAGAATTTGCTCAAGACTTAGATATTGATATTGCCGAGGACGTCTTAAACGAAATTACCATTTCCTTTAAGGGCTTAAATGAGTTCCAAATTAAACAAATTCTCAATTTAGCCTATCAAGAAGGCGGTTGTTTGGACTTTGACGATAAGCAACTGATTTTCCGCGAGAAAGAACAATTGGTCAAAAAGGCCGGCTTATTGGAGATGATTTTGGTTCGCGAAGATATTAATGATATTGGCGGACTGGAAAATTTGAAAGATTGGTTGGGCAAGAAAGAGCGTATTTTTAACCAGTTGGACAAGGCTATTAAGTTCGGGGTAGATATTCCCAAAGGCATGATGATTGTGGGTATGCCCGGTTGCGGTAAGAGTTTAGCTGCTAAAGCTACGGCTAAGCTGTTTAAAGTGCCGCTGGTTAGGCTCGATGTGGGACGCTTATTGGGCAAGTATATCGGCGAATCGGAAGAAAATATGAGGCGAGCTTTGAAGTTAGCTGAAGCTATTAGCCCTTGCGTACTTTGGATCGACGAATTGGAAAAGGCCTTCTCCGGGATTGGCTCTACTGGTGGCGGCAGCGACGTCACTACGCGCTTATTTGGTCAGTTCTTAACTTGGATGCAAGAAAAGGAAAATACCGTCTTTATTGTCGCTACTGCTAACGATATTTCTCGGATTCCTCCGGAATTTTTGCGCAAAGGCCGCTTCGACGAGCTTTTCTATGTGGATTTCCCCAATAACGAAGAGCGCAAGAAAATTATAGAAATTCACCTTAAGAAGCGCGGCAAATGGAATAGGGATTTGGACATTATCTCTGTTGTCAAAGATACCAATGGCTATAGCGGAGCCGATTTGGAAGCTATCGTTAAAGACGCCGTAGAAAGTTGCTTTGTAGAGGGAAGAAAGCAAATAACTACCGATGATCTTAAAAAAGCTCAGAAAAGTATCAAGTCTATTTCTAGTACGCTTTCTACGCGTATTAAGCAAATAAAAGAAGCGGTTAAAGATATGGATCTTAAGCCAGCTTCCAAAAAATAAAGTAGCGCGTAATTTAGCTTGGCATTTTAGGCTTTGGGTAGCAATAAGGTAGGTAGATAAAAAATGGAAGACAAACAAGAAGCGGAAGTATTTGACTCTTACTGCGTAGAGAAGATTTGGCCGGAAGAAAAAGCTAAGCAAGTTTTCCAAATAGAAAAAGCCTTCTTAAAAAGCTACGCTGCCTCTCAATCTCAAGAGGTGCCTTTAGCTCAATGGTTGGCGCAAGAGTTGCATAAGCAATTACCGGAAAAGAGCGCTAATGAAGTTGAAGCTATAAGCAACGGAATTATTTCTGCGTTGCAAACTGCTGAAGAGATGAAAGCTTCTCAGCAAAAAGCTATTGCTATAGGCAGAAGTAAAGAGAGTTGGTTTGCTTCAAAAGTAATGCAAGCTACTGCGGACATGCCAATTCCCAAAAGAGCTGAATATTTACAAAGCTTAGAAGAAGCTATTAAAAACGCTAATGAAGCAACATATAAAGTAATTGCTGCAGAAAATGGCAGCGGTAATTCTGCGTCTGCTTCTACTGCTGGAGCCCAAACCGAAGCTGCTGAGAAGCGCCAAGAGTCAAATAGCGCTTTAAATATAGGCAAACAAGCTTGTCATGCTGGGGTGCAAACTGCTGCTACTACTGCCGGTAAGGATATTGCTCAAAAGGTTATCAATGGAGAAGAGATTGACGGCGACGAGGTTGCCAAAAAAGCAGTAGATGCTGGCGTAGGTGAAGCAGTAAAAGTAGCAGTAGCTGGCGCTACCAAGGTAGCTGAAGAAAAAGGTTGGATTCCGCGTGAAGCTAATGAAAAGCGGCAGCAAGAGTCGGGTAGACAAAGCAATTCTGGAAGTTCTAAAGTTAAGCCTAAGATAAAAGAGAATGAATATTCGCTGAAAGTTACCGCTTTAAGTATAGGTAGACAAGCTTGTTACGCTGGTGTGCAAAATGCTGCTGTGGCTGTTGGTAGAGATCTTGCCCAAAAGGTTCTTAATGGAGAAGAGATTGACGGCGACGAAGTTATAAAAAAAGCGGTCGATGCTGGCGTAGATGAAGGAGTAAAAGTAGCAGTAGCTGGTGCTGTAAGGGTAGCTGGAGAGAAAGGCTTGATACCGCAGATACAGCAGCTTAAAGGTGGCAGCGGAAATGTTTGTGCCAATGTGGCTTTTGTGGCTATCGAGAATGTCAAGGTCGCCAAGCAAGTAGCCGACGGAAAATTGACCGTTCATGAAGGTTTAGAAGTTATGGCCCAGACAACAGGCGCTTGTGTAGCCGGAATAGCCGTAGCCGCTAAGGGAGGGGCCATAGTAGGTTCAGCGTTAGGTTCAGTAATAGGCCCGTGGGGTACTGCCATAGGCGGATTTGTAGGCAACGCCGCAGGCTATATAGCCGGCTCTACCATTGGCGGTGTAGTAATGCAAGGGGCCAAGGCGTTATATGATGGAGCTCGTAATGTAGTAAAAAATGCAGCCAGTGCAGCGGTAAGTTTCGCAAGATCTGCAGTAAACGTAGTAGCAAATATTGGGAGTAGCATCTGTAGCGGTGTAGCTAGCCTCTTTGGCTTTTAGCTATTACTATTGCGTTTATATATAGGAAGGCAGCTTTCGTTTGTAGCATACGGCTAGGCGAAGGCTGCTTTTGTTTTTGCAGACACGTAGTCCCGTGGAACCATTGCCGTTACCACGGGATTATATTTTTGTGTTACCAATGCTTATTCTTTTTCATTTTTCAACTCATCAAACATTATCTGAGCTAGTGCACTCATAATAGCATGATATTTTCCAGCATCTTCAAATAGTTTTGTGTATGTTTCCGTACTTTCAATGTATGCTTCTTGTGCTGCATCATTAAACAACTGCGGGAAAATATTTTTTTCAAAAATTTGACGACCATCTGTTTTGGCAGCTTTTATCAATTTTTTGTTGCTCTTTAATTTCTGATGCAGTGCAGTAATTACAACCTTGTCGCCCTCAGTAAAGTTTCCCATATATTGTTGATTGATTTTTTCAATAACTTTTTCTAATGGACTAAGTGTCTCAACCATTTTTATAGGCTTTTTCAACTTAGCAGGTTCATAAACGCTTTTTTCTTCTTTTACAAGTTCAATAGAGCCTTCATAAGTTTTCTCAAGATTGTAATATTCAAGTTTAACTCTATTGCCAATATCAAATGGTATCGTTGGATCTGCTGGTACAATCTTTGCAATGTAAGAGCAGAAGATATACTCATTATGCATTTGCTTATCAAACATACGCGCAATCTGAGTGATATAGCCATACCACTTGACAAATGTTCTGCAAAGCTTACGGAATTGATACCTTTGTTCCTGATCCAACGCATTATATTTTTGCTGAACTGGTAATAACGCATTGGTTACTGCTGCCTGAATCTTATTCGCTTTTCGTTTATCCTCGTCGAAATAGATTTTATTCACGCTTGCAATATCTGCATCATCATAAATATTAAAAGCACGCAACATCTTTTGTGTCTTGTAAATCAAATCTGTATTGATTTCCTGAGCTAACGATGTTTCCTGATAAAACGGTTGAAACGCCTTTAGAATATCTTCTTTTGTATTCACAAAATCAATAATGAATGTATTCTGTTTATCTGGATGGATACGATTCAATCGGCTTAAAGTCTGAACTGCTTTTACACCACGCAATTTCTTATCTACAATCATTGTATGGAGTAATGGCTCATCAAATCCAGTCTGATATTTCTCAGCTACAATTAAAATATTTCCTTCATTATGAAATACCTGTTTTGTCTGCGATTCATTTACACCATTGAGCTTGCTTTCTGTCCACTCAATTTCTGTCACATCTTCAGGATCTTTTATAGAACCGGAGAAAGCGGCTAAGATTTCTATATCATGATAATTATTTAATTCCAAATAATTTTTAATTTCATGGTAATAACGAACAGCTGCCAGACGTGATGATGTTACAACCATCATTTTGCCTTTACCTTTGATTTTCTGTTTCGTTACATTGCGGAATGTTTCAACAATAATCGCTGATTTTTGCTGAATGTTGTACGGATGCAATTCTTCGTATTTTCTAATAGTCTTTAATGCTTTTGACTCTGGAACATCAGGGTTGTCTTTTGTATTTTTTGCAATCTGATAACATGTTTTATACGTCGTGTAGTTCTGAAGAACATCCAGAATAAATCCTTCTTCAATTGCTTGACGCATAGAATATACGTGGAATGGATGGTAAGAGCCATCATTCCATTCTGTGCCGAACATTTCCAATGTTGCACTTTTGGGTGTAGCCGTAAAGGCAAAGAATGAAAGATTTTTGTGCTTTCCATGGGAAATAATTTCGCGCACCAGACGATCATTATCATCTAGCAATTCATCTTCAGCTTTTCCTTCCAGTTCTGCGTACTCTTTCAAAGCATCTGATACATCTGCAAGTGCGGCCTTTAATTTCATGGCAGATGAGCCAGTCTGAGAAGAATGGGCTTCATCTACGATAATTGCGAATCTCTTATCTGTTGTGTCATTTACTTCTTCATAAATAACTGGGAATTTCTGCAAAGTTGTTACAATGATTCTCTTTCCAGCATTCAGAGCGTCCCTTAAATCCTTAGAAGATTTCTTCTCATCAATTGCGCATACACTACCAAGCGTATGATCAAATCCAGTGATTGTTTCTTGCAACTGTGCGTCTAAATTGCGCCTATCAGTTACAATAACAACAGACGTAAATATAGGCTCATTATTATCATTATGTAATGAAGCTAAACGGTATGCTGTCCAGGCAATAGAGTTAGATTTTCCTGAGCCAGCAGAATGCTGAATTAGATAATTGTTGCCAGAGCCATTTTTATGAACATCAGCGATTAATTTACGAACAACGTCTAATTGGTGGTATCTAGGGAAAATTAGACGCTTTTTGGTAATGTTTTTCCCATCTTCTTTTTTCTCGGTCTTTACCTCAAAGCTGATAAATTTCTGAATAATATCTAGCAAGCTATCTTTTTGTAATACGTTTTCCCAGATATAAGAAGTTACGTAGTTATCATCCTTTGCTTGAGGGTTGCCGGCGCCACCATCGTTTCCGGCTCCGTTAGAGCCTTGATTAAATGGCAAAAAATAGGTATCAGAACCTTTTAATTCTGTGGTCATCCAGGCTTCATAAAGATCTATGGCAAAATAGGCGAGGATACGGTGGTTTAACTGAAAGGCCGGTTCTCTTTTGTCTCTGTCATATTGCCACTGTAACTTAGCATTATCTACTGTTTGGCCTGTCAGTTGATTCTTTAATTCAATGGCAACTACCGGAATGCCATTTATAGCAAGCATCATATCAACCGAATTATTATTTTGCGTTGAATAATGCCACTGTCTAATACACTGACATATATTTTGCTTATATTTTTTGACGGCAGCATCATTTAGAGTAGATTCTGGCTTAAAATAACAAACTTTAAAATCCATTCCGCGATGCTTAAACCCATGACGCATAACAGACAGCAAGCCATCCATATGCACAGCATCTTCAAAACATTTATAGAATTTTTTGTATGGGTCAGAATCGCATTGTTTTTCAAAGCGCTGCCACATAATTGGCTGGGTAGCTTTCACGAAATTGACCAAGGTAGAAATGTCGATCGCCATGTCCACAGAAGCTTTATAACCGGCATCAGTTGCTTTTTCGAAGCCACCAGCAGGCGAAATAAAAAAGGCTTCAATATTAGCTTCAAACTGTTTTTCATTTTCAGCCATGACTTATACTACCTTTCTTTTTCCTGTTACTACTTCATAAATTAGTGATTTTTTGTAGGCTTCAAGGTCGGCAATAAGGGATTGTTTTTCAGTGATGAGGGAATCAATTTTAGGAACCTCTTTATTCAAATAATTTGCAATTTCTTTCTGCTCTTCAATTGGCACTGCTAATAGTGGAACTTGAATGAAATTTGAAAATCTTAAATCCTGTCCATCTCTAATAAAATTACAAGTACCTTGTAACGCATTTATATATTTATCAGATTTAAATAGCCATTTGAAATAATCGCAATACACGCCATTATTTGGCTTTAAAACAACATAATGCCATGTAATACAGCCACTCACATCACTCTTTTCAAGCCCGCCTTGAAAACTTCTCAAGCTAATAATAAAATCATTGGGTTCAACATGTTTCCAATTTTCAATTCCTTGTGTAGCTATTACAATTCTTGAATTTTCTCGCTTCATATATTCAACCTGAGAAATAATTCCATATTTCTGACTTGCAGTTAACTGAACATCATCAGCATGTTTGCGCTCATTGCTTTGCGAAAATAATGCTTTCGCTGGAATCATATCCCAATCAGTTGGAATTTCTAAAACCCATTCTGCACTACTAAATTTCACACAACGATTTTTTTTAATTCCATATGTAGTCGCATTTGATATTACAGATTCACGTAAGTTTTTGTATTCATCAATGCTTGTCTTCGCTTCTGCAATGATTTTATCAATTTTGGAACAAGTTTCGTCCAAATAATCGGCAATGGCTTGCTGCTCAGATATGGATGGTATTGTTATAACCTCTTTTTGTAATAAAGATGTCAAGTTTAAATTTTGAATCCCAGTTGTCTGTTTTATATACAGAGTAGTAACTGAAAGAAAATACATTGCCCTTAAATAATATTCTACGTATTTTGGAAAAGCTAAATCGCTGTCAATTCTAATTCTATCCATAAAATTTGCAAATAGAGCATCATATGCCTTATCAAATAAAACTGCTCTTCCAACGGGTGTTTTTTCACCTCCGCCAGATTTTTCAATGCAAATATCGTTCGTCTGCAACAATAATTTATTAACTTGCGATTGCTCATATGAACGTCTTGTCAGTTCAGATTCATTTTTGTTTTGAAAAACGCCCCTGTCGAAATCGAAATCAGCAATTCTCATACATATTATGGAATTATTTTCACATGGTTCACTTCCCCAAGCTCCACCTGCTCTATCAATTATAATTCTCTTTAACGGTATATTTTTCCAGCTATTAGGAATTTCCCCAACCCACTCAATCCCGCTATTCTTCATTTCGCTTTCAGGTCTAATTACAGTCTTCATAATTATTCACCGCCAAATAAATCACGCAATTTTGCCATCAAGCTCTTTTCATGTTCCTCAATACGTGCTGCTATTTTCTCTGAGGGCTCAATTTGCTTATATTCATAGAATGTTCTGGTGAAGGGAATTTCATATCCAACTTTTGTTTTAGCTTTATCAATCCAAGCTTGCGGATTATAGGGCAAAACCTCACGTTTAAAATAGACATCAATATCTTCTGCCAAGGGCACATTTTCTGTATCACGTTTTGCTGAATCGGCTACTGGCTTACCTTTTTTAGTAACAACATGGCCATCTTTATCTAATTGCGGTGTTTCTACAACAATTTTATTATAGCCAAGATCGACAGCATCCATAACTTTACTTTTTACAAGAATGGCACTGCCGTTTTCGTCAACATCATTGTATCTTCCATCTACATAAGCGCCGTACACTTTAACAATTAAATCACGGCAAGCCTTTGTAATATCTACGTTTTTTGAACCGATATTTTTACGCCTGGCTGAACAACAAGCGGAGGCGTCAATTAGCTGCACTTTGCCCTGATGTGCCGCAGGCTTATCCTTCATTACAATCCAGATATACGTTGCAATGCCGGTATTATAAAAAGCGTTATTGGGCAGCTGCACAATGGCATCTAGCCAATCATTTTCAATTAAATATCTACGAATTTCAGAAGGTCCTGAACTTGCATCGCCATTAAATAGAGAAGAGCCGTTTTGAATAATGGCCATTTGGCCGTCATCTTTAAGTTTTGCCAAACCATTTAGCATAAACAAAAGCTGGCCATCACTTTTTGCTGGCAGTCCCGGTGCGAATCTTCCTTCTGCACCTTTGTTATATTCAGCTATGACTGCTTTTTCCTCACGCTTCCAAGGAATACCAAATGGGGGATTGCTAATAACATAATCAAACTTGTATCCGCTGAACTTATCTTCAGATAAGGTATCACCAAATTGCATATTATTAGGATCTCCACCACGAATAAGCATATCGGCCTTGGCAATACCGAATGTAAATGGATTGAACTCCTGACCGAATACAGTAACGTCTGCCTCTGCATCCATCTGTTTCAATCTTTCTTCCATACAAGTAAGCATCTGAGAAGTTCCCATTGTCATATCGTAAACGGTCTTTGAGATGCCATCACCTGTAAATGCAGATTCATCACCAGCAATCAAAAGGTCACTCATCAAGTAGATAATGTCACGGCTTGTGAAATGGGCTCCGGCTTCTTCGTTATAAGATTCAGAGAATCTACGAACAAGATTTTCAAACACGTATCCCATATCGACAGCACTGATTTTTTCAGGTGAAAAATCACCTTTATCTGTACAGAAGTCTGAGATCACCTGATAGAGAAGGTCAGCTTCTTCCATGTGCTTAATCTGAGCATCAAACTCCATACGTGCCAAAATATCTTGGACATTATCAGAAAATCCATTCAAATATGCCTTGAAATTATCTACGATATTTTCTGGGTCTGCAATCAAGGTCTTAAATGTAAATTTACTTGTGTTATAAAATTGGTAGCCGGACGCTTTCTTTAAAAATCCGTCTTTTACAGCTAATTTCTCAACTTTTTTATATGTGTCTAAAACTTTCTGGTGCGTTGGTAATAAACAATCGTGAAAACGCTTGATTACCGTCATAGGTAGAATAACTAAGCCATATTCATGTGGTTTATACGCTCCTACAAGGTCATCAGCAACAGACCATATCAGAGCTGCTGTATCATTAGAATTTTTGCCAACACTTGTAATTAAATTATCACTATACGCCATTGTATTTTTCCCTTTGTGTAACTATTTGCACAATATGTACTTCAACGCGCCTTCGTTTTCGTTGTTAGTCTTTTTTTTCATTTTTGGTTATATTTGAAACTTAGCGTACAAGCTATGCAAAGACTGCTTTTGTTTTTATGGGTGACTGATCGCCACAGGAGTTACTGGTATGGTGACTGTAAAGGTGACTGATAGGGTGACTGTAAATTGTTAGAGGCTTTAACGCATGGATAAAAATGATAAACCTGTTTGGGAAGAATT
>DHKB01000023.1:8596-12100 GCA_002407045.1 Candidatus Bruticola papionis | reverse complement strand
AACGAAGTGGCCGATCTTATCGATATGGGTTCGGATTTCTTGGAATTGGGCCATTACGAGAGAGCACGTCAACGCTTGAGCCAGGCTTTGAAATTGGATGCTCAAAATCTCAAGGCGATTACTTTGCTTGGCGATTGTTATTTCGCCGAGAACGATACAGCCAAAGCTCGCGAGTACTGGGAAAAAGCCAATTCTATATCTTTTACCGAACCTACAAGCCGCAAACTTATTGCTGTTTACATTCAAGCCGATCAGACAAATCTGGCTGTGGATCTTTTGCTCAAGTTGCAGGAAATGGCCGAAGACAAGGCGCCTATCGCTGCCGAAATTGGCAATTTGCTCATGAAAAACATGGCCTCTACCGAAGAGACTGGCGATCTGGCGGCTGCTCAAGATGTACTCTTCAAGTTGCGTTCTATGCAGCCTGATAATGCTTTGGTCAGTCGGGAATTGGTACGCTTGTATCACGAGCGAGCCAACAAAGAAGAACAAGCTGGAAAATTCGAGGCTGCCGTTTCAATCTTTGTCGAGCAATTCGATCAAGATCTCGATCCAGAAGATGCCAAAAAGTCTATCCAAAAACTGTACAGCTTACGTTCTTCCAAAGCCGAAGAGGAAGGCAATTACGAATTGGCTGTGGCTTCACTTCGCAAGTTGGCAGCCAGCCGTTTCGCTTCCGACAATGTGGCTGAAGAAATCACCCGCTTGTATGTTGATTGGGCAGCTTCTTACGAAGCCGATGGTAATTACGCCGAAGCTATCTCGCTCTTTGATAAGTTATTGGAAGCTTATCCTGGTAATAAGACCGCTGAATCTGAAATCAGTCGCTTAGTCCAAGATTGGGCTCAAGAGCAACTTAGTAGTGGACAGTACGAACAAGCTATCAAAATTTACAGAAATTATGCCAAACGCAGCTTTGCTGAGCCTATCGATAAGTTGATCGTGGCCGTTTACTCGCGTTGGAGCGAAGAAATGGTTGAAGATGGCATGTATAGCGACGCTGATAAGCTGTTGCATCATTTGGCTAAAGAGCAGCCCGATAATACTCAAGTTGCCGAGTCTATTGTCAATTTATCTGTCCGCTGGAGCCGTTATCTGGAAAGCGAAAACAAGTTTGCCGAGGCCGTTAAGGTTGTGCGCCAGACTCTGAGTGAATATCCTTCAGCTCAAGCTTGCGTGGACGAATTAGTTAAGCTTTACGAATCCAGAACTAAAGAATTGGTTACCGAAGGTCTCTATGAAGAGGCTATTAAAGCCTATAAAGGCTTGGCTTCCGAATGCAAGAGTTCCGAACATGTTGCCAATGAACATATCGCTTACCTTTACAGCGCTTGGCTCGATTCTTTGGAGCAGAATGGTCATTACGAAGAAGCTATTTGTGTGGCCAATAATTGGGCTGCCAGCGTGGCTGACGATCAAAAAGTTCGCGAGCAAGTTTCGCGTTTGTATAAATCTTGGGCTGAAAGTTACGAGAACAACGGCAACTACTCGGAGGCTATCTCTTGCCTTGCCAAGTTGGCTAAATTGCAGCCTGAAGAGGCTTCCATCAGGGCTGAAATTGAGCGTCTTTACAGCTACTGGGCCGATGTTAAAGAAAATGCCGACGATTTCGCCGGAGCGATTATCGCTTGCGAGCATCACTACAACCATGATCCAGAGCATACAGCTAGCTTAGACAATATTAAGCGCTTGTACGGATGCTGGATTCGTTACGAGGAAGCTCTGGGAGCTTATTCCGAAGCTATCGATATTGTCAGACAATTTAGAAACCGTTTCCCCGATTTGGCTGAAGCGAACGAGTACGAGTGTCGTATCGCTCTGGCCTGGGCCGATGAATTGGCTCAAAGCGGTGAGTATGAAGAAGCCATAAAGGTTGTTGATGAGCTGATTGAAGACGTCGGAGCTAGCGATGAATTGCAAATTAAGTTGCGTTCCTTGCATTACCATTGGGCTGATGCTCTGGCCGCTGAAGATCACATTCAAGCTGCTTCTGCCGTTTTGGACAGCTTAGCTAAACGCGAGCCTGGTTTACAAGAAATACGCAAACGCAAATTTGCCATTTTCAGCAACAAAGCCAAAGCTTCAGAGAGAGACGGCGATTTCGTGGGAGCGGTCACGATTATGCGTCGCTTCAATCAGCTTGATCCTAGCTTTGAAGCCGGTGTGGCAGAAATTGTACGTATTTACAAGTTATGGTCTGAAAATGAAGAGAAAGCTGGACGCTATGCAGAGGCTGTTCAGCAGCTTGCTAAGTTGCAAGATTTTGCTCCTCAGGCGGAAGGTTTGGAAGCTTGTTTCTTAGACGTTTACAAAAAATGGTCTGATTCGTTTGTTGAACAAGCTGCCTATCGTGAAGCTATCGACGTTATGGCTGGCATTTTGAACTATTTGCCTAAGTCTGCTGAGGCCATAGAGCGAATAGTAGACCTTTACACTCAGTGGGCCAAAACTTTACTTCAAAATGGCAGCTACGAAAGCGCTGTAGCTATTTGTGGTGAGTGTGAAGATCATTATTCGGCCAAGGGTAGCGTAGAAGAATGCAAGATTGAGACGTACGATCTTTGGGCTCAGTCTTTAGAAAAACAATACGAAACCAGACAGGCTATTGAAGTTTTGCGCAAACTTATGGCGGCTGCTCCAGATTTTGCTGGTGTCAAAGAGCGCTTGTCCGCTCAGTTAGTTATTTTAGGAACGCAATTTGAGGAGGCTTCTTCTATAGAAGATGCTTTGCAAGCTTTCTCGGAAGCTTTCAAACTCAACCAAGACGAGAAGGCTCGGGATGGCTTGTACAATTGTTATTCCCAATTGGCTGAATTGGCTCGTTTCGATGATGCACCCGATCTGGCTATCGAGCGTTACGAAGAGGCTCTCAAGTACAAGCCTGACGATGAAGCTATTGTCAATAAACTCGAGGGATTGCGCCTTGATTTAGCTGACAAGCAAGTTCGTGAAGGTGACACTGAGGAAGCTTTGGCTTCTTATAAAGCTCAACTGGCTATTGAACCTGGCAATATTAGAGCTAAAGAAGCTGTATTGGAAGTATTTAAAGTTAGTGGCGAAAATCCCAAAGAGGCTGGGCTGTTTGGCTATATCGACTTCTACCGCAGTTTGGCTTCAAGCAATCCCGACAACTTCGCTTTGCAAGCTCTCTTGGCACAAGCTTACACTATGATTGATAAGCTTCCTTTGGCTATCGTGTGCTGGCGTCGTGCTCTTCGCTTGGGAGCTGGCTTGGAAGTAATCAATCAAATGGTTGAAGATTATGTCAAGATTGGTAAGCCCGACGCCTCCATAAGATTGATAGAGCAAATAGTTAGCGAAGAAAAAGCTGGTGCCGATTTAACGGCCAAGCTTATTGAATTGTATCGCCAATACCATGCTGAAGATGGTGTTGAACGCATTGCTCAGCTGACCGCTTCTCTAAAAGAGCTTGATTCCGAGCATCCTTTGCTCCTTAGCTTAGAGGCTGAAACTAAAGTTAAGGAAGAATCCGAAACCAAGGCT
>DHKB01000023.1:781-8481 GCA_002407045.1 Candidatus Bruticola papionis | reverse complement strand
CTGAAGCCAAAACTCAGGAAGAAGCCGAAACCAAGGCTAAAGAAGAGGTTGAAGTCGAAACTCAGGAAGAAGCCGAAACCAAGGTCAAAGAAGAGGCTGATGTTAAGGATAAAACTAAGAAAGAGCCCAAAGCCAAAGGAAAAGGCAAGTCTGGCGGTAAGAAAAAGAAGGGGAAGAAATAGTCTGGTTTTAGGCTTAACAGCGTAGAGGCGGGAAGTTTTTTAGACAATTGGAATGCTAAAAAGCTTCCCGCTTTTTTGTTTTTATGGTAGTAGCTTCTGTAGGCAAGATATTTTTTTTTAGAGGCGAAAATATAGATGGTTTGGGATTTTATCAGTCTTTGAGCCAATTTTTCGATAGGAGAGTTTTGGGTTATGGTATCAGAAGAAGTTGCAAAAAACGAAGGCAAAGAAGTGGCTGAAAATGCCCCAAAAGAGTTTACTCCTCAGGAACAGTTTAGTTTGGATGTGTTAAAAAGGGCCGCCTCTTTAGCTTCTGAAGCTGGTTTGCAAAGCCAATTGGAAGTTGAATATATGCACCTTTTTATCGGTGTAAAGTTTGACAATGAGCGTTTGCAAGGCGTTATTGTCCGTGATAAGACCATCAATCACAATATGCCTGTGCTGGGCATTTTCTCTCCCTGTATGAAAGTAAAGAGAGCAGAGATCGCCGACAAATTGCCCGAGCTTTCTTATCGTTTACTCAGAGCTAATGAACGCATAAATTTCGCCAGCTACGCTTTGATAGAAAATGAGGAAGATATCATGGTCATAGCTTCTTTTGAAACTTTGTTGGAGGAGGTTACTCCCAAGGCCTTCCGCGCTGGCGTGATGGCTGTAGCCTTGGCTGCCGACTTATTTGAAGAAAAGCTTGGTAAAGATGAATTTTAAGATGCTTTCCCGCTTAAGTGTTGTTATCTTTGTTTTGGCTTTGTGCTTAACTTTAAGCACTCAAGCTGGAACTATGCCCAGAGTGCTTATTCTAGGTACTGGCGGTACTATTGCTGGAGCTTCTAATGGTAACTCCGCTACTGGATATTCTGCCGCTAAACTTGGAGTGCAGGAAATTGTTGCCAGCTTGCCAGGTATCCAGCAACTTAAGGTTCATTTGGAAATGGAGCAAACGGCTAATATATCTAGCCAAAATATGAATTTTGCCGTTTGGAAACTCCTGGCTGAACGCATTGAAAAAGCTGTTAAAAACAATGAAGCTGACGCTTTCGTCATTACTCATGGTACTGACACCTTAGAAGAAACAGCCTTTTTCCTCGATCAGGTACTAGAAATAAGCAATCCTGTTGTATTAGTTGGCTCTACTCGCCCCGCTGACAGTATTTCTGCCGACGGCCCCAAGAATTTGCTCAACGCTATTAGGACGGCTATAGATATAGATTCTTTCGGACGTGGAGTTTTAGTTTGTTACAACGAGCGAATTTTTAGTGCTCGTTATGCTACTAAGGCGTCTACTTGGAATTTGGATACTTTCAAGGCTTCTATGGGTGGGCCTATAGGCTTTGTTGATGATCTTAAAGCCCACTATTTCACAGGCAGTGAGCCAAAATTAAAAAATCCAGTTTCTGTAGATATTTCTCAATTTAAGGATTTGCCTAAAGTTGACATTATTTCCATGTATGCTGGAGCTTCTGCTGAAGCTATTACTGCTAGCGTAAAATCTGGAGCTAAAGGTATTGTCATAGCTGGAGTAGGCGATGGCAATATGCCTGATGAATGTCTGAGCGCTTGTCGTCAAGCTTCCCAAAAAGGCGTAATTGTGGTTCGTTCTACGCGTATTCCCGAAAATTATGTTCATCGCGACCATGAATTTAAAGACAGCGATTACGGAACTTATGCATCTTATGACTTAACCCCTCAAAAGGCTCGCATTATGCTTCAACTTTTAATTGCTGCCGGAATTAAAGACTCAGACAAGATACAAGCTGCTTTCATAGGTGACCACCCCGGCCCTATGCGCTATATTGACGAAGACTGATATCTATTTTGTTTCGATAGGGCTCCGCTTGGCTTTATAGCTTAAGTGTGAGCCTTTTTTTTGAGGTTCAGCCATGACTTTGTCCAGAACAGAAATTCTCACACCTTTGCAAAAAGTTGCTAAAAAATTGATGAAGCGCAGCGATCTTGAAACTCAGGAAAGCAGCTATGCGGGCTTAAAAGAGCAACTTATAGAAGTTATTCGCTACTTGCGAGCAGCTATGTATCCTGAAATCTTTGAAGTTTGTTCCGAATGTGGTGGCTTGGCTATAAGCCACACGGAATTTTGCTTACAAAGAGCTTTTTATGAATTAAAACAAGCCTTAAATCGTCTTATGGAAATAGCTGAAGCAGAATCTATTGCTATTGAGGTAATTAAAAATCTGCCGAAAATAAGAGATATGCTTGATACTGATATTCAAGCTGCTTACGATGGTGATCCGGCTGCTAGAAGTATTCATGAAATTATGCTGGCTTATCCGAGTTTTGAGGCTATCAGTATATATCGCATAGCTCATACCCTTTATGAACTTAAAGTGCCAATTCTTCCTCGTATCATGACTGAATATGCCCATCAAAATACCGGTATCGACATCCACCCAGGAGCTAATATTGATAAGTACTTTTTTATAGATCATGGTACTGGTGTTGTTATAGGAGAAACTACCATTATCGGTCATCATGTCAAACTTTATCAGGGAGTAACTTTAGGAGCCAAAAGTTTTGAATTGGGACCAGATGGCCACCCTGTTAAAGGGATCAGCCGCCATCCTCATATAGGTAACCACGTGGTTATTTACGCTGGAGCTACTATTTTAGGTGGAGAAACTCACATAGGAGATCATTGTGTTATTGGAGGTAATGTCTGGCTCACTCATTCAATTGAAGAAGGCGAGACAGTAATTGCCGCGCATTGTAAGGCCAATCAAAAGTGAAAAATGCTTGCATATTAGGCAAAATAGGGAAAAAAATATGATTTTCTTGTCGATTTGTTAACTTTAAAGGTGCACATTTAAGTCTTTTAAGTGTATAATAATCGGAAGTAAGTTTCCGCTAATCATACGCTTTCTCGTTTCGAGGCAAAAGTAGCTCGGAGTCGGATTCGCTTCGCGGAGCTGCCAATTTTGTTTAGTGCAGATTGAATAAAAGGGGTTGTAGCTGTGGAAATTCAAGGCTTTTCATCCGGCAGTATCAATAGTATAAGCGGTATGTACGCCAAAGGTGCGTCCGCTGTAGCTCCCAAAAAAGAGAGCGAAGCTACTTCTGCTAACGTAACCGATCAAGTTTCTATTAATTCTCAGGAGAAACAAGAAGGTACCGTTTCTCTGCGTCTTCTTCACATTAACGACTTGCATGGTGCTGTCGTAGACGAGAAGGGCGTAGGCGGTTTAGCCAAAGCTGCGACTGTTTTCAGACAGGAAAAAGCTTCTGCTCCCGGTGAGGTACTCACTCTCAACACTGGCGACTTGGCTGAAGGAAGCATGATCTCTTACCTTACTAAAGGCAGTGTTGTGGCCGATGGTTTGGCTTCTATCGGTTTTGACGCTGTTGAGCCAGGCAACCACGATTTCGCCTGGGGACAGCAAGATTTGCAGAACATGTTGGCTGATACCAAGGCTCCTGTGCTCAATGCCAGCATAGTAAACAATGCTGATGGCAGCACTTATGGCGAACCCTTCATGATTAAAGATGTAGGCGGAGTCAAAATTGGTATGGTTGGCCTCGATGTCGAGAATATGTCTCGCTATGTAAGTGATGAAAAACTCGAAGGCCTCACTTTCAGATCTTCAGCCGATACTCTCAAAGAGTATATCCCCAAGATGAAGGAAGCTGGCGCCGATGTGATCATGGTTCTTTCTCATGTCGGTTTCGATGAAGACAAAGAAATCGCCAAGCAATTCCCTGAAATTGATGTTATCGTCGGTGGACACAGCCACACCGAGTTACCAGAAGGTCACTACGAAGGCAATACTTTAATCGTTCAGTCTGGTACTAAAGGCAAGTTTGTTGGTGAAGTAGATTTAAACCTTGATCTGGCTACTAAGAAGATCGCCAGCGCTCAGGCTCGCTTAATCCCTGTTGATGAAAACGTAGCTCCCGATCCTGAAGTCTCTTCTATTATCGAAACCGCCGCTGCTGGTGTAGAGCATATTGGCTCTAAGGTTATGGGACAGGCCTCTGAAGATTTAGGTTTCTCCTATTGGGAGGCTGCCAAGATTAACCAAATTTTTGTCGACTCTTTGCGTGATGCTACTGGTGCCGATATTGGCTTTGTCAGTTCCCGCAGTCCTCGAGGTGGAGTCAGCGCTGGCGAAGTTACCTACGAAGATTTGTTCAATGCTTGCCCTCACACAGAAGAGGACACTATTCTCATTGATAAGGTTCCTGGCAGGAATATCCTCAGAGAGATGGAATCCCGCGTGAAAGATGACGGTCGCGGTCCGTGCACTCCTTCCGGTTTTAGCTACACTTACGATGTCAGCAAGCCCGAAGGCCAGCGTATTGTCGATGTGAGAATGGCTGATGGCAGCAAGTTCGATCCCGATCGCGAGTATAGTGTGGCTACCACTATTTCTATGTCTCGTAAGCCCAACTTCAAAGATTTGGGCGGTATGAAGAGCTGCGGATCTAGCCAGGAGATGTTCATGAATTACTTCTCCGCTCACGAAGGTCCCTGGAAGAACGATCCCGATAGTCGCGTCGTCAAGCTCGGTGCCGATAACAAATAGTTTTCCTCTCTAGGCGAGAGGTGCCCCTTTGGTTAAGGTTAACTGAAGGGGTTTATTTTTTTCTGTAGTAGAACCACAACGCAGCATCCTTATGAAAAAGACTGTGTTTTTTGCCTGCGTTTTCAGATTTTGAATTGTGTGAGAGGAGAAGCCTCGAAGCTTTCCTTATCCTTATTTATGAGGTTATGAATAAAAAAACTTTTCCCTATAAAGCAATTTTTTCCGATATGGATTTGACGTTACTTCGTTCCAACGGAAAAATATCCAAACTTGGGGCTCATGTTTTAAATTTAGCTTTGCGAGACGGTATCAAAATTTGCTTAGTTTCCGCTCGTCATCCCCAGGGAATTGAACCTTTTTTCTCTTATTTTGACAAACGTTTGCCTTATGTCGCTTACAATGGCGCTTTAGCTGTAGATGAAGAAGGCAACATTATCCACAACTATACCATTCCTATTGAACAAGCGCATTGCATGCTTCAAGTAGCTAAAGAGAGCGGGATCCCCGGAGCTATGATGATGTATACTCCGGAACATTGGTTTGTGGAAGATATAAAAAATCAATATGTTCAACGTGAAATTGAATATATGGGACATGAACCCGAAGCTGTCAATTTGGAAGAAGTGCTCAATTCAGGTTTGGAGCCCAACAAGTTTTTATTTTTTAGCGATCCTGAATACAGCAAAGATGTAGAAAATGTTTTTATGAGCTCTTCTCAGGGACTTCATATTTGTCGTTCCAGCCTCTGGAGCGTAGACATTATGCCTAGTGGCATAAACAAATCTGTAGGTGTGGAAGCGATGCTTACTCACTTTGGTCTTAGTGCCGAAGAAGCTATCGCTTTTGGTGATAGTCCCAATGATATTGAGATGTTAAAGAGCGTAGGGCTGGGTGTAGCTATGGGCAATGCTTCTCAAGATGTAAAAGAAGCTGCCGCCGTCACTATTTCTAGTAATGATGAAGATGGAGTAGGCCACTTCTTAATTGATTATATGGATTATCATTAAAAAATAAATGCGCCCGGCAAAACTGCCGGGCGCATTTATTTATCTATAGCTATTGTTAGGCAACTATAATACCTTTCTCATTACATAAAATGATCTGGGACTGGCTCTGCTTGTTCTGGTCCTAAGCATCCTTCCCATTTAGCTACTACAGCTGAAGCTAAACAGTTGCCGATAACGTTGCATGAAGTGCGGCACATATCCATCAACTGGTCTACACCAACGATAGCTAAAATCGGCCATTCTGGCAAATTGAAGCTGGCAGCCGAACCGAGCAAAATAACTAAAGAAGCTCGAGGCACGCCGGCCACACCTTTGCTGGTAATCAGTAAGGTAATCAAAATGGCAATTTGAGTTTCCATTGATAAATTGATACCAGCAGCCTGAGCTACAAAAATAGAGGCCAGAGAAAGGTACAAAGTTGTGCCATCTAAGTTGAAACTATAGCCAATGGGCATAACAAAGGCCACAATATGACGAGGGACACCGAAACTTTCCATTTTTTCCATAGCTAAAGGCAAAGCGGCCTCGGAAGAGGCGGTAGCAAAAGCTAAAGTGGCCGGTTCGGCGATGCGTTTGAAAAAGCGGATAGGATTGATGCCACAAATCAACATAGTAGGCACCAAAATAATCAAAATAAATACAATAATAGTTACATAGAATGTGGCTACTAAGTACCCTAAGTTATATAGGATACCTAGTCCCATATCAGCGACAGTGCAAGCTATGGCACCTCCCACACCGAGCGGAGCTGAATACATAACTAAGTTTGTATATTTAAACATAGTTTCAGCCAAGCTTTCCATTACGGTCATAAGGGGTTTACGCTTTTCAAGGGGAACCTGAGCTACGGCAATACCGAATAAACAGCTAAATACTACAATTTGTAGTACTTCGTTTTCGGCTACAGATTTGGCAATATTTTCCGGAAAAGCGTGAAGGATGATTTGTCCGGTCGTTTGTGGCTTGGCTGCTTTGATAGATTCAACTTGAGTAGGTTGCTGAATGCCATCGCCAGCACGGGTAATATTGATACTTACTAAGCCAACAACTAATGCCAAAGTTGTAATAATCTCAAAATAAATGAGCGCTTTTAAGCCCATGCGGCCAACTTCTTTTAAGTTTGAGTGGCCAGCAATGCCTACTACTAATGTAGCAAAAAGTAAAGGAGCTACGATTGTCTTGACTAGCTTAAGGAATATCTTACTAAGTATTCCTAATTTTAGGCCGGTATCGTGGAATGAGTATCCTATTTCGATACCCAAGAACATGGCAATAACGATCCAAGTTGTTAAATCTTGACGCTTTACACCTAAAAAGACTAAAGCCGCGCAAGCTAACCAGCGACTTATAGAGCAGGCCAACGCCATATCAATAACGTCTGTCATTATGGAATAGTGATTACAAATTCCAAAAACTGAAGCCAAAAATGCTAAAGCAGCGATGATTATCAGAGTAATTTTCGAGGCCTTGTCCCAAGGGTTCTGAGGATTGGCCTTTTGAGGTGGAGTATCTGAACTTTTCTGAGTACCCTCTGCCTTGTTGTAGGATTCAGCATCGACAGTGGCAAGTGCTTGGGCTTTCGTCTCGCTAGCGGAAACTGCTTCGGCGCTGGGAGTTTGGGTAGGTTCCTTTAGTGGATCGTGGGAATTTTTCTCCATTCGCGTTAACCCTTTCAATTATAGAATTTAAGTACACAACATTGACTAAATTATCATCGCTGACAATTTTGTAAAATTCGTTTATGCTTAAATAATTCCCTTTAGTGTCTAATTTTGTTAACATATGTATATATTAAATAACACTAATTGTGCAGAAAGAAATAATTATGTATGCTTCACTAGTTTTTGCTGCGTAGTTTTTCATTGTAGAGACGCTAATTAGTGTATGGCTCGCCCGTTAGCTATTTTGTGTTAGCTCCATTTTTTTACCATATTTACGCTCCGGCTGCCTGGCCTTGCGGCCAGAGGCCTGCGCTA
>DHKB01000023.1:0-733 GCA_002407045.1 Candidatus Bruticola papionis | reverse complement strand
CGCTACCGATATGGTGAAAAAATTTCGCTATAAGTTATGGCTGCGGGCTCATGTTCATGTTGGCTAGCTCCAGCTAGCGGCTCAATTAGGCTTGAACTGGACCGCGCTTAACAGCGCGTCCAATGTTCTGCACCTTCCATTCGCCACTACTTCGCCTGTTGTTTAAAAACTACGCTTGCATGTGCGCAGCGCAAACACGCTAAACACAAACGAACTCGGTGCAGTCCTTGGCTTTGGCGGGAGGCCGTATGGCTATTTATTTTCTATAAGAGGCCATAGCGGCCCATTTGCGCCGAAAGCCTTGGACGCAACCTACAAACATTAAAAGTTTCCGTTTCAGAACAAATAAGCTGCGTTTAGCCTATAGCAAAGCGAAAGGCTTTTCTATGCCTGTAGCTTGCTATAGGCTAAACGCAGCCAGTTAAACCCGAGAAACGGAGACTTTGTTCACCTATACCTTACTTTCGCAACTGCTTACAAAATGATCGCTTGCTATAAAATGAACGAGCTAAGCTGCTTAAAGCACAAAAGTGTAGGTGTAAATGAAATTTATAGCCGCCAAAACGTTCGTTATGCCCACCGGAGAAACTTTATCGCGCTAGCGATCTTTCGAGGAGGGATATAACGAACCAATCGACGAGGCTATAAATTTAACACAAACACGTATAACGTAAAATTTTTGCACATTTTTGCCTAGAAGTGCTTGACAGGGTAGGCGCTTAGCGGTAATATA
>DHKB01000054.1:24207-41999 GCA_002407045.1 Candidatus Bruticola papionis | reverse complement strand
CCAACATGAACACGAGCCCGCAGCCATAACTTATAGCTGAATTTTTTCACCATATCGGTTGCGCAGGCCTCTGGCCACTTCGTGGCCAGTGAAGCCGGAGCGTAGATATGGTAAAAAATGCAGCTAGCACAAAATAGCTAACGAGCGGGCGGGACATTATCAGCGTCTCTAAGCTAAAAAAACTACGAACCAACAAGCACGAACCAATAGGCACGGCTAACAGGCAAAAGTACTGCTCCAACAAGCGTTAGCTATTTTGGTTCAGCTTTATCTTTTGTTGGCGTATTTTTAATTTTGACAGTCTGGCTGCTTCTATTGGGAGTATAAGTTGGGCGCGGTAAATTACCGGAGCGTTTATTATCGCCAATTCCGCTTGGATGTTTGGCTGTATGAACCTTGCCGCTGTTTTCATCTACTTCGCCTGGCTTGACGGGCGGGCCACCGGGAGTACCGGGAGCTGCAGCTTAATGCGGATATAAGCTTTATCTATTTTGTTTACCAAAGATTCAGTAAAACTACGCTTAGTTAAATTGGGAAAAGCTGCCGAAACAGCGCCGTTAGTCTGTGGTGAATTGCCATTTAATGTAATTTGCTGATTTGGCACATGAATCAAAGTGTAAATAGTAACAGCGATCATGATTAAGCAAGCTGCAGCTACACTTAAAGCGCCCCAATTTAATTTTTGCATAGATAAATTCCTTAATTTTCCCATCAACAGGCGGTTTCTTTCACTACAGATTAATGCCTTTCCTTGTCTTAATAACTTACTCTATAACGTGGCAAATCATTATATAAACATTTAGTACATGTACTTAACTTTTTCTTTGTTTACAATAAATGATAATCAAATATCTAAAAACCTGAAAAATAAGTATTTAATTTGTCTTTTAATTGATAAAATTTTGTGCAGGATAATACATAAAATCATGCAATTGCTTCCAACATGTCAAATAACGATATTTCTTCTAATGCCATTACTGATAAAATAACTTCCGATTCAGAAAAATGTTGTGCGGAACATGAACATCACCACGAAGATGAAGAACATGAACACAATCATGAGCACGGAACTTGCGAGCACAATCATGAGCACAAGCATGGACATTGCGAACATGAGCACGAACATGATCATGAGCATCATGATCACATGCATGGTCTATTTCATCACAACCACAATCACTTTGAAACTGACAATTTAGACGACAGTATCCGTAAGGTACTTTATATTAGTATCGCCATAAATTTAATTTATGTGGCTGTGGAAGCTTTTTGTGGCTTTAAATTTAACTCCTTAGGCTTGCTTTCCGACGCAGGACACAATCTCAGTGATGTTTTTAGTTTGGGGCTATCTCTAATTGCAGCTATTTTGGCTGGAGTACATACTAAGGCTAATTTTACTTACGGTTTGAGAAAATCGACTATTCTTATTTCCTTAATTAACGCTGTCATTTTAATTGTTGCTGTTTTAGGTATCATTTATGAAAGCATTCAGCGTTTCAGTCACCCCGAGCCTATTCAAGGAGTTATGGTCTCTTATGTGGCAGCTATAGGTATCTTGATCAATGGTTTGACCGTTTATTTACTCAACAAAAATCGCAGTGATGATTTAAATGTAGCCGGCGCATTCTGGCATATGATGGCCGATACTTTGGTATCCATAGGTGTACTGGTTTCCGGTATTATTATTTACTTTACCAATTTATATATAATCGACACTATTATAAGTTTAATTGTGGCGGTTATTATTATTGTCTCCTCTTGGGATTTTTTGTGCGACAGCTTAAAAATTGCTGTAGATGGTGTACCTAGCAGTATCAATTTAGATGAAGTTACCCAAAAATGTTTAAAAGTTGAAGGCGTAAAAAGCATTCATCATATACACATTTGGGCTGTTAGTACCAGATTAAATGCTCTCACTGCTCATATTGTTGTTGATCATAAAGTTGATGGACATCTTGTTAAAAGCAAACTCAGAAAAGTGCTTGCTCAATTAGGAATTGAACATGCTACTTTAGAGTTGGAAGGTGCCAACGAAGAGTGTACGGCTAATGAAGCTTGTTGTCATAGTTAATAACTAAACCGGATCTATTTTTCGGACGCAGAAAAAATAAAGACCTGCAGTATATTGTACGGCAGCTCTTTATTGCGTAAATAAACTAATCGTGTTCAGCTAAAAAAGTAAAAACATCTTGCCAAGCACATTCAGTTTCGCGCCGTTCAGCTTGAGTTACTCCGTTTTTGAGATATGGTGCATATACTAAAAAACCGTGCAAACAATTGGGGTACTCTTTGTATTGATAATTTGCGCCGCGCTTTTTTAAAGTTTGGGCTAAAATTCGGCCTTGTTGGGGAGGAGTAATGTCATCTTGGCCGCCTTGTAATATCAATATAGGAACTTGCAATTTCTCTGCAGCAGTTAAGCCGTGACGAATACTGAAAGATTGAGGGCGAGCTTGAGGGCCGTCGCCGTAAGTTCTTCTGGTAATAGGATCTTTACCTAACTTGCCGGCTTTTTTTAAATAGTCCCACCAAGAGTAAATATCGGCTACTCCATAGGCAAAAATTACACCTTTAATTTCTCCTGGAGCTAAACGCGAAGCAGCCAAAAGACTTATCAAAGCACCGTGGGAAGCGCCCATAAGGTAAACGCTATCTGTTTTTACAACTGAACGCAGCAAGGGCAAAACATTGATTACATCATCAACTTCGCCTTTAGCTATTTCGATTTGACCTTCGGAGCCATCTTCACCGCGATAGCTGGGAGAAAAGACGGCAAAACCTTGAGAAGCTAAGCGTAAACTGGAAAGCTCGTGGTATTTGGAAATACCGGAAATACCATCATGATTGAAAATAATTAAAGCCTTGGGAGTAGCGTACTTAGCGGCAATGTAGAGTTTGCCTTTTACTTTTAATTTGCCCGAAGGGTAAGTCCATTCTTGAATATTTATTCCTTGTTGGGAAGGTAAATTGCGAATGGAGACATTATTACCGGCTTGAGCTTGATCTATTGTGCTTATTAAGCAAGCGGCCCAAAATAAAAAGATAAAAGCGAAAATAAAAAATTTGTGCCAATTATTTTTCATGACCTGACTTTTCTTGGCTCTATTCCTGGCCCCTGCCCAACAGCTGCTCTTCCAGGCTCGAACTGGCCTGACGGCCAAAAGTTCTTCGCCTTCCAGCGTCGCTGTTTCCGCCTGTTAGTTAAAAGCTACACTTTTTGTATGCTTACAGTTGAGGTAGATGGTCAAAAAGGGATTATTATCAAGGCAGGGAATGCAGGAACGCTTATTTTTTAGAAAGGTAGGCGGACAAAAATTATGCCTAGTTTTTTATCTCTGCATTATTACATTCCTCATTATATAACCGCTTTTGTTATTTTAGCCGTAATTTATTATTCATATGCAACTACTAACGGAGCCCATCGCTTTGGTATGCATGTAGGCAAGCGCTTAGGCGAAGCTGTGATTATTGCTATTGCTGGTTTCTTGCTTCCTAATGTCAGATTTGGCAGCGTGCCTGGCTTAAATTTACTTTGGTCTGATCTTAATCTTTACCAATTGGCTATCGTATGGGGCGTTCTCGGTTTGGTAGTTTCTTCGATTGCTTGGTTCTTTAAGCACGATTTTAATGATCACAGCAGTAAGCTCTATGTTGGTCAAGCTGACAATGAAGTGCGTCGCACCGTAAATGTGATAGTCACCCATGAGGTTGTTGGCACTCCCAATGAAGTTGTCACTCGTGAAGATGACGAAAAGAAAGCTGCTGACGCTAAAGAAAACAAGAAATAAATTCCTAATATAGGTAGGCCTAGAGAAGTGCATATACTTATAACTAATGACGACGGTATCGACGCTCCCGGCATAAAAGCTTTAGCCGCCGAGTTCGCTACTATTAAAGATGTAAAAATTACTGTAGTAGCTCCCCATTTGCAACGCAGTGCTTCCAGCCATTCGCTGACATTCCATGATCCTTTGCGCATTTATAGACAGTGGGAAGATGGTAATGTACGTTGGTTCGCCGCTAGCGGTACGCCGACCGATTGCGTTATGCTTGGCTTATACAATATTTGCGGTGAAAAGCCAGACTTTTTGCTTACTGGCATCAATCGCGGGGCTAATATGGGCTACGATATTTCCTATTCGGCTACAGTTTCTTCCGCTTTGGAAGGTATCGTCGTGAAAGTGCCTTCTCTGGCTGTATCTTTAGTAGGACGCAATCCTCAACGTTACGATATGGCTGCTCGTTGGGCTCATCGCTTATTCGATAAATGGCAAGCTTCTGAAATTAGCGTTCCCCATCATTCGATTTTAAGTATGAATGTTCCCGACATTCCCGAAGAGGAAATAAAAGGCTTGCTTTTTACTCGCCAAGGTAAGAGCATCTACCACCAAGATGTAAAACGATACACCGATCCTTGGGGGGGAGAATATTATTGGATCCATGGTGAACTTCCCCATGGAGAGCTTGAAGAAGGTACCGATTTTAAAGCCATACATGACGGCTATGTTTCAGTTACGCCTGTACAAATGAGCTTTACTGATAATGAAACTTTGGCGCATTTGCGGGGAAGTGCCTTAAAATTCTGATTTTAGTGAGGAAGTATGGCCCAAGCAAAAGAGCAAGATCAAGTAACCAGTTTGCCTTTTTTGTCTTCGCTTTACGATTGTATTGCTAAGACTATACATAAAGGGCAAACTGTTGGTTTTGTATTTTTTGACATAAAGCAATTCCGCGTTCTGGTAAAACAACAAGGCAGCGAAAAAGCTTGTTCGATTATGGTCGCTTTAGGCAAAGAGCTTAAGGAAAAATATCGCACTATTTGTCGTGAAGATGATATTTTGGCCATTTCTGACAAAGATGAAGACTGTTTCGTTTTGCTTCTTTTAGCTGCCCCACGCATTTTGCCCAAGCTTACCGAAGCGTCCGTAAAAAAAGCTTCGCAGCGTATTCTTAAGTTTTTCAATGCAGTCGCTGGAGAAGTAGCCGCTAAGTTTAAACTAGATGGTAGTTTAGAGTTTCACAGTGGCTACAGCTTAATTCCTGTCGAGCCAGAAACTCCTATCGAGCGTCTAGTATTAGAAGCCCAGCGCGACGCTTATCGCAAGAGTGAACTGAGCGAAATTTTGGTTAATTTCCTCTCTAATATTACTCATGAATTGCGCACGCCGCTTACTTGTATAAAAGGATACACAGAAACTCTTTTAGACGGTGCTTTAGAAAATAAGGAGCTGGCCTATCAATGGTTGCATATTATCAGCCAGGAAGCCAACCGTTTGGAAAAGCTGATTAGCGATTTGGCTGATATCTCTATGATTGAAGCCCAACAATTTGAGTTCCAACGTGAAGCTGTCGATCTTGCTTCGTTAGTACGTCATGCTATTGATATTTTGCATATAAGTGCCATAAAGCATGAAATTAAAATTAGTTTTACTTGTCCAGATAATTTGCCTCTGATGATGCTAGATCCGGGAAGAATTAGCCAAGTTATCCTCAACTTATTGGACAATGCTATAAAATATTCAACCGATCATTCCACTGTAGAAGTCATTATAAAACAGCCAAGCGATTCTATTGTAGAGCTGGAAGTGCATGATCATGGCCCTGGCATTCCAGAAAGTAAATTGCCTTATATTTTTGAACGCTTTTATCGAGGCGGCACCGACCGAGACATTTACGGTCGCGGTTTGGGGTTAGCTATAGTTAAATGTATAGCTGAAGCCCACGGTGGACAAGTGTCGGTACATTCGGTAGTGGGACAAGGAAGTGTTTTTACTCTTTCTTTGCCAATAATAAAGGCCGATTGATTGTTTGGTCAAAACTTAGAGTCACAGATTATTGCAGGAGTTTTTTATGCATACTTATCAGCTTTTGGGCGTTAAATTTCATGCTGTCACCATGGAAGAAGCTCTGCGGATTATGGAAGGCTACTTAGAAGAAGATAAACCTCATCTGGTAGTTACTGTAGGGCCAGAAATGATTATGCGTGCTCAGCAAGACGAAGAGTTTAAGCGTATAGTCAATGAAGCTGATCTAGTTGTGGCTGATGGCAATGGCGTTCTCTGGGCAGCTTCTCGCTGTGGTATTAAGGTACCTGAAAGAGTAGCTGGTGTCGAACTTATCGAAAAATTCGCTGAATTATTGTCCAAGCGTCAGTCCAAAGACGGCCTTTACCTTTTAGGAGCTGCTCCTGGAGTAGCCGAAAAGGCTGGCCAAAAGTTGCAAGAACTTTATAAAGATCTGCCTTTAGTTGGAGTTCATGACGGTTTCTTTAAAGATGAAGCTAAGGTTGTAGAAGAAATAAAAGCTAGCGGTGCTAAAGTTATTTATGCAGCTTTAGGATCTCCCAAACAAGAAAAATTTATACGTCAACATAGCCAGGAAGCTGGACTCAGAGTTGGAGTAGGCGTAGGGGGAAGCTTTGATGTTATTTCTGGCCTCAAGAAGAGGGCCCCCCAGTTTTTTATTAAATTGCGTTTAGAATGGCTTTACAGAGCGTTGGCAGAACCTAGTCGTTGGCGTAGAATATTAGCTGTACCAAAGTTTATGTGGCTAGTTATAAAAGAGGGTCGGGGGGCTGTCACAGAATGGAAAGAAAAAGGGTCTTAGTTATTAAAGATCGTCCCTGGTGGGAGCGAGCCTTAGACTATTTATATGCACCCAGTTGTCCTGGTTGCGGGGAAGTGCCTATTTATGGTCTGTGCCCAGAGTGTCTAGATCAAATCAAGCCGCTGCGTTTACAACTCCATTCTGGGCTAGTTGTCTATAGCGGCGGCTTTTATGAAGGCAGCCTGAAGAGGGCTATTTTAGCTTTAAAAAAATCAGAACAAACTTATTTATATTACGCACTTGTGCGTTTGCTTATGCGAGCTTTGCCGGTTGAATTTAGCTGGCGGTCTTTTCGTTGTTTGTCTATTCCAGCTAACGTAGAGCGTTTGCGTCGTCGCGGCTTTTATGTGCCCGATCTTTTTATAAAAGAATTGTTGCGTCAAATTCCTTCTTGGCAATTAGGGCGCGATTGGCTAATCGCTTTGCGTAATTTTCAAGTACAAAAATTCTTAGGGCGACGGGAACGCTTTCAAAATATTGAAAATGGCTATAGCGCTTCTCCTTTAGTACGAGGACAAGCGATAATTTTAGTAGATGATGTACTTACTACCGGTGCTACTCTTACAGAAGCTGCCTTAGCTTTATGGCAAAATGGGGCTAAAAGAATTTTTGCTTTGACGGCAGCTGTCTCGCCTCATCTTCGCAAAACAGATGCCACTTTTGAAGAGCTTGTTCCCAACGTTATAAAAATTGGCAATTATTAGAAGCAAAACATTCCAGCTTCGCTATTTAAGGCAGCAAGTTACTATCTAGATGATCGTCAATAATGGGAGTTGTCACCATTATATAAGTGATTTTATGCTCTTGCACTCCAAAATGGACTCCTTGCCCCCAGTAGTGAAGCGTATAGCGTTTACCAAGATCGCTTAGAGATTCGGAGGCTCTTTGTCCCTTAGTTTCGGCTTCATAATTGTCGCCGAAAATTCGCAGAACATTTTCTATATCTGAGCCGACTTTAATTTGCTTACACACATCGGCGTGTTCGTCATTGATAATGCCTAATACAAAATTGGGATTAGTTACAAAAATTGAAGTTACTCTATTTTTGCTTACAGAAACGTTAATTTTGTACTTTTTAAATAAATACAAAATACTACCATCTTGCGGCCTAATGGAGGCCTCTCCCAAGGTAGGCTCCAAAACGGAAGCTGACATATTTAAAGTAATGAAACCGGCTCGGTATCCAGGAACAATGCGATTATCGTAAGGGCCTGGCTTAGCAAAGGGAGCTTGCTTAGGATAAACGCCATTTGACCAGAGCAAGACAGCTACCATTAGCCCTAAGACCATAGTAATGGCCATAAAAAGGACTAATATAGTAGGAACACGCGATAAAGTTGAATTAGACATCGTAAAAGAAGAAAAAAGGCTCTCGCTTCAGTAAAACGCTGAAACGAAGAGAGGTTAAGTGAAGTTGAGCAACTGAACTCAGGACTAATATGAACAGCAGCGCTAACCACACCTTTTTCCATTCTGATATAAAGTTCGTCAAGCGTCAAGGGGGTACAAGTGAGCGCCAGTGTCGAAAAGCGACTTTATTGCCAACAAAATGAGGATGCAGTTGTGAAGACAGCAAATATATTTGCAGCGAATAATAAATCCGGGGCGGCTGTTTATTGCCAAACTCCAGAAAGTGTAAAAAGAGTTTTAATCTTGGGAGCGGGGCAGGCTGCTATGCAAGTGGCTGATATTTTGCTCCACGATCCCTCTTGCCAATTGGTTGGCTTTTTAGACGATAATCTGGAAATGCAAGGACAGGATATTTTTGGATTTCCGGTCTTGGGAGGTTTTTCTGCATTAGAGGAACTTTGGCAAAGAAGAGTTTTCGATGCTTCGATTGTTGGAGTTGGACTCAATGTAAAAGTGCGTCATGCTTGTTACGAGCGCCTTAAAGCTTTGCATATCCCTTTAGTAAATGCTATCGATCCCACAGTGCGTATCAATAGACAAGTTACTTTGGGACAAGGTATCGTGTTGTGTAGTTTTGTGCATTTGGGAGTTTGTGCTCACTTAGAGGATAATTGTTTTATTGGTGCCCATTGTAGTATCGATCATCATTGCCATTTGGGCCAGACAGTCTTTATGGGTCCTGGTTGCTTGCTTTCTGGCACAGTTTCAGTTGGAGATAAAACCGTTTTCGGTGACGGTGTCTTAGTACAATTAGGCTTAAGGATTGGACAGGGGTGTCGTGTAGCTTCTGGAGCAATTGTTATTCATGATGTTCCCGCTTTTCATAGTTTAAAACACAAACTCAATATGGAACTTAAGCCTATCGATTAAACAAAAGAACTAAGGCAAAGCGTCAATATCACTTTAGCGGTTTAAAGAATGGCCGCTAATTTTTTTTAGGTGAATACTATACCAGGCGGCTAGCCACAGTCCCAGAACTGAACCTATAATCATAAGGCCACCGCTAAGCCAAGGATCTGGTAATTGTAATGGAGGCAGCTTAAAGAAGTTATTCAAACATATGTTGATCCAGCCTGACAGCGGCAAGGCGATAAGGAAGCCCAAAGCTGGCCAGAATCGACGTCTTATATGCCATTTTACGGCTACAGCAAATGATAAGGTAAATGATACTGGTAAGGCTAGCCAATGAGCGCCAGGAGCCAAAGGCGCCAGCATGACAAAGGAACCACAAGCTGTCCAAAGCACTACCAATAAACCTCGTCTCTTTTCGCGATGCAATTCAGACACGCTAAAGAGATGATTTGTCTCGGCATGGGGATTTTTCAAACTTGTCAACAATTCGTCTCCCAATTTGTCTCCCCAATACCAGCAAAGTAGAGAAGGAATCGGTAAGAAGGATTGCCAGAGCCATTGGGAAGGAGCCAAAACGTGCATAGCGCCTACTGCTGTAAAAGCAGAGCCAGCCATAAGCAGTTCCCAGCCGGGAATTTTTTGTTGGAGTATAGCTCCACCTATAGCTCCAATAATAACGGCGGCAACAGGAGCTCGCCAATCGTCTGCCGGAGCCCAAGCAAAGACGAAACCAAAAATAAATAAAGTTATAAAGTACGCTATAAGCGGACGTATTATCGTCAAAATGCTGCACCTATTAAGTATTGAAAAATCTTTTGAGCTTATAAGGGCAAAACCTTCTCTCTGATAGGGAAGGAAAAAAAGTGCAGATTAAATAAAACCACACCTCAAATTAAAGGAGTATAGTTTAATACTGTGACCGATTTAACTGAGAGTCAAATTATTGAGATTGAAGGCGGCGACCAAGGTCCTAGCATGGACTTGGAAAGAATTAAGCAAGTTCTGCCTCACCGCGATCCTTTTTTGCTTGTTGACGAGGTCTCTTATTACGATGGCCTCAATTGCGCCCGCGGCTTAAAAAAATTAACTGGCGAAGAGTATTTCTTTAAACATCATTTTGATGGCAAGCCTGAATTGCCCAAGCCAATTTTGGTCGAGATTATGGCTCAGTTGGGAGCTGCTTGTGTTCTCAATCATCCCGATTATGAAGGCAAGCTGATTTTGTTCGCTACTATCGAGGATTGCACCTTCGGTAAGGCTCCTGTGCCTGGCGATACTTTAGATTTGCGCGTCGAAACTCGCGGAATGCGCCGCGGAGTAGGCAAGATGAGATCTCAATGTTTGGTAAATGGTGAACTCAGAGCTGACGGAGTTCTGATGTTTGCTATTGCCGACCGCAATTAGTTGCAACTTTTTGCATATACATTTATTATTGTTTAGTGAATGTGCCGATTGAGCAGCAGAATGCCTTTTTCAACATTTTGCTTTGAGCGATCGGCATTTTCTGGTGCAGTCTCATTATAGATATTCTTTTGTTATTTGCGTAGTTAGGGCTGCATGGATATAACCGCGCGGCTGTGTGAGCCGGAGAAAAGATGGACAAATAATGTCTAGTTGGAAAGATTCTTTATTAAATTTAGGCATAGCTTCAGATTTAGCTGATATCGCCGCCGAGGGCATGAAAGCTACTGCAGAATTGCGTGAGCAGATTAGGCAGAATGCCTCTATAAATCAATGGAAAGTTTTGCAAGTTTTGCAGGAAGTCGGCCTTATGGAGGGGCACTTTTTCCCCACTACCGGATACGGCTTCAGTGATAGTGGTCGCGATGTCTTAGATGAGGCTATTGCCAAAATTTTCCGCGCTCAATCTGGCGCCATGCGCTTGCAATTCGTTTCCGGAACCCATGCTCTAGCTGCCGCTCTTTTTGGCACTTTGAAGCCTGGAGATGAATTGCTTAGTATTACAGGATTGCCCTACGATACTATGCATCCAGTTATAGGCATAGGTGAAGCTAAGCGCGGTTCTTTAGCCTACTGGGGAGTTAATTATCGTCAAGTCGATTTATTAGCCGACGGCCATATCGATTTGGAAGGCGTCAAAAAGAGCTTAAATGAAAAGACAGCTATGGTGCTGTTGCAACGCTCTCGAGGTTATGCTTGGCGTCCTTCTTTGTCGTTATCGGAGATGAAAAAAGCTATAGATTTAGTCCATAGCTTAGCCCCTCAAGTTAAAGTTATGGTAGATAATTGTTATGGCGAATTAGTAGATACGGTTGAGCCTACAGAAATTGGCGCCAATGTTGTAGCCGGTTCCCTTATTAAAAACTTAGGCGGATCTATTTCTCCTTGCGGAGGCTATATTGCTGGAGACAGCGACTGTGTAGAAGGAGCTATGGAGCGTCTGACGGCTCCTGGTATTGGTCCCGACGAAGGGCCTACTTTAGGCTACAATCGCTTATTGGCTCAGGGCCTTTTCATGGCTCCCATTATAGTTGGAGCTGCTTTGGAAGGGGCTGTCTGGGGAGCATGGGTTATGGAAAATTGTGGCTTGGAAGTATTTCCCAAGTGGAACGATCCGCGTAGCGACATCATACAAGCTGTACGTGTCGGCTCTGAAGAAGGACAAAAAGCTTTTTGTTTGGGCATTCAGAAGTCTGGACCTGTCGATCACAGCGCTTGTCCTATTCCTTTGCAGCAGCCTGGTTATGATGATCCCGTCATTATGGCTGGTGGTACTTTTATCCAGGGCTCTTCTATTGAACTTTCAGCCGATTGCCCAGTGCGAGCTCCCTACGGCTGCTATATGCAAGGTGGCGTGAGTTTTGCTCATGTACAAATTGGTGTACTTAGGGCATTGCAAGAGATGAAAAATTGCTCTCTTTTGTAAAAAATTCTCCTTTAGCACAACCTGTTAGAGCTATTTTAGATGAAGGTGGCTCTAATAGGTTAAATTTTTTTGACATCTATCGAGTTTGTGTTATAGAGCAAACTCTAGACAGAGGTTATCATGCAGGATTCCCATCTTATTGGTGTCTTCGACTCAGGAGTCGGAGGCTTGACTGTCGCTGAGCAAATTGACAGAGAGCTTCCCGGCGTACCTTTTATATTTTTTGGCGATACGCAACATGTTCCTTACGGTAATCGCAGTGTCTCTGAAGTGGTCAGCTTAATTGATGCTATATGTCATCATCTGATTAGTAGTGGAGCTGAAGTTTTAGTTATGGCTTGTAATACTTCTTCGGCTTTAGCTTTTGATCATGTAGCTGCTTGGTCACCGGCTCCTATTATCGGTATTATCGATGAAGCTGCTAAGGCTGCAGTAAGAGCTACTCGCAACGGTCGTATCGGTCTAATGGCCAATCCACTTACTGCAGCTAGCGGTGCCTATGAAAAAGCTTGTGCCCAAGCTCATGCAAGTGCTTCTTTAAAAGGTGAAACGGTTGCTTCTACAGTTAAGGTTACTCCTGTAGGCTGTCCCAAATTGGTTCCGCTTATTGAAAAAGGCTTAGTTAGTGGCCCTGAAGCTCACGAAGCAGTGCGTGAATATTTGCGCCCCTTGCAGGAAGCCGGTGTAGATACTTTAATTTTAGGCTGTACTCATTATCCTTTCGTGCGCCCGGTAATTGAAGAGCTGGTCGGTTCCGACTTAAAAATAATCGATCCGGCTCGTTATGTTGTTAAGCGTTTGCGCGAATTAGGCTTTGATTGTAAAGCTTCGGATGCCAAAGCTTCGCGTCTTTATCAAGCTAGTGGCAGTGCAACCGATTTTGCCAAGATAGGCAGCCAGCTCTTAGGCCACGCCATAGGCCCGGTGGAAAGAGTCGAACTTTCTAAAAAATAAGCAGCATAAAGAACGGAACTTGTAAAAAATATGCCAGAACAGATTACTCTTCTTCAGTCTTTTATCTTAGGTGTCGTAGAAGGTGTCACCGAATTTTTGCCCATCTCTTCTACTGGCCACCTTTTGGTTTGCTCGCAACTTATTGGCGCAGCCAATACCTCGGGCACCTTTGAAATTGTCATTCAGCTAGGCGCCATTATTGCTGTAGTTATCTACTATTGGAAGCGTTTATGGGAAAAGGCCTCTCAGCTTTTTTCCGGTAATAAAAATGCTCTCGATTGGCGTCAAGAAGGTTCCGCTTGTCACTTTTGGGTTAGCCTTTTCCTGGCTTTTCTGCCTGCTGCCGTGGTTGGTTTGTTAGTACACAATTGGATTGATATCCTTTTAGGCGATGGTCTCTTGCAAGCTTATGTTATAGCGGCAACCCTCTTTATTGGCGGTATTATCCTTTTAGTTGTCGACCGTGAGCCTTCTGATAAAGATAAACAAGCCGAAACTAAAACTTCCGATGAAATTGCTAATGCTGCCGACGGAATCAAGACTGAAGATAAAGCTCTCACCTATAAGCAAGCTTTGTGGATTGGCGTAGCTCAGTGTTTCTCGCTTATTCCTGGTGTTTCTCGTTCCGGCTCTACTATTGTCGGCGGCCTTTTGGTAGGTTTGAATCGCTCCCAAGCTACCGATTTTTCTTTCTTCTTATCTATTCCCACTTTGGGCGCAGCTACTATTTATACTTTAGTGCGTAATTATCAAAAAGTGGTGGAGGTTGGAGGCTTGGGAGCCCTCTCTGTAGGTACCATCGTCTCTTTCATTACTGCTTTTTTAGCTATTGGTTGGCTTTTACGCTACGTTTCTTCCAACAATTTCAAAGGTTTCGCCTACTATCGTATGGTTGCCGGTATTGTTATCGCTCTTTGGGCCTTGCTTTATGCAGCCTAATTTGGCGAATCGCTTAAGGTTTCAGCCGTAGCTAATTGGTTGAATAGCTGAAGTTGTATGGCCGCCAGAACGTTCTAATTGGCGTTCGGGCGGTTTTTTAATTGTTGCAGAAAAATTATTTCTCATAATTCGCTAAAAAATAAAAAAAGGCCGAAGTGCCGGAAAGAAAGAGCTGGCTGTTCTTTATGGATATGCTTAATAACTACCAAAATTTATCTACTCCTCGTATTGTTGGTCTAATGTCCGGCACCTCTATAGATGCTATAGATGCTGTGCTAGTGGAAATGCACGATAATCGGCCGCAGTTTGTGCGCATGAGTTCTTTGCCTTTGCCTAAGCAAGTGAGAAGCCGTTTGTTGGATATTTGTCGCAATCAGGCCAATACAGAAGAAATTACCAGAATGCATTGGCTGATGGGGGAATTGTTGGCTCAAGCTGTATTGCATCTTCAGGAAGAATGTCGCCAAGCTGGAGAAAATTCCCATATCGATTTAGTGGCTTCTCATGGCCAAACGATTTGCCACTTACCTCAAGCTGCCGATTATCTCGGCTTCCCAGTGCGAGCTACTTTGCAAATAGGCGAGGGGGCTGTTATTGCCGAGCGCACTGGCATTATTACCGTTTGTGATTTCCGCCCGCAGGATCTAGCTGTTGGCGGCCAGGGGGCTCCTTTAGTTCCTTTTGCCGACAGTCTTCTTTTCCACACCTCTAATTGCGATCGCATTGCTCTCAATATAGGTGGTATGTCCAATATTACTTATATTCCGGCTGAAGGTGAATGTTTAGCTTGTGATTGTGGCCCTGGCAATGCTGTCTGTGATCGCTTAGCGGAAATATATTTGCAGCAGCCTTGCGACTTCGAGGGCCGTTACGCTTTAAGTGGCAAAGTTATTCCCGAATTGCTGGAGCAGCTCTTGCAACATCCTTATTTTAGTTTGCCTTCTCCTAAGTCTACTGGACGCGAGGAGTTTGGCGCTCCCTTAGCCGACCGCTTAGTCGATCAAGCCAAACAAAAAGGCTGGCCTGGTGCCGATATTATGTGCACAGCTGCTGCTTTGACGGCTGAAGCTATAGCTTTACACATACTGCGTTTTGTGGGTTCGGCGACTTGCCAAGTGCTTACTGGTGGCGGAGGCGTGCATAATTTGGCTATTATGAAGCAATTGCGTGAGCGCTTGCCCAATTCAGTGAGCTTTGTCGATATGGAAGCATGTGGTGTACCTACTCAAGCTAGAGAGGCTATGGCTTTTACTCTATTTGCTCATTGCACTATGTTGGGCAAGAGCAGCAATTTGCCTGGCGCTACTGGAGCTTCTCGTCCTTGTTGTTTGGGTAAAATTGTCTTGCCATAGACTGCCAGAGCAAGTTTGTAGCGGTTTAAAGGTTTATAGTTATGTGGCGCCAATAAGTAAGCCTATAGACGAAGGGGGAAGCATTTTGGCTTTAAGCGAAGTCGCTAGGCGTGACAGGTTGTATTCCGGCATACAAGTGCCGAGTTTTTTATAGGAGCATTTCTTAGAAGTGCAAATCATTCTATCCCACTCCCGGACTGACTTTAACGCTTTAGCTTCTCTGGTTTTGGCCAGACGCTTATATCCGGAAGGCAAGATCTATCTTATAGGCAAAGCTGAACCCAAAACTCGCGAATTTATTGTACAAAACAGCAAATTTTTGGATCTTGTGGAAGAGGAAGACTATCACAACGAACCTGTCGAGCTGGTTGTTTTAGTTGGTGTGCGCGAACCTCATCGTTTGGGAAAATTTTCCGATCTAGTTACTCAACCTTATATCCCTGTCCATATTTACGACAACCACAAAGCAACTCACCAATCTATTATGGGCGATTTAGAGTCTATTGAAGAAAATGGCTCTACCGTTACGGTTCTGTTGCATGAAGTGCAAAAGAGAAATATCAATTTATCGGCAGCTGAGGCTACTTTGTGCCTTCTTGGTCTTTACGAAGAGACCGGCTCGCTCACTTATAGTGGTACTACTTACGAAGATATTTTGGCGGCAGCTTATATGGTAAAGCAGGGGGGAAGTTTGGAAGCCGTCTCCCTCTTGGGACAGCGCCGTCTCACCGCTGAGCAAAAGCTTTTAGTTGAAAAATTACTTGGCTCTATTCAATATTGGAAAGTAGCCGGCCGTCAGTGTATGTTCGTCTCTGCTCAAATAGATGAACATTTGGACGATCTTTCTTCTGTAGCTGATCAAATTATGGAAGTGGAAAATCCGGAGGTGCTTTTCTGTGTAATCAATATGGCTAAGCGCTCTTACATTGTCGCTAGGAGTTTACCTGCTTCTTTAGATGTATTTGCCGTATTGCGCGAACTCGGCGGCGCTGGCCATTCTACTTCAGCTTTTGCTTGTGTTAAGCTTCATGCTTTGGATAAGCTGATTGAGGAAATTAAAAGTATTGCTGAATCGCGAGCCCCTAGAGTTGTCACAGCTCAAGACATGATGAGCTCTCCTGTAGAAGGACTCAATTTAGAAGAGCATTTGACTGTAGCTCAGGCGGCTGAAAAATTGCAAAAAATGAGCCATTCGGCGGTATGTGCTTGTCGCAATCAACGTTTTGTGGGTATGCTTTCCAGAGCTGATATAGATAAAGCACTTGGTCACGGTTTGCAACGTGAGCCTGTAGAAACTTATATTAATCAAGATTGCGCCACTGTTGAGCCCACCACAACTATGGCTGAAGTACGCCGTATTTTGACAGAAAATGCTTTAGGTTGCGCTCCTGTTTTAGATAAAGGCCAGTTGGTAGGTATTGTAAGCAAAAGCGACATTTTGCGAGCCTTAAATAGTTTCGCCAATGATAATTTTACTGGTGGCACTAACAATTTGGTACCAGTTGAATTTGTGCGCTTAAAGGCTGAAACTCTCACTTTATTGAAGCGCTGTGGAGAGATCGGCGCTGAAGTAGGGTTGAAGATCTTCGCTGTTGGCGGTTTTGTGCGCGATATGTTGCTTCATATTGCTAATAACGATATCGATTTAGTCGCTGAAGGAGACGGAATCGCTTTTGCCAAGGTGCTGGCTCAGCAACTACACGGTATATGTAAAGTTCATGAAACCTTTGCTACTGCTCAAGTTTGCTTGCCTGACGGCTTAAAATTAGATGTGGTTACAGCTCGCACCGAAACCTATACACGCCCGGCCGCTTTACCTGATGTCCAAGGCAGTACGCTTAAGCAAGATCTTTTCCGCCGTGACTTCAGCATTAACGCCATGGCCTTGCAACTCGATCCAGACAATTTCGGCCAGCTAATTGACTTTTTCGGGGCTCGCTCCGATTTAGAAAAAGGCGTAGTGCGTATTTTGCACAATTTGTCTTTTGTTGATGATCCCACGCGCATTTTCCGCGCTATAAAATTTGAACAACGCTACGGTTTCCATATGGATCGCAATACTGTCCATTTGCTACGCTCGGCCGTAAATATGGGCTTAGTGAAGATGGTCAGTCCCGAACGCCTAGGCAACGAACTTTGGCAAATTTTGCAAGAACCTTCGCCGCGCAATAGTTTAATACGCATGGATGAATTGCAAGTTTTGCAAACTTTGGACAGCCGCTTAGAATTGAGTGAAACGGCTCGAGCTCACTTGGAAAATGGGGAAATTTTAGTGCGTGAATATCGCGATTTGCTGCTCCAAGAAGAAGCCAGTTTGCCGCTGCTCTATTTAAATATCTTGCTACTCGATTCATTGCCTCCGGAAGATATTGCCAAGTTTATCAAAACTTACGCACTTTTCCCCGGCAGCGCTCACAAACTTCTGATTTTAACTAAAGATAAAATAGAGCAGTTGCTGGCCACCTTGGGGTCGCCCGAAATCGGCAATGCTGCCATATTTAAAAGCTTGTGCAAATATTCTTTAGAAGGTGTAATTTGTCTGGCTGCCCACAGTGACGACTCTCTAGTAAAAAAACGCATTGCCGATTACGTGCGCTTTTTGCGCTTTGTCGAGCCTCCTTTAAAAGGAGCCGACCTAATTGATATGGGCTACAAGCCTGGTCCCCAATTTGCACAAATTTTAAAATGGACTTTGCAAGAGCGCCTTGAAGGTAGACTCAATTCTGCTGCCGAGGCTCGACAAGCTGTAGCCAATACTTTCCCAATTTCATAGAGGCGTGGCGCTTTTTGTT
>DHKB01000054.1:0-24118 GCA_002407045.1 Candidatus Bruticola papionis | reverse complement strand
AAAAAAAGGCAGTTTCACAATTATTGATATTCTCTTAATAGCTTACTTCCCGCGCAAAGCTGGGGAGAGTACGGTTATTTGGCTGACGCGTCCTTGAGTCAAGCGGAAGCCTATACCTTTATTTTCATAAATTAAGCTGCCATTGGAAGCGTTAGCCTGACCGAACACTTTAATAACTTCAGATTTAGAAGAGCCTACTTTGACGCCTTCTTTGGTAATGAAATCGCCAGTTTCCATGACCACGCCTTCAATAATTTGCTTAGAATTGACGATTAAACCTATAGCTTCTTCTTTGTAACGATGTAAGCTACGCCCTTGGCCCATGGGAGTAACGTTGTCGGCATTGCCCCAAGAATTGCTCACAGTTGAAAGGTGAGTACCTATTTTTATAGAGCCGACACGTTTGCCAGGCACGATAATACGATCGCCTAAGAGAGGGCGTTCGTCTTCACGTTTAAACACGTAAATGCTGGACACTTTGCCATTTCTAATACTGAAAGCCAAACCTCGGGAGGCATAATTTATATTGCCTTGGCCGCGTTGCAAACCTTGACCGTATACTTTAGTAACCGAAGCTCCGGCTGAACCTATGCCTATACCTTCGGGAGTTTTCCACTTGCCGCCCAAAACGGTAATGCCGATAACGGCTCCATTAGAGCCCATAAAGACGGCTAAACCGTGATTTTTAAAGTGGAGCAATTGAGAATTGGGATCGTTAGGAGAAGCTACCACTTTGCTGGGAGCTCCCAAAATGGAACGAACTTGGTTAATATTTTGTCCCAAACATACAGAGCCTACGCTTCGTCCACCTTGAATAGAGTTGCCTCCGGCTGCGTAAGCGAAGTTAAGTAATAATAAAAATGATAAAGCTGCGCTGAAAGTCAGCCTAAAAATACGTTTACAAATCATAGTCGGTTAAATTCAGATTAACTAAAATTGTTCCTTTCTTTCCGGCTGATACGGATGACTGGTGCATACTGTCCAAATGGCAGTGGCTGGCAGTTTTGAAGGAGAGAAAGAGCCCATTGGGAAGATCCACTGCTGAATTTTTTTTCGCGCAGATACAAACGACGGTAAGCGTCAAGAGGAACTTAAAGTGAACAGATTATTAAACTGGCTCGGCAAGATGGTAGAAAGCGCGACGTTACAATGCCTTTCTCCTATACATCATCGCTTGCTGTTTTTTTTAATTATCTTTTTACTTATAGCTTCGACGGCAGCTATCGCTTTTGATATTGGCGGATTGCCTTACAATTGGTTCTCTATACCGGTTTTTTTGGCTTGTTTATTTTTTAAACGCAAAGGCTTGATTGTGTTACCTCCGGCTTATATCCTTTTGCTGGTAGGTTTGTGGAGCCGTCAGGAAATGAACCTGGCCGATATGCTCAGCTGGTCTGCTTTTGAATTTGCCAAGTGGGCTATTGTAGCTGCTTTTACCATTATCACAGTTGAGGGAGCGGCCCGCCGTCGTCGCAAAGATGCTGATCTTGAACATGATGTCGATCGTGCCAGAACTTTGCAACGAGCTTTAGTGCCGCCAAACTGTGAAATAGGCAGAGTAAAACTGTGTGGTATCATGCAACCTTGCCGCAGTGTAGGCGGCGACTTTTATTATTTCCGTCCTTTTCAGGAAAAATTTATTGTCTTTTGTTTGGGTGATGTTATGGGCAAAGGCGTGCCCGCTTCTATGGTTATGTCCATAGTTATGAGCTTTTTCTTTGAATGGGGAAAAAAGAGCTCGTCTCCCGCTCAGATTTTAGGAATTTTAAATCAGCGCCTTTTGGGATTGTGGCGCGATGATAATACCTGGTTTACTACTTTATTTTACGGCGTATTCAACGAAGAAAGCAGCATACTTACTTACGCGTCCGGCGGCCACGATACGGCTTTATTGCTTAAAGACGACGGTTCTGTACAGCAATTGCATACCGACGGAGTGCCCATAGGAGCTTTTGAAGAAAGTGTTTGGGAAGAGAAGTCGATTACTTTGGATGGGGGCGATAGAGTAATTCTTTTTACTGACGGCTTGACCGAGGCTCGCAACAGCGAAGGGGAATTTTTTACTTTTGAACGGGTCGTCAAGTTTTTGCAAGAACATTCTACTTTATCGGCTGAAGATTTAGCCAAACAGTTGGAATTGGCTGTCTTGCGTCATACTGGTGGTGCTCCGGACGACGACTTAGCCATTTTAGTTATGGAAGTTAAAAAAGGCGTAAAGTGGAATCCGCAAAAAACTTTGGTGGCTAAAGAGCTAGGGAAGAGTAAAAAGAGCTGAACTTGTTCAGTAGTTATATTTTTCGAGTTATTTTTTACGGTATATTAGCGCGAGAAATAGGCAGGAGAGCGTGCTAATAATGTATAAAGCTAGGGGTACATTTTTTCAAGATAATTGAGGCTGAAGCAGAAAATTAAGCCTTGGGCCGGGAAGCCTATGTTTCCTTGGCGCTTTTTTTGTGAAAAATTTCCCTCGTCCTCAATCGGGTAAAACTAAATTTAAGGAGACTGTTCCTTTGAGTAGTAAGTTAGCAGGCGATAAACTTTGCATTGACGTTATTCGTGGTTTGGCTATGGACGGCCCTCAGCAAGCTCGTTCCGGTCACCCTGGCGCCGCTATGGCTCTAGCTCCTTTAGGTTGGACTATGTTCAGCAAGATCATGAAACATGATCCTAAAGATCCTCACTGGCACAATCGCGACCGCTTTATTCTGTCCTGTGGACACGCTTCTATGCTCATCTACAGTTTGCTGCATCTTTCCGGATACGGCCTTACTCTTGACGATTTGAAAAACTTCCGTCAGTGGGGCTCTCTTACTCCCGGACATCCCGAATACGGCCACACTGCCGGTGTCGAAATGACGACCGGTCCTTTGGGCCAGGGACTTTCCAGCGCCGTAGGTTTCGCTTTAGCTGAGCGCTACATCGCTTCTTATTTCAACCGCCCCAACTTCAATGTCATGGATCACTACACTTACGTGTTCTGCTCTGACGGCGACCTTATGGAAGGTATTACTTCCGAAGCTGGCTCTTTAGCTGCTACTTTGGGCTTAGGCAAACTGATTGCCATTTATGATGACAACCGCATTACCATTGAAGGCAATACCGATATTGCCTTTACCGAAGATCGCGTAGCTCGTTATGACGCTTACGGTTGGCACACTCAGCGCGTCGAAGACGCTAACGATACTGCCGCTTTTGAAGCTGCTATTGCCGCAGCTCAGAAGGATCCTCGTCCTTCCTTAATTTCGGTAAGATCTCACATCGCTTATCCTTCTCCCAAGATGCAAGATACTTCCGCTTCTCATGGCACTCCCTTTGGCGAAGAAGAAATTGCCGCCACCAAGAAGGTTATGGGATTGCCTGAGCACGAGAAATTCTATGTGCCCGCCGAAGTATATGCCACTTGCAGCAAGATCCAGGCTAAAGGCGCTCAAGAGCACGCCGCTTGGAATGAACTTTTCGCTGCCTATGCTAAAGAATATCCAGAATTAGCTGCCGAGTTTGAAAACTGGATGGAAGGTAAACTTCCTGAAGGTTGGGACAAAGATCTTATCACCTTCGAGCCCGATGCTAAGGGCATGGCTACTCGCGTTTCTTCCGGAAAAGTTATCAACGCTATTGCCGAGCGTTTGCCCAACCTTATCGGTGGCTCCGCCGACTTAGAGCCTTCCACTAAGACTCTTATTAAAGGTTCTCCTGCTCAGAGTCCCGAGCATCACGAAGGTCGCAATATCCACTTTGGTATTCGCGAACACGGTATGGCTGCTGTAACCAACGGCATTATGTTGCACGGCGGTCTCCACGCCTACGACGCCACTTTCTTGGTCTTTGCCGACTATATGCGCGGTTCTGTTCGCTTAGGTGCTTTGATGGGCCTTAACGGTATCCACGTCTGGACTCACGACTCTATCGGTTTAGGCGAAGATGGTCCCACTCACCAGCCTATCGAGCATTTGGCCTCCTTACGCATTATTCCTAACTTTACTTTGTTGCGTCCTTGCGATGCCAACGAAACTGCCGAAGCTTGGAAAGTGGCTATTACCCACCGCGAAGGCCCTGTCGGTTTAGCTTTAACTCGTCAGAATTTGCCCACTTTGGATCGTACCAAATACGCTCCCGCCGAAGGCTTGCGTCGTGGTGCCTACATTTTGGCCGAAGCTGAAGGCGCTGAGCCCAAGGTTATCTTGATGGCTTCCGGTTCTGAAGTAACCATCATTTTGAAAGCTCGCGAGGTATTGCAAGCCGAAGGTATTCCTACCCGCGTTGTCAGCTTCCCCTCTTGGGAGCTTTTCGAGGCTCAGGATGCTGCTTATCGCGAAGAAGTATTGCCTAAGCACATTACCGCTCGCGTATCCGTAGAAGCCGCTTCCACTTTCGGTTGGGGCAAATACGTAGGCGATAAAGGATTAGCTTTAGGTATCGATCATTTCGGCGCTTCTGCTCCCTTTGAAGTTTTGTACGAGAAGTTCGGACTGACTGTAGAAAATACAGTTGCCCACGCTAAAGAGTTACTTAAGTAATCGCTCTTTTTCGCAGAGGAGATCCTGCGCTCGAATAGGGCGCGGGATGGCAAGTCCTGTCTTCAATTTGGAAAGGAACATTTTTTAATGTCTAATCTTTTAGTTGAGCTCAACAAAGCCGGTGTAAGTCCTTGGTTGGACAATCTCAAACGAGAGATGTTTGCTGACGGTTCTTTGGCTAAACTTATAGCTGAAGGCGGAGTGCGTGGTCAAACTTCCAACCCTTCCATCTTCCAGAGCTCTATTTCCAAAAGCTCTATCTATGACGAAGAGATTTTGCGTTTAGCCAAACTCGGTATGGAAGCTGAACCCATTGTTTGGGAGCTTATGACCGAAGACGTACGCTCCGCTTGCGACGTATTCAAAGGACTCTTTGAGACTTCCGGCGGTACTGACGGTTTTGTCAGTTTAGAGCTCAATCCCACTTTGGCTCACGAAACCGAAGCTAGTTTAAAGCAAGCTCGTGAATTGGTTGCTAAAGTAGATCGTCCCAATTTGATGATAAAAGTTCCGGCTACCAAAGAAGGTTTGCCTGTAGTTGAAGCTTTAATTGCTGAAGGTGTAAGCGTCAACGTTACTTTGCTTTTCTCCGTCGAGAGATATGCTGAAGTTATCGAAGCTTGGATGCGCGGTTTAGAGAAGAGAGCTGCTCAAGGCTTATCTCTTAAGGGCGTCAATTCCGTAGCTAGCTTCTTCATTAGCCGTGTCGATACCGAATGCGACAAGCGCCTAGACAAAGCTTACGCTGCCGACGCCAGCTTGATTGAGAAGTATGGCGACTTGCGTGGCAAGATGGCTGTAGCCAACGCTTGCTTAGCTTACGAGCTCTTCTTAAACAAGACCAACACCGAGCGCTGGCAGAAGCTGGCCGCTTTAGGTGCTCCCGTGCAGCGTCCTCTTTGGGCCAGTACCAGCACCAAGAATCCCGCTTACAAAGATACTTTGTATGTCGACGATTTAATTGGCCCCAATTGCGTCAACACTATGCCCGATAATACTGTGGCTGCTTTTGCCGATCACGGTACTGTTAAAGAGACCTTAACTCCTGAAGCTATCGCTCAGTCTCATATCTACATTGAAAACTTTGCCAAGAGCGGTCAAGATCTGGCTGACGTAACTGACAATGTTTTGATGACTGATGGCGTCAAGAAGTTTGCTGTAGCTTATGAGCAACTTTTGGCCGCTGTCACCGAAAAACGCGCTAAACTTTTAGCCTAGTATTTAGTTCGCGAACATTCTTTGTTCGAGTCAAGCTAAAAAGGCGAGCTGGATCTACTCAGATTCAGCTCGTTTTCGTTTAGTGAGTGAAAAATTATGTTGCATGCTGGTTTTACGTCTGCCATGAAGGCTTCTCTAGCCGATCTGAAAGGACACCGTTTGGAATCTTATGAGTGTGTCTTCAATAAATTTGGATCTTACACCTATGGCAATTTGAGTTTAAATCTTGATGGATTAGCCATTGATATAAGCAATGAGCCTAAAGCGTTTTCATTTTTTGATGGTGAAGAAGACGTTGCTTGCTTTTCTTGCGCTTCAGTTAACCAAAATGAGCCGTTTAAGCCTTATTTAAAAGCTGATACTAAGAAATTTACAGTAAATAAAAGTATTAGCCAAGTAGAGCTTTTGAGTGATCGTATAGATGTAAATCATGGCGAATATCAGGTGGAATTTGATGTCGCTTTAATACTCCACTTTGATGACGAGATTCTTATGTTCGCTCGTGGCATTTGGTTTGCTGAAGAAATTTTTATCGCTCATAATGATAACTATGAAGCTATTTTTTCTAAAGGGAGCTTAATAGAATCGTGGTCTAATGATGGCGATTACGAAGTTGAAGTAACTAGAACTAGAACGCAGCTCTAAAAAAGTTGTGCTAGAATTATAAAGCTGTTGTTAGATGTAGATACTAACAACAGTCTATGCCATATTGGTCCGTGTCTTGCTTATGTCAATTAACAGTGACTTGAAGATTGCGCCGACATGGCATAATTTTAGCTGGCATATTTTTCTTGGGATCGTTTATAAATAAAAACTATGACTATACAATTAAAAAATCCACGCGGTATATTTTTTGTTCCAGATAGAACTGAAATAAAAGAAGCTTTAGCTAGAGTTACTCATTTAGCTATAGGAGCTCATCCTGACGATATTGAGTTTATGGCTTGGCATGGCATTTTGGAAGGCTTGGCTGGTCAGGGTAAATTTTTTGCCGGCGTAACGGCTACCGATGGCGGAGGAAGTTCGCGTATCGGTGCTTATGCATCTGTTACAGATGAAGAAATGCGCCTTATTCGTTTGCAAGAGCAGAAAAAAGCCGCTTACTTGGGAAACTATGCTGCTTTAGCTTCTTTAGGATATACTAGCGTTCAGGTGCGCGAGCAAAATCGTAAAGATGTGAAAAACGATTTTAAAGCTATAATCAAAGCTTCACGTCCCCAAGTTATTTTTACCCACAATTTAGCCGATCGTCATAAAACTCACTTAGCTGTAGTGCTTTTAGTTATCGAAGCTTTGCGCGAATTGGGAGAAGAATATTACCCGCAAGAATTTTACGGTGGTGAAGTGTGGCGCAGTTTAGATTGGCTTCCTTTAGCTGAGCGTCGCGCTTTCGATGTAGGGCAGCGTCCCAATTTAAATAGCGCTCTTATGGAATTATATGATTCACAAATTAGTGGTGGCAAAAATTATCACTTAGCTACTCGTGGACGTCGAGAGGCCAACGCTACTTATGCCGATGCTTATGCTCCCGATGAAGCCAATATGTTAGAGCTGTTTATGGATTTACATCCCTTATTGGAACAACCGCAACTCAGTCCAGCGGCTTATTTAAGTAGTTTAGTAGATAAATTTAAAGCGGAAACTTTAGCAAATCTTTCTTCTTTAACTTAAAATAGTTCAAATTTGGGCTGAAGCTTGCTGCTTTTAGGCTGTACGTCTATAATGGCTTTCAGTTAGGCTAAAGGCGTTCATGGCGTTCTGATAGCGACAGAGAGTAGAGAAGGTGAAGGAAGCGTGAAGAAGACAAATTGGTCTTGTTGGGCTAGGAGTGCTATTTATACTTTGGCCATAGTATCAGCCATAGGACTGCCGTCTTGGGCTGAGCCAAATGAGGCTGAGCGTTTTCCTATCAACGACGATGTTGACGTCTATGTGCCAGAAACTCCCAATGGCTCGGCCCAACGCTTAAAAGCTACCAATAAGCCAGTTTCTGCCGAAGCTAAAGCCCAAATTAAAACAAATTTGCGCGAGCTTTATTCCGCTTATAAAGAGAAAGATGTCAAAAAAGTTCTTTCTATGTTACATGATTGCATAGAAAGTTCGGCTCTGGAATATGCTCAACGCCACCCAGAAAATGCTCAGGCAGCCGAAGAGATTCGCGACGCCTATGAAGCTTTTCATACTGACGTCTTTAACAACAAGGATTATGTGTTAGATCCTTTCACTTTGGAATTTTGTCAATATAGAACTTTGGAAAATGGTAATATTGAGGTCTCTTCGGCTGTACCTATTATTAGCTCCAAGTCTATGGATTTTGTAGAAGAAACGGCCGATCAAATTCATTATATGACCATATATCTGCGTTTGGGACGCTTTGTCTATGCTCCCGGTGATAAAGGTTGGCATATTGTAGAAATGGACTTATTCTAACTTATGGCTCGTCCCGATACTGCGGAATTTATTGAAAATTTGCGTTCTCAATTGCAAGAGCAATTTAAAGAACATCTAGATGCTCAAGGTAAGGTAAATTTAAAAAATTTGCTTCCGGAAGAGCTGGAACATTTTTTTGCCATATTGGGTGAATCAAGATACAGAGTAGGCCAATTTTTACGTTGGATCTATATTCGTAGAGTGCTTGAATTTGAAGAAATGACCGATTTATCGGCTAAATTGCGCTCTCGTTTGCAACAATTGGCTTCTATTCCCAACTTAAAATTTGCTGATCCTAAGCAATCGTTGCAAGATACTTCCAAATTTCTCTTCTTGTTACCTGATGGCAATATGGTCGAAAGCGTAAAAATGCGCTATCTGGAGCACTTGGGCCCAGGGCGTGTAGCTGTATGTATTTCCAGTCAAGTTGGCTGCGCTATGGCTTGTCAATTTTGTGCTTCCGGAAAGGCCGGTTTGGTGCGCAATTTACAAGCTTGGGAAATAGTCGATCAAGCTTTGCAAATTCAGCGCCGTCTCGATGGCTGTGGTGAAAGAGTGGCCAATATTGTCTTTATGGGCATAGGCGAACCTTTCAATAATATGGATAATGTTTTGCGGGCCATAAAGCTTCTCAATTGTGGCGACGGTTTCGGCGTAGGTATGCGCCATATAGCTGTTTCTACTTGCGGTGTGGTTCCTGGTATAGAGCGCTTAACTCAATTGCAATATCCTTTAAAATTAGCTATTTCCTTGCATGCTACTACCGATGAATTGCGCTCTAAATTAATGCCAGTTAACAGACGTTGGAATTTAGAAAAGCTTATTGAAGCTTGCAAAAATTATCAAGCGGCAGTAGGTAGGCGCATAACTTTTGAGTATGTTATGCTTGAAGGAGTAAATGACAGCTTGGAAGATGCAGCCAGTTTGGCTCATTTACTAAAAGGATTGCGAGCTTTGGTCAATCTCATTCCTTGGAATGCTGTCGATCATCCTACTTTTAAGCGCAGTTCTACTAATAGAGTGCGCCGTTTCCAAGAACGCGTACAGGAATTGGGCTTGCGTTGCACTTTGCGTCGCGAGAAAGGCTCTGATATCGACGCGGCTTGCGGCCAGCTGCGCTTGCGCAAAGCTGCCCAAATGCGCGGCGAGGCTGAAGAAAAAGCTTACTTTGCATATGAGGACTAAATTTGTTCGGTTGGTTACTGAGAATTTTTCGTAAACTAGAAAAATCGCTGGAAAAGAAAATCGAGGGACAAGACAGCGGCGTCAATCCTCATTATCTTGAGGCTTCCCGCGCCGCTCAAAGGATTATGCTGGACAACAAAGTCAAAATAGACGGCAGGGTTTTTATTCCCAACCTTATTTTGGTGCCTTTCAGCAAAGCAAAAAAAGTTCCCGATTCTTACGTTTCCAACCTTATAGAAAATGTTAAAAATAGTACCGAAGCCAATGTCTATAAGACATTGGCCCCTTTTGCTGTTCATATCGTTCGTGCAGAAAATGGCTTTTCGGAAGTAGATATGGCCTGGTCCGATCAAAATGAAAATGTCGCTGTCGGCATTGTAGAGTGTTGCCAAGGGCCGTTAGAAGGTCAAATTTGGGGAATCCCTCTCGAAGGTGCTGTAATTGGCCGCGGCAAAGGAACCGATATTCATATCGAAGCTGACGAAAAGATGTCACGTTTGCATTTGCAAGTTTCTGTGTCTGTAGATGATCAAATAGTAGTGCAAGACTTAGGCAGCCGAAATGGTACTTTTATTAGAAATAAAGCGATCGCTACCAAGAAAAATATAAAAAGGAGTAGCGGTGTGGAAATTAGGGCTGGAGTTTCTTCTTTTAAGTGTTACGCTCTTCCCGGCCAAGTGAAATATTGGAGTTAAATGCAAATTAAATTGCAAAGCACTTTTGCCTAAATAAAAACGACCACCACTACCACTTCTGATAGGTGACGGTCGTTTTGTCTATTAGAATAAATTAAGTTAGGCGCTCATCTTGGCAATTACTAAATTTTCTAAGCAGCGCACACCTTTCATCCACCACTGCTCAGAAACGTGCTCTGGCCTAATTAAGGCTGTATGTAAACCGCAGCGATTGCCAGCCAAAACGTCTGTAAAAAGTTGATCGCCAACCATTATAGCCTCTTGGCTGCTAATGGATAGGCGCTTTAAGGCTCGGTTAATACCTAATGTGGAAGGCTTAAAAGCTTGAGAAACAAAGGGGATCCCCAGCCTTTTGGCAATTTTTTCTAAGCGTCTAGTAACAGCATTAGAAACTATACAGAGCTTGAAACCGGCGGCTTTAGCTTCTTTTACCCAGTTGCTTACGGCATTGGGCAAGGAAGTACCATTCCATTTTACCAAAGTATTGTCAAAGTCTAGGAGAATACCCTTGACTCCCAATTCGGTAAGGCTGGCGAGATCTACGTCAGCCACAGAAGTTACTCTAAAGTTGGGGGCTAACATTTTTCTTATCATTACTGTATCATTATAGCAGAAATGTATTGAATGATTAGTTAATTTTTTATTAGAATTTAGTACCGAATTGATTTATATAAACTAAAGTTGACTTTTTAGCCACTGGTAAGTTTTAGTTAAACCTTCATGTAATGGAACTTTAGGACTCCAGCCTAATAATTTTTGAGCAGCAGAAATGTCCGGACGGCGGCGGGTAGGATCATCACCAGGCAAAGGCTTATAAGTCAATTGAGGCTTTTTTCCGCACACTTGGCCAATAGTTTCAGCCAGTTCCAACATGGTAAATTCGCCAGGATTGCCTATATTTATAGGGCCACTTTCCTGAGAAAAGAGCAAACTGAGCAAGCCTTCTACTGTGTCGTCGACAAAACAAAAAGAGCGAGTTTGTTGTCCGTCCCCATAAATAGTGAGCGGTTTGTCGTTAATGATCTGGCTTAAAAAATTAGTGACAACGCGGCCATCGTCGGATCGCATATAAGGGCCGTAAGTATTAAATATACGAGCTATAGCTGTGGAAACTCCATATTGTTGACTATAAGCGGTAATTAGAGCTTCAGAAAAGCGCTTCGACTCGTCATACATCGAACGTGGGCCTGTACAACTTACGTTGCCACGATATTCTTCATTTTGAGGATGAACTAAAGGCTCGCCGTAAACTTCAGAGGTAGAAGCTTGTAAAAAGCGAGCTTGGCAACGGTGGGCTATGTCTAAAGCGTTGCGTACACCGGCAGCGCCAACCCACAGAGTCTCTAAAGGAATAGCTTGATAAGCCGGAGGAGAAGCGGGGCAAGCTAGGTTGACAACTGCGTCAAAATGACCGGGCAAATTTGAAACAGCACAAAGGTCAGCTTCAATTATTTCCAATTCGAGGCCCAACAAATTTTCACGTCGTCCAGTACAGAAGTTGTCCAGTACGGTAACTGAGTATCCTTTTTTTAGAAGTGCTCTACATAAATTGGCGCCAATAAAACCTGCGCCGCCGGTGACTAATACTTTCATGGGAAGCGATTCTATTTGTGAAGCGCCGCTTTCCTTCTCTTGGTTAAAAAAACGCTGACAATACGGCTGCCCATAGCCCTGTAAAGCTTGTGTGAAGGTATAAAAAGTTCAAACAACGAAAGCGGAGCGGGCACTTGGCCGCCGTTTTAGTCTTTATGGCTTTTTTTACGGTTGTATATAAAGCGCCAAAATAGTTTGACTTGTAGCTTGTCAGACTTTCCGAGCTGGGTCTAATACAGCCGAAGAAAAAGCTGCGGAAAGCTGAACGAAGCGTCAGCAGAATGGAATAGAAGTTTCGATTATATGTCCGGATTAAGTTTGCAGGATGCCCTCAAAGAGCGAGTTTTAGTGCTTGATGGGGCTATGGGCACTATGGTACAGCGCTACAAATTGGGGGAGAGCGATTACCGTACAGAGCGTTTTAAAGATCATCCAGTAAATGTCAAAGGCAATAATGATTTACTTTCAATCACGCAACCCTTTGTTATTCAAGATATACATCGCCAGTATTTGGAAGCTGGCGCCGATATAATTGAGACTTGTACTTTCGGAGCTCAGCGAATTTCTCAAAGTGAATATCGCGCTGAGCATTTAGTGCGTGAAATGAATTTGGCTGCCGCTCACAATGCCCGCCAAGCTATAAAAGATTTTCTCAGCAAACCTGAAAATGCCGACAAACAAGCTTGGGTAGCTGGCTCTATTGGCCCTACAGGCAAAACTTTATCTATGTCTCCCGACGTCGAAGACGCTTCCGTGCGTTCAATCACTTTTGACGAAATGGTGGAGGCCTACTTAGAACAGATTTTGGCCTTGCAAGAAGGTGGAGTCGATTTCTTTTTAATAGAGACCGTATTCGATGCTTTAAATGCCAAAGCTGCCATCTATGCTTTAGATTTAGCCAAGGAAAAAACTGGCCAAAGTTTGCCTTTAATGATTTCCGTTACAATTGCCGATAAATCAGGGCGTACTCTCTGTGGCCAAACTTTGGAAGCTTTCTGGGCCTCCGTATGTCACGCCAAGCCGCTCTTGGTGGGTATGAACTGCGCTTTGGGCGCCGAAGAGATGGCCCCTCATTTGCAAAGTTTAAATAGCTTAGTCAATTGCGGTATAAGTTGCTATCCCAACGCCGGCTTACCTAATGCCGAAGGTGGTTATGACGAAACTCCCGAGCATATGGCCGGAGTCTTAGCTGATTATATTAAAAAAGGCTGGCTCAATTTGGTAGGTGGTTGTTGCGGTACTTCGCCCGACTACATAAGAGCTATAGCTCAAGCCGTTAAAGGATTGCAACCTAGAGCTATTCCCGAAGTGAGACCGACTCCGGCTCTGTTGTCCGGTTTGGAGCTATATCGTCTTCCCGAAAAGAGTTTGGCCGCCCAGCCCAATTCGGCCGCTTCCTTTACCATGATTGGTGAGCGTTGCAATTTGTCCGGCTCGGCCAAATTTGCTCGTTTAATTCGTTCCAAAGATTATGAAGCAGCTTTGGCTATAGCTCGTCGCCAAGTAGAAAACGGCGCCAACGTTATCGATATCAATTTAGATGACTCTATGCACAATTCAGTGCAAGAAATGGAGCATTTCTTAAGGCTTTTAACTTCCGAGCCGGATATCGCCTCTGTGCCTATTATGTTGGACAGCTCCCATTGGGAAGTACTTGTGGCCGGTTTAAAGTCTTTAGCTGGACGCAGTTTAGTCAACTCTATTTCTCTCAAAGAAGGCGAAGCCGAATTTAAGCGCAAGGCTTTGGAAATCAGACGTTTAGGCGGTTTGCCCGTTATTATGTGCTTTGATGAAAAAGGCCAAGGCGACACTTTAGAGCGTAAAAAAGAAATAGTCGACAGAGCTTGCCATATTTTGATAGATGAACTGGGCCTGGCTCCTTCGGAAATTGTTCTCGACTTGGCGGTGCTTTCAGTGGCTACTGGCATTGAGAGTCATGCTTCTTATGGTCTCGATTTTATAGAAGCTGTAGCTTATGTAAATAAAGTTTGGCCCGGTGTTATGACCAATGGCGGTATTAGCAACGTTTCTTTCTCTTTGCGCGGCAACAATCCAGCTCGTGAAGCTATGCACGCCGTCTTCTTGCACTATGCTTGCCGAGCCGGTTTGACTATGGGAATAGTCAATGCTGGTATGCTGAAAAATTATGATGAAATAGCTCCCGATTTGCGTCAGGCTGTCGAGGATGTGATTCTCAACAAGGATCCCGAAGCTGCTGAGCGTCTTTTGGAAGTTGCCGAACGTCACCGTGCCGATTCTTCGGCTGCAGTCGTCTCATCTCAAGACGATTGGCGCAAAGCCAAAGTGGGCGAGCGCTTGAAAAACGCTTTGGTGCGCGGTCTTACCGACTATTTGGCTGAAGATATTAAAGAAGCTATAGCCGAAGGCATGACTCCTTTACAAGTAGTAGAGCAAGCTCTTATGGGTGGTATGCGCCATGTGGGAGAGCTTTTTGGCAGCGGCAAGATGTTCTTGCCTCAGGTTGTAAAAAGTGCCAGAGTTATGAAAAAAGCTGTCGCTTGCTTGGAGCCTTATTTTGCTGATAGCCAAAATGGGCAAGAGTTGCGCGGACGTATTTTAATGGCCACCGTAAAAGGCGACGTCCACGATATAGGTAAAAATATCGTTTCGGTAGTTTTGGGGTGCAATGGTTTCCAGGTAGAAGACTTGGGAGTAATGGTACCTGAGTCTGATATTGTGACTAAGGCTATCGAAACAAAAGCACAAATGATTGGCTTATCCGCTCTCATAACTCCGTCTTTAGATGAGATCGTAAATGTGGTTAAATGCCTAGAAGACGCAGGGGTTAGGATTCCTGTTATGGTGGGAGGAGCTGCCACTTCTCCAATTCATACCGCAGTGAAAATAGCTCCTCATTATAGTGGCTTGGTGATTTACGTTCCCGACGCCTCTTTAGTGACTGAAGTTGTGAATAATATTCTCAATAGTGAGAGCAAATCTACTTACGAAGCTGCTATTAGAAGTGAGCAAGAAGCTTTGCGCGAACAATGGCAAAATCGCTTGCACAACTTGGAATTGCATAGCTTTGCCGAAGCTTGTAAGAGGTCTCCCCATTTCAATTGGCAGGTTAGTTCCGATATCGCTCAGCCTCAAGATCCTTCTGTCAAAGTTGTCGATTTCGACTTGCGTGAATTGAGCAACTATGTAAACTGGCAAGAATTTTTGGCTGCCTGGGGCTTAAAGGGACTCTATCCAGATATTCTCAATGATGCCGAATTAGGAGACAACGCCAATAAGCTTTATGCCGATGGTCGCAGTGTGCTGGAGTACATTATGCGCACCAAAGCTCTTAAGGTGCGTGGAATCTACGGATTCTGGCCAGCCAACAGTTCTGGTGAAGATATTTTAATCTATGCCAAAGAGAGTGACGTTGAGCCCACTACTATCTTACCTACGCTGCGTCAACAAGCCGAAAACTTGGAAGTTTGCCTGGCTTTGGCTGATTTTATTGCTCCTAAGGAATGTGGACGCAAAGATTGGCTGGGAATGTTCGCCGTTTCTTCTGGAGCTGGCTTGCCTGAGTTGAAAGCCAAGTATGAAGAGCAAAATGATGAATATCATGCTTTAATGGTGGGCTTCTTGGCTGATAGGCTCTGTGAAGCAGCCGCCGAATGTTTACACAAAAAGGTCCGCTCTATTTGTGGGTATGCCGATCCTGATAATATTTCAATGCAGGATATATTGCTTCACCACACTAGGGGAATCAGACCGGCTCCCGGATATCCCTCTTGTCCGGATCATTCCAATAAGGCGCTTATTTGGCATTTGCTGAAGCCTACAGAGCATATCGGCGTGTGCTTAACTGACAGTTATGCGCTTAGTCCGGCCAGCTCTATTTGCGGATTCTATTTCTCCGCTCCTTGGGCTCGTTATTTTTCTTTGGGCAAGATAAGTCGCGAGCAAGCGGAAGACTACAGCAAGCGTTGTGGACGCACTTTGCCGGAAACCGAACGTTGGCTGGGTACTAACTTGGGTTATGAGCCCTAAAGAAATATTATCAAGTTGTACAATTTTACCAGTTGTTGTCTTTTAGTGAAAGAAAATGATGAGGAATAGCTCTATGGAAGAAAATATACATACCGAATCTTGCAATCGGGAACTTGAAACTAACGCGATCGGCTCAGAAGATATTCGAACCGACGCCAAGGTTGCTGAAGCGGAAAAAGAGGAGAATCAGAGTGAATCTGAGCCGTCTCTTGCTCAGTGCTCTCCCAAGGCTCTTCCGGCTCCCAAGGAGCCCAAGGGCACTTTAGCTGCTCCTCAAGCACCTAAAGGGGCTTTAAAAGCTCCTGCTGTAGTTATTCATGTTCATGAGCCCAATCCGGAGTTGGAGCAATTGGCTGAAGTGTTTTGCTCTGAGGATCCGGAAACAAAATCTTTAGAACCTGTGCCCGAAAAACATAAAGCTAAACTAGAAGCGGCTACTCCTTGCGCCGTTTTGCCTGCTGAAGCAGAAGGTGCTAAGTCAAAAGTTGCTGATGAGGCTGCTGGTGAACCAGTTGAGCAAACTCCGTCAGAAACTCCTACTCCTGAAGTTGTTGAAAGAGAAGAAGAGTCTACCCAAACTTCTAAGAAAGCTTCAGAAGTAAAATCTGAAGAAGAGCCAGTATCTACTGGCAAAAAGGGACGCAAGAAGAAAAATACCAAGAGTGCGGAAAAAGTGGCTGAAGAAGAACCTCTACCAGAGCCGCTGCTTAACGTTAAAGAGCTGTTCGACTTCCCCTTAGATCGCTTCCAAATTAAAGCCATAAACGCTATAGATCGAGGCGAGAGCACCATTGTGTGTGCTCCTACTGGTTCAGGTAAAACTGTTGTCGCCGAGTATGCCATAAGAAGAGCTTTACAACACGGCAAGCGTTGCTTTTATACTACACCTTTAAAAGCGCTTTCCAACCAAAAATTCTCCGACTTGCGAGCTATTTACGGTGAAGATAAGGTTGGCTTACTTACCGGTGATATTTCCATCAATCGCAATGCCTATATTGTAGTAATGACCACCGAAGTATACCGCAATATGCTTTACGGTACGGTACTAGGTGACGTGCGCTCTAATTTGACCTATGTGGAATCGGTTATTGTTGACGAATGCCATTATATGAACGATCCCGATCGCGGTACTGTCTGGGAAGAATTGGTTATTTACTCTCCGGCTCAAGTACAATTGGTGGCCCTTTCGGCTACCGTTGCCAATGCTAAAGATCTTTGTGCTTGGATGAATAAAGTACATGGTCCAACGAGCTTAATAGAGTCTTCCTATCGTCCAGTACCGTTATTGATCGACTATTTCGTAGATGGCCAACTCTTTAAATTGATGGACAAGCGTGGCCATATTAATAGCAAATTACGCCGCAAAGTCGAGGAAGCTAAAGCTAAAAAGCTGGCTGCTCGTTTGAGCGGAGAAAAAAGCAGCTATGACCGTCGTTTGCAGCGTGAAAAAGCCGAAATGGACAAGCGGGCTGTTTATAGCTCTGTGGTCTCTGTGTTAGACCAGAAAGATATGCTGCCTGCTATCTACTTCTTATTCTCACGTCGTCGCTGTGACGAAGCGGCCGAACTTTGCTCTAGGGCTGTAAAACTTTCTCCAGAGCACTTTGACGCTCTCAATGAGGCTGTAGATGCTGCTGTGCAAGAACATCCAGCTTTGGCTGATTGTGCCCAACTGGAGCATATACGTCGCGGTGTCGCTGCTCACCATGCTGGTTTATTGCCCGTTCTTAAAGGTTTGGTGGAAAATTTATTCAGACAAGGGCTTATAAAAGTTGTTTTTGCTACCGAAACTTTGGCTGCCGGTATCAATATGCCAGCTAGAACTACTGTAATTTCCGCTATTGTCAAAAATTCCGATGAAGGCTTGCGTCCCATGACTGCCAGTGAATTTTTGCAAATGTCTGGTCGTGCCGGTCGTCGTGGCATGGATGAAGTTGGTCATGTAGTGGTTATTCACAGTGACTACGAAGACTTGGACGAAGTAGGTGCCTTGGCTAGAGCTGGAGCCGATCCTTTGGTGAGTCGCTTCACTCCAGTTTATGGTATGGTACTTAACTTGTTGCAAGTACATACTCGCGACGAAGCTCGTGAGCTTATCGAGCGATCTTTTGGCCAATTTGTCATTGAGCAAAGCAAAGGCGAGTATGCCGATTTATATGCTAGTGTAATTGGTGAAGTTAAGAAAAATAGCACCTTATATTGCACCGACCAAAAGCTTGGCGACGTCAATGATTGGAAGAATTTGCGCAGCAAACTCGACAATCTTAACCGCTCTATCAAGGTAATGAAGAATAAGCTTGAAGATTGCGGCGAAGAGCTGACTAAACAATTTGAACAAGACGTCCAAGATCGCGACCGTTTGGCTGAAAAGATTGCTGCTATGCACTGTCAGACTTGCGAGCATAGGATTCGCTGCGCCAAGATGTATCGCTCTTACCAAAAAGCCATCAAGCGCAAAGAAGAATTGGAAGAGCTGATCGAAAGATCGCGTACTTCTTATTGGCGTCAGTTTATGGCTTTGGAAGCCGTACTTTCTGAAGTTGGCTATATGGCAGATCACCGTCCCACTTGGGAAGGTGAAATGGTTGCTTCTCTTAGAGCGACTAACATTCTACTGTTGGGAGAAATTGTGCTTTCCGGTATTTTGGAGGAATTGGAACCTGCTGAGTTGGCCGGAGTGGCTTCAGCCTTGGTTTTAGGTGATGCTCGCGTCTCCATGATGAGACCTTTGGAACCTTCCAAAAATGCCGAGTGGACTATTCAAGCTATTTGCGCTATAGCTTCCGATGTAGAAGCTCTTCAAGAGCGCTACGATGTGCATGTACCAGTTCTAATTAATTCTACTTTCTCAGGTATCACCGAGTTCTGGTGCCGAGGAACTTCGTGGAGAGATGTGCGCGAATTCTTAGGCGACGAAAATGAAGGCGATCTCGTAAAAGTTATGCGCCGTACTTTGGATATTTTGCGCCAATTCGAACGCGCTCCGCATGTTTCTGAGCGTTTGGCAGAACTTTGTCGTCAAGCTGAAGAACTGTTAGATCGTGACGAAGTTCATGAAGCGGTAATGTGGAGTGAATAGAACTGAAAAATAGGTTGATAGGCTTGCCTCTAAATAAATACAGTAACAAAATGGAAATATTTTTTTCATAATTGTACTTTTTTGAAAGGCAAGCCGCTTACAGCTGCGGAAAGTAGTGATAGCTTTAGAACGTCAGTATTTCTGTTTTATTAAAGAAAGGTTTGCTATGAGGAGCGGCGTCACCATATCGAGCCGATTTGGCCTATCCATATTTTTTAAGTGTCTGGCCGTATTGTTGTTGGGCTGGTCGATTATTTTCTCTGTATCTGATTCTCTCAATGCTAAACCGGTTTCTGGAGCCCAAGCTAAGGCTGCCAAAGCCAAGGCGGCTCAAGAGGCAAAAAATTTCAAAAGAGCCAAGCTTTTAACCAGAAAAGCTGCTGAGGCTATAGCTGCTTCGGCGGCTTACGATCAGGCTATTACTTACCTTGAGGAAGCTACCCGTTTGGCGCCGGAGTGGCCTGAAGGTTGGAAATTTTTAGCCAAAGTTTATGTACAGTTAAAAAATTATTCCAACGCTTCCCGCGCCTATAAGAGCTTGGTAGAGCTTAATCCCAACGATTTTGGCATTAAACGTGAATATGCCAAATGTTTAGTTGAGGATAGTAAATATGATGAAGCTCAAGCTCTCTGGCAAGAGATGCTGGATCGTAACGGCAACGACGCCGAAGCCGTATATTATATGGCTGTAATTGCTTATAACCAAGAGTATTACAGTGAAGCTTCCAAGCTTGTTGACGATGCTTGTATGTTAAAGCCCAACTATTACAAGGCTATGGCTTTACAAGTAAAAATCGACACTAGAACGCGCAAATATTATGACGCCAGTAAGCTCTTAGAGCAATTGAAGAAAGAGCTTCCCGAAAATCATCCTGCCTTAGTAGAGGCAATGACTCAAGAAGAGCTTATCGAAAAGGGATTGCATACGCAGAAGATATGGTACGGCGTAGCGATCGGTGCCTTTGTAGCTATTATTGCTGCGGCTCTTTATATGAGACGTTTAACGACTAAGATAAATATTAAAGCTCCGCCAGCAGAGATGGACAGTATGTCCGAAGATTCGATTTGTGAATATGTGCTGGCTCACATGCGCTGTATTACGCAATTGCCTCGCGCTCTCTGTTGGGTTCTTTCTATGGATGGACGCCACATAGAGCTTATGCGTAGCGAGTTGATTAACGATCCTAGCATTTTCGCTTTGCGCAGTTTTAACCGTAGTAGTATGAGCGACTTTGTGGAAAGTTTTGGTAAATCGCCTTTCCTTTATAAGTCTGTTAGCAAAGATGCTCTCTTCCGTGAAACTTTCCCAGATTTAGTGGAAGATTTGGGCGATATTGAAATGAACGTCGGTGTACCTATCGTTTGGCAAGGTGAATTCCGAGGTCTTATTTTACTGGGACGCAGTCGCAATTCAGATAAAGATGAAGCTAAGCGCAACTTTGAAAAAGGCATGGAGCGTATGCAAGAAATCTCCGAGCAAGGCGCTGCTGCTTTGGATCGTTTGCGCCAGCGTAAGATAAAAGATATCGATACTCGCACAGGCTTATGGAATCGCGACTATTTCGAGCGCAAAATTGTGGACATGAGCCGCGGTTGCTTCATGATTGAACAGCCTCTGTGCGCTTTTATGGTTACTGTCGACCAAGCTAGCCGTGTTTTAGATACAAATAGTGAAGAATTTGGCGTAGATTTTCTCTATAAAATGGGAGCTCTTTTACAATCAGCCTTGTCCAAAGAGCCCAACGTTATTCTGTGCCACTTGGATAATGGTGTCTTTGGCGTAATTGCTCAGGAGCGCAATGCTGATGAAGGTATACGCATGGCCAAAACTTTGCAAACTTTCATTAGTCAAATTGAACTTCCTGACACTAAAGAACCAGCCACCGCTTTAGTCGCTTGGACATTATTCCCTGAAGATTCTGATGATCCGAAGATGCTTAGAGCTGTACTGAGTCGTGCTTTCCGTGACGCTCGTGTGGCTGGAGGCAATAGGGTAGTTAGATCTGAAAAAGTAACTGAAGCCACCAAAGCAGCCTCTGCTCCTGTAGTCGAGCAAGCACCGGAAGAAAAATTGGTTATTCGCCGCAATACCCCTGTAGGAGCTGCTCCGGTTGGTGCTGTTGCTGGTACTTTGCCTGGCATTACCGTGCCTAAGATCACTGCCGCTACTCAGCAAGCTGCCACTTCTACTGCGGCTAAAGCTCCTACTGTGGGCATCCAACAAAGGAGGGCTGGAGCTTCGGCTGTATCTATCAACCTGGAAGGCGCCAATATTACTGCCGCTTCACGTCCTTTGCGCACTCCTGCTGTAGCTCCCGATGGAGGCAAAGTTGAGCGCTTGGCTGCTCCTGGCCACAGCACCCCTAGAACTTTAGCAGCTCCTTCTCGTTTGAGTATCGGCAGAGCCAACGCTCCGGCTGCTCCGTTCAAATTGGAAATTAAGCTTGATGAAGATGGCGTAGATATAGATACTCAGTTCTGTGGCGAAGAAGCTTTCATGAGCGTCCTTGATGACGAATTGGGCATGGCCAACGAATCTGGTGAAGATTGCACCGTGGTTTATGTCCGCTTCGATAATTTGGCTGAGCTCAGAGCCAAAGGCAAAGAGGCTTATTTGCAAATCCGTAAAGATGTAGCCGCTCTGGTCAATGCCTTCTTGAGTGATAATGACATTCCAGGCTTAGTAGGTGAAGATGATTTAGCTGTCTTCATGATTGGTAGTGGTATGACGGCAGCCAAGAACTTAGCCGACAGAGTCAAATTGACAGCTGCCAATATTGAAGGTGTCAAGCTTTCTATAGGTATTGCTCTTCGCAAGCCCAATACTATGGATAGCAAGCAATTGATTGCCGCAGCTAGTAAATTAGCTGTTGGAGTTGGCATCCATACCAACTAGATCTTTTGGTGAGTTGTTAATTGAGAAGCATTCTCTGCCCAAATTTTTAGCAACCTAGCCTTTTGAAAACTAGGTTGCTGAAAATGAGCTTAGCTTAGAAGACTGGCTGCTTAAGGCGCATTTATGGGCGCCGTTTGTAAGCTGGTCTTTTTTGCTTTTTTTATTATTGGGTTACTATTTATGTTTTTTTTCGAGCTTCAGTAAGGCTCTGAAGGAAAATACTAATACGAAGCTGAGAGTAAGGCTGGATATTTGTTAAGGAGTTAGCCGTATATATATGAGCCCGGAGAATAGTCAAGTTGAAAAACGAGAAAAGGCAACTCTGCCTCAGACTGATGAAAAAATTGATGCTGAGCTTTTTTCCCAATGCTTTTCCGAATCTTTGGGCCACGATTTATCCTTTTACGAAGACAAACCTTCGACTGAACCGATAGCTATACAGACAAGTGAAAATGATTCTGCTCCGGAAAGCAAGCTTCAAGAAGAAACCAGTTCTGAAGAAGCTTCTGAAAACGACAAGGTTAATGAAGAAGAGTCAAATTCTGCTCCAACCAATTCTGGCAGCGATACAGAAACAACTCCAGAGATCCCTAAATTGCGGATAATTTTTGCTGGTATGGATGGTCGTTTTTCCACTACAGCTTTACAAGTGTTAGCTGGAGCACACAAGATCGTTGGTATTATCCATTCACAGCCTAGGCGTACAGGAAGGGGACTTTTAGAAAGATGGCTTAGAGCTGGCAAAGGAGCTGGCAATTTAGAAAAGTTTGCCAAATATTACGGGTGTCCGTTTTTTTCTACTCAGCGAGAGTATAACCATGAGTTATTGCGCTTTATCAAACATTTAAAACCCGATTTAATTTGTATCTCTAATTTTTCCATTATTTTACCTCCCGACATTTTTGAAATACCTAAGTACGGAACCATAAATTTACATTTGTCTTCTTTGCCTACCTATCGTGGTCCTAATCCTTGGCTTTGGATGTTTTATGATGGTTGCACAGAAAATGAATATGTAATTCATAAAGTCGATGAAGGTGAAGATACTGGCCCTATTTTAGCCAAAAATTCATACAATATACCACCAAATGTTACTTGCAGTGAGTTAGCTGATTGTGTTTTGCCCAACGCTGCTTGCCTTATGCTCAGAGTTGTTGATGATATTGCTTTAGGCAGAGCTAAAGCTGAGCCGCAGCCCAAAGTTGAACATTTGCGCCGAGCTCGTTACGTTAAGCCGGGAGAAGCTCTTATAGATTGGAAAGAATGGGGAGCTGAGCGTGTGGCTTCATTTTTAATGGGAGCTAGCGTCTGGTATGAGCCTTTTTCCATTTTCCCTTGTCTAATAAGAATTTACGAACCGGCCGTTTTAGGTGATAGTCGTGGGAAACCGGGTACTAATCATTGGCGTTTGTGGCATGGTTGGATTTCTTGTAAAGATGGAATAGTACCTTATCGGGTTTATATTAGACGCTATGAATTTTGGCGTCTCTTTATACCGTTGCTTATTTTATTGCTGTTGCTAGTAATGTTTTAGCTCTTTATAGCTTAAAGCCGCTCTCCAGATCATATTTTATATGCTTAGAGGAGCGGCTTTTTGTTGTTATAAGCGAATTAGCTTTTATTCGTAATCGAATAAGTGAGGCAAAATAACTTCGGCTTTACCATTAATTTGCTCTATGGAGCCACCGCTATAGCCAAGTTCTTCCAAATTGACAATAACGACTCTAGCGCCAGCTCTTCTAGCGATAGGTACAAAACCGGCTGCAGGATAAACTATACCAGAAGTTCCTACTACTAAGAATAGATCGGCATGCTCCAGAAGATCGTAAGAAGTGGCTATTACTTCAGGATCTAAAGATTCGTTGAAGAGCACTATGTCATAGCGCAAGGGAGCGCCGCAGTGTTTGCACTTGTGAAATTTTATTTCTTTATCCTCAAAAGGAGGAGTGCAATAGTTGCAACATTGGGAGCGATGAATAGTGCCATGCAACTCTACGACATTTTGGCTACCTGCTTTTTGATGTAAACCATCAATATTCTGAGTGAGTATCCAGGTATTCTTAGTGCGCTTTTCTAATTCGGCTAAAGCTAAATGAGCAGCATTAGGTTCCACTTCATTTGACTTTTTGCGCACAAAGGAAAAGGCATCCCAAACTTTTTGCGGATTGCGTTTTAAAGCTTGAGCGGTGGCACATTCTTCAATGTCTTTATCGGTCCATAAACCACCTGGGCCGCGAAAAGGAGCTATTCCCGAAGCTACAGAAATGCCAGCTCCGGTTAAAATGACGATATTTTTGTAATCTTTAACGTGAATTTTCTGAGGAATTTCCATGTTTATTAGTACCAGCCTCTGAATGACCCTAAATTTTTTTATGCTATTTCCTGGCCGGGATCGAATTTAGCACACCGTCAGACGAAAAGCAAACGCGAAAAATTAAGGGCTAGTCTTGAAAAGCTAGATTAGCACAAAACTTTTTTTTAAATTGCAATATTAAGT
>DHKB01000002.1:7983-8789 GCA_002407045.1 Candidatus Bruticola papionis | reverse complement strand
CCGAACATTTCCATAAATCGGGATTTGACTAACTCATCAAGTTTAGTAAGCTGTTGCTGACGAGCCCAAAGCACTTTGTCAACATGCCCCAAAATAGTGACTATTTCTTGCTGTTTGTTTTTACTGTGCACAATAACTTCAACTTTATTTAACCCTTCTCTGGTTATTTGTGGCTGTGCAGAGCCGCTTATGACCTTTTGAAAGTTGTAGTGTGTTAGGCAGTAATATAAATACGTTAAGTCTATATCCGGCTGTAAATCATCTAAACACATGGCATTGCCTGTAACATATGACTTGGGCACGGTAATGTTAATTGCTCCGCAACTTGCTCCTCTGCACGCAATTGCTATAACAGGAGTTTCATGATTATATTCATGGTAGCGACCAATGACACCGTTAGCGCCGTACACTGGATAGCCTTGATCACGAAGTTTGCATACTGGAATAGTTTTCCATTGTTTAGGATGACATATGTCAGTCAGCTTTTGTTTCATGATCTACAGCATAGCCTCCAATTCTGTTAAGCCTTGAGCAATTTCCGCTTCCAATTCTTTCAGTTCAGCTAAAAGCTGGCTGGTGGGGGCATACTCTATGGGGACGTATTCAATCTCTTTGTATTTATTGATGGACAAATCGTAGCCGTTTTTTACGATCTCGTCTTTATTTACCAAGAAAGATTGCTCGGTGCGGGCGCGAGTTTTTTCGTCTTGTAAATTGTGGTAGCGCTTTATAATGTCGGGAATATCGTTAGCTTCGATAGGCTGGCGCTTGTCGTCTAAACTAAAGCCGTCGGCTTTCATATCGTA
>DHKB01000002.1:0-7896 GCA_002407045.1 Candidatus Bruticola papionis | reverse complement strand
CGGCGTAAGGCTTAAATACTCCCGAAGGCATAGAAATAACCGCCAAAAGTTGGTTGTTTTCGATAATCTCTTTCCTAATTTGTTTATGCGCTTTGCTTGAGCCAAAGAGCACACCGTCAGGTACAATACAAGCGCAGCGCCCGCCCACTTTAAGCATGCGCAAGAAAAGAGCCAAGAAAAGCAACTCAGTCTTCTTTGTATCGCAAATTTTTACTAAATCACTAGAAACATCATTGGCATCTAAGCTGCCTGTAAAGGGAGGATTGGCCAAAATTAAAGTATATTTGTCTTTATCTGAGTTCTTCTCGGAAAGACTGTTGCGATACTCGATATGTGGGCTTTCTACGCCATGTAACATCATGTTCATGGCGCCAATACGCAACATGGTGCTATCCTTGTCGTAGCCATGGAACATTTCGTTCATGTAGTGCTTTTTATTTTCTTTATTGAAGAAAACTTCTTTCTTTTTATTGGCAGCTAAATATTCGCTAACTCCCACTAAAAAGCCAGAAGTACCGCAAGCTGGATCGCAGACGGTATCTTTTTCCGTAGGCTCCATAAGCTCTACCATCATTTTTATAATATGGCGCGGAGTGCGGAACTGGCCATTGATACCTGAAGTGGATAATTTGCTGAGTAAATATTCATAAACATCGCCGCGCACGTCAGCATTTTTTAGACTATTTATATCGGCGTAAATTTCGTCCAGCTTGGTGATAACTTTGCTTAACATAGCGGGTGTAGGAATCAAAAATATGGCGTCATTCATATATTTGGCATAAGCGCTTTCTTTATCGCCATGTAATTTTTTAATAAAAGGAAAGACGCCATTTTGTACCAAGGCGTACATTTGGGTAGCTTCTAGATCCTTAAAGCGGCTCCATCTAAACTCATTGGCGTCTATTTCTTGTATGTCATCTGGAGAATAAATGACTTTAACTTTTTCATTAAAAATACTCTTATATTCACCCAGACCGAGCATTTCTGCTTCTTGTTGGTGCCCTATGTCAGCCTCGTCCAGGTCGTGAATGAACATTAAGTAAGTCATTTGATCAATTACATTCGAAGGAGTAGATATGCCGCCATCCCAAAAGTCCTTCCAAAGGCTATCTATTTTATTTTTCAATTCGCCAGTAATCATTGCGCTGCTATATTCCTACATTAAAAATTGCGCTAAGCACTTTCCGCAGCTTGCCGCCTTTGCCCTGCCCCAAAAATGTCCACTATTTGCACTTTGCCTATTTTCTCTGCTTTTATACCAGCGAATCCACAAAAAAAGGCCGCTCTTGCCATATGGAGAGAGCGACCTTCGCTTATATAGTTTATGTTATTCACGCGGAGCTAGGATACTTTTACCCACCTCGGTTTGTGCTTCTTGTCTGAACTATTGGGACAAGAGCCACCAATACTCAAAGGGGCTGTTCTGGGCCGTTCGTAGCATGTACGAACCGAGCCGCCTTTACCGCATTTGGAGCAAACTGATTGCCATCTTTCTCTCTTTCCTACTGACATAACTATGACCGCCTAATATTAAATAATTAAGTGTACCATATTTGGTATTATTTATAAATAAATTATAGAATATTGTTCTGTTTAATGTCAATATAAAATAAAAATATTTTGTGTATATTTTTGGTATAAGTGCTGGTGCTGGTAAAAAATATGTCTAGCTTTTTGCTATGCGAAGGCTTCGCAAATACGTTTCCACGTTCTGATATTGAACATCATCTACTATTCTATTTTCCCCGCAGTAGAGAACAAACTTGGCGGTGATGGGGCCGTAGCGGTGCTCTGTCTGAGCGCATTTTTCCTTATCAATTAAATGGCGGTATTGCTGTGGAATAGCTTTTTCGCTGTGTTTAATTTCGAAAATCTGGCAAGAGCCGGCCTCCGGGTCAAAAACAACCATATCAAATTCACCCACAGAGAATTGCAAAACAAATACTTGCTTTTTGGGGTTGGCCAGCTTGGTCTCCAAAAGGACAATGTCTTCGAGCATACGCCCTTTGATCTCGGTCAAGATACGGTTTTGTACAGCGGTACGCTCTGCTAGAGAAAGCGCACTGAAGGTTTCATCTAATAGCAAACTGCGGATTAGTGCGTCCGCTTGCGCATAACGCAAACCGGGTTGAGCTATTACTGTGCGGCTAGATTTTTTGTTGACATTAGGCAAATGCAATACAGCAATTTCCTGAGTTAGATCCAATAAATCCAAATATTCTTTAATTTCTGCTGCATGAACTTCGTCTAACTTTACAGTTTGCTCTGCTTTATTGCGGATTTTCAGCAGCTTTCGCAAGTTGTTAGTGACAGCTGTAAGATCTATGCGATCAAGAATATCTGTGGGATTTTCTCGATCGCGGCGCAGATTGCTGGCAGAAATACCGAGGTCGTGGAATTTCCAATCCCGTGTCAGCACCTCTAGTGTGAAGCGATGGTTGATGTCCTCTACCACACGATTGATGGCGCTAGTCAGCTCGTTTTTTTCGTATAGATCTCGCAAATGGCGAAAATGTCCCTCGTACTGATAGCAGCGCAGAGAGTGCTGAATATTGTGGGCAATGGCCGTGTCCACATATTCGTCGGTGCTCTTCTTGCTGGCAAATGTGGAAGTTTCGTTATAGTGGACACCGCCAAGGCTCATGGTGCCGCCATAGCGGATATACTCGTCGATGCCGTGAATGCCAAGCACTGATTCAAATTCGCGGTAGGGGATAAAGGTGGTGTGCAACATGATACAGCGGTCGTAAAGCTGTTCGTCTTCAGTGAAAATAAAGCCCAAAGAGTCTGTACCAGAAAGTATAATCTTCATACCGCAGGTAGCAAACACGTCAGAAAATAGCGCGGCTCCTTCAATAAAATCATCCATTAGTGTCACTTCGTCAAGAAATACATAACGGAATCCCTGGGTTTCCAATGTTTTTAAGTCACGGTTCACGTTGGCTAACGTGTCTGCTGCTGTAATTTGAATAAACGCTGCCTTAGATAGTTCTACCTCGTTCATCTCCGCAAAAATCTGGCGGATCATGGTCGTTTTCCCTGTTCGGCGCAGGCCGTAAAGAATAAATACCTTGTCTTGCATCTGGCCGTAGACAAAATTGTGCAATTGTTGGAAGCATTCGCGCTTGCGAAAATTGCGGACAGGCAAGGCAAAGTAACGCAGCGCCTCGCCTGTGCGTATATTAGTGCTAAATGTGGAAATTTCTGCGCTTTTTGCTTTGGGCAAATGCTTCTTTAGCGTCTTGAGCTTTTGCTCCAGTTCTTTCCGCTGCGCAATCTGAGCACGAAAATTTTCCAATTGGTCCGCCGGAATATATTTCTCCCGCCGTTTCTTATTTTCTGTCCAACGGTGATAAAAATATTCCTTGCCCTTGATAATTTTCTTTGTAATGGAGCCGGCAGGCAGATTGTCAATTTGTTGCTCCAGCTCCGCCACACGAGCCTGTATTGCGAATAAATCTATAACGCACCACCTGTGAGATATTACTTTCGTATTGAGTTATCTCCAATTATACCCTAATTATACCCCTTATACTCAACACATTAAGGGTATAATTAAAAATAATGCAACCTGACCCTAGCTTGCCTGTTTCACATAAAAACACATAATTATGTGATAAAAATCACACTTTTATATATAATTGTGTGATAATTTACACGTGAACTACATATAAAAGTGTGAAAGGAAGAGCAGCTTATGGAAAGGTTAGCATTGGAAAAGCTTGTGAAATGGAAAAATTCTCCCTATCGCAAGCCGCTGATTGTCAAGGGAGTGCGTCAAGTTGGCAAGACCTGGTTGCTAAAAGAATTTGGCAAGCGTTTTTATGAAAATACAGCTTATTTCAACTTTGACGAAAATCCGGACTATAAGCAATTTTTTAGTATAACGAAAAATGTAGAGCGCATTTTGCAAAATTTAATGTTTGCTAGTGGGCAAAAGATTGAAGCAGAAAAAACGCTTATCGTTTTTGATGAAGTGCAAGACTGCCCGGAAGTACTCAACGCTTTGAAATATTTTTGCGAAAATGCGCCGCTTTATCATGTGGCTTGCGCCGGTTCTTTGTTAGGCACCGCCTTAGCTAAGCCGTCATCTTTTCCAGTTGGCAAAGTAGATTTTTTGCAAGTTGATCCTATGACTTTTCAGGAGTTTTTGCTGGCTAACGGTGATGCTAATTTAGTAGCCTATTTGGATAGTGTAGATACAATAGAGCCGCTGCCGGATGCTTTCTTTAATCCTTTATGCGAAAAGCTTAAAATGTACTACATTACCGGCGGTATGCCTGAGCCTGTACGACTCTGGACTGAAGCTAAAGATGTGGAAGTTATGCAAGCGTCGTTAGCTAATATTATTGATGCTTATGAGCGCGATTTTGCTAAACATCCCAACATAAAAGAATTTCCGCGACTTTCACTTATTTGGCATTCTTTGCCTTCGCAATTAGCTAGAGAAAACAAGAAGTTCCTTTATAAAGCGGTAAAAGAGGGCGCTAGAGCCAGAGAATATGAAGATGCTTTGCAATGGTTAGTCGAGGCGCGTTTAATACATAAAATTTATCGCAGCACCAAGCCTGGTTTGCCTATGTCCGCTTATGATGACTTATCTGCTTTTAAAATTTATTTGGTGGACGTTGGTATTTTGCGTCGCTTAGCTAAGCTGGCTCCCAGCGCTTTTGGCGAAGGTAATCGTCTATTTGTAGAATTTAAAGGAGCGTTGACGGAAAATTATGTATTGCAAACTTTAATAACTCAATTCGAAGTTATGCCGCGCTATTGGAGCAAAAATAATCCGCCTTATGAAGTTGATTTTCTGATCCAACGAGAAAATGATATTTTCCCCATTGAGGTAAAAGCGGAAACTAATGTGGTAGGCAAAAGTTTGCGCAAATTCAAGGAACTTTTTGGCGATACTGTTAAGTTGCGAGTGCGTTTCTCTTTAAATAATTTAAAGCTTGATGACGATGTGCTAAATATTCCACTTTTTATGGCCGATCAGACAGATAAGTTAATCGGTTTAGCACTGAAGCAAAAGTTATAAGTTGCACTTACAAAAAATGCCGCTAGCTGCGCCATTTGTTCGCTGGTACAGTAGCGGCATTTTGGGTTAGGACTTATTTCCGTTTAGGCAGCTTGGCAAAGCAGAGCCGAAGTGTCCTTTTGTCTTAAAAGACCGGTTCGTTTCGTATACCAGGCCATCATAACTGCGCCTAAAACCCAAGAGACTGGATAAAGAACGAAGATACAATCTGTGCTGGGGAAGTGGGGTAAAACAGTTTGTAACCAAACTATACGGAATAAGCACATGGCGATAAGTAAAATAATCATAGGCGGAATACTCTTACCAAAGCCACGCATAGTGCCGCCCAATGTGTGTAAAATGCTCAAAACCCAGTAGAAGGGGCAGAAGTACCACATGGCTAGCTGTCCACAAGCGATAACGTCTTTTTCTTGGCTAAACAGGCGCATAATCGGTTCGGAATATATCAACACTAAAGTGCTGGCTACGATAGTGTAGGCCATACCCATAGCGATAGTGATATAAACGCCTTTATTGACGCGATCCATACGATTGGCACCAAAGTTTTGACCTACAAAAGTGGTAATAGCCATACTCAAACTTAAAATAGGCAAGACGTTGAAACCATCTATTTTTAAGAAAGCACCAAAGCCAGCAATGGCGGAAGCACCAAACACGTTAATGCTGGATTGAATCAAAACATTGGAAAGAGATATAACCATATTTTGGATGCCGGTAGGCAAACCAATAGCTACAATGCGTGTAGCCATTTTCTTTCTGATAACCAAGTGCTTGAGATCTACTTTGTAATCAGCAGAAGTTCGCATAAGAAAAGCCATAGCCAAAACAGCAGAAACCAATTGGCTGATATTGGTTGCCCAAGCGGCTCCAGCCACGCCCATTTTGAACCAGACGATTAAAACTACATCCAAAACAATGTTGGTGACAGCAGCTACACCTAAGTAAATTAAAGAGCGCTTGGAGTTGCCAGCAGCATTCATAATACCGGCGGCCATATTATAAACGGTACCAAAAAGCATGCCGCCGCAATAAAGTTTTAAATACTCAACCGCTTCAGGCATAATGTTTTCTGGAGTATCCATCCAAACTAATAAAGGACGAGTAAAAACTATACCGCCTACCGTCATAAGCAAGCCGACCAAAACCGAAATGGCTAAAGCGGTATGGACAGCTAAATTGACACCTCGCTTATCGCCAGCGCCCAAATACTGAGCCACAATTACACCTGAACCGACCGATAAGCCTTGGCTAAAGGCAATGATTAAGAAAATGAGGGAAGCACTGGAACCAACCGCCGCCAGAGCACCGCTACCAACATAGTTGCCCACAATAATAGAGTCAACCGTGTTGTACATTTGCTGTAAAAAATTGCCCAATATTAACGGAATAGAGAAAAACAGTATGCTCTTGACGATACTGCCTTCCGTCATTAAAGCTGTGTCTGAATTTGTATGTGCATGTATAGTTCTATGTATCATATCTCTTTAACTCCGCCCAGAGTATGGCACTTTTATGTAAATATGTAAAATATGTATAAAGAATGATGAACTATAGCTATAAGGTATGATAAAATGGCTTTATTGCTTTAGATGGAGGAAGGTACTTTGGATATACGTTTATTGCGTTACTTTTTAGCTGTAGCTAGAGAAGGCAACATAACTAGAGCGGCTGAATCGTTGCATATAGCACAGCCTTCGCTGTCTAAGCAAATGATGGAGCTTGAGGACGAATTGGGAAAACAACTTTTCGTTCGCGGCAAGCGCAAGATTACTTTAACCGAGGAAGGCAGTCTTCTACGCAAACGTGCTGTAGAAATTGTTAATTTGTGTGATAAAACTAGACGCGAAATAGCTCAAGATAGCGCTTTAATAGGCGGAGAAGTTTCTATAGGTGGTGGACTTTCTCTTATTGTTGCAGAAGCAATTTATCGTATGAGTGCGAAATATCCCAATGTCAAGTTTCAATTTATCAACGGCGACGCAGAAAAAATTACCGAATATTTGGAACATGGCACTTTAGATTTTGGCGTTTTTATCGAACCTGTAGATATTGCCAAATATGAACATTTGGTCTTGCAAGAGACGGCTTGCTGGGGCTTGCTTATGCGTCGTGATTGTTCTTTAGCTAAAAATACTTTCATTCGCCCGCGTGATATAGAAGATATTCCGCTTATTATGCCTCAGCGCGTCGGTTTGCAGCGCGAACTTTCTCTCTGGTCGGAAGTTGAATTAGAAAAACTCAATATCATCGCCACTTTTGATTTGCTTTTTAATACGCCTATGCTTTTGTTAAAAAGAGGAATAGGCTACGCTTTTGTGCTCAATACTTTAGCTGATACTAAAGAGAGCAAAACACTCTGTTTCCGTCCGCTCGATCCTCCTATAAAATGCAAGCACGGTTTAGTTTGGAAACGCTATCCTGTTTTTTCCAAAGCAGCAGAGAAATTTATCGAAGAAGTGAAAAATTGCCAAAGCGAAGATCGGTAGCGCGTTAATCCTTGAGTTAATCCCAACAATCCATAGCCAAAAATTCGCGTATATGACAATTTTATTAGCTATAGCTGAAGAAAATCAACTTTTAATCAATTTCATCAGTTGTAACTTATAAAACTTTAGTTTCTATAATATTTTTCGGTTATAACCCGATAAAGTATCGGTACTTTGCGCTTGAAATGCTCGCCTGTTTGGTTGCGTAGTTTTACATTGTAGAGACGCTGATTATGTTCGGCCCGCCAGTTAGCTATGTTGTGTTAGCTTCATTTTATTGCCATATCGACGCTACGGCTAGCTGTCCACTTCGTGACCAGATGCCTTCGCTACCGATATAGCAAAAAATTCCGCTATAAGTTTTGGCTGCGGGCT
>DHKB01000051.1 GCA_002407045.1 Candidatus Bruticola papionis | reverse complement strand
CAGGCTCAGTAAGAGAAAAGCTGCTAGAAGAATCGCTCATAATTTTATAGCCTACTTCAGCAGTGCCGCTATTTTTAACTCGCAAAGGGAAATAGGTAGTTTTGAAAAGGAGTACATCCTTACCCTTTTCCCCCAAGTTCTTTCCATAGATAGCCGATTTTAGCAAAGTGGGAGGGTTGGTATGGCTGGCTGGAGCTTCAGAAGAAGCACTTTCGGGCACATGATCGTAAAGACAACGCAATTGCCAGCGCAAACGCTCAGCAGTATCGATAGTTAATTCTTGGCGCTTGAAAGCTACTTGCGAATGGCGCACCGTATTATTCATCTGAATAGTCATATAAGAAATCAGAGAATAAACTAAAGTAGCTAGTCCCATGACCAGCATAAGTTCGAGCAAAGTGAAGCCGCCGGAACGTCCGGGAAGCGAAATAATATTTTTACCGCTGGAGCTGGCTTTAAACATGGACGAAAAAAAATTCTAACTAGGTGGCGGAAGAATTGCTTGAAGAAGATGAAGAAGAGCTAACTTGGCGCAAACGATAGGCCTTCACTACAGCACTATGTCCGGGACGCTTGCTGCTGACTTTACTTTCTATTCTGTCGATACGCGGATCGGAAGGCATAGCCCCCACAGTGACTTTATATTCAATACCGTTTAGAGAATCGGTCTCGCCGTCGTTTCTCTTGGCCATACTTTTTTCCAAGCCCACCGACGCCACAATTAAATTGCGATAAAATGGTTCCAAGCGGGCCACACGCTGAACATGCTGACAAAAGCCGCCAATTAAACTGCCAAAGACCATAGAGACTAGGCCTAAAGAGACAAGCACTTCCAAAAGCGAAAAGCCAGGCTTGCCTCCATGCTCACATTTTCTTCGATATACCAGCAAATTCACTTAAACGCCTAATTGAAACGCTTGCTGCGCACAGATTTAGAGTCGGTCGAAGATGTTTCTGGGAAGCGAGCTTGGTCGCGACTAACGGCAGCAGCCATAACTACATCTTGACCAGTCATATCTAACTTATAATAGTCGATCAAGTATTGCCAATTGGCTCCATGACGAATGCGGTTGGCAATTTCGCCAACATCGGCAAAAGCCATACGTGCTACAGCTAAAGACAAAGCTTGATCGGCAAAAGAAAGACCATAAGAATTGAGTAAAGCTCTCTCTTCCTCAGTTTCTTTATAGTAGAGGCTCATAAGCCAACCTAAAGCTTGTAACTCAGCGCCTTCTACATTATTTAAAGCATAAATATTATTGAGCGTATCTGGGTAAGAAGAGCGACGCAAACTAGATAAAGTGGCGTAGTTTTCGCCTTCGACTAAAGCGCCATAAATGGGAGCCAGGGGGCCTTCTACAAAAATGCTAGGGTCGACGCTAAACATAGCGGCCACATCGCCCCACTCTACCACTTCACCAGTGCGAACTGAAAGAATGGTATCTATAGGGAACGGCTTATATTTGGAAAGGACTCCAGCTATTACCCAATCGCCCACTTTCAAAGAGCGACCGGCAGGCAAGCGCAAAGTGGCTTCATCTAGGTCGTTGACATTTTCTAAAGCTTTTCTGATATTGGCAATATCACTTTTAGACAAACGAAAACGTTCGACAGCTACCGGATCGGGCACAGTGGGAGCAAAAGAGGGCAAATGCAAGCGACTAGCCAGGCCAGAGCGCACATCAGGAGTAAAGTGGACATACTCTAAAGGCCTATTGCCATTTTGAGTATTCATTACTTTTATTACTGGCTTAGGCAAAGAAGAAGGTTCTATGCCAACTAACTTAGCTACTTCGTCCCAACGATTGTTGCGTCTCTTTTCTAAAACTTCGTTTAATGAAGCTCCGGCGTCCATGAGGGAAAAGGCTACGATAGCATCGCTGTAAGTGTAGCCAGCCAAAAACATTTCTTCGGGCACGCGAGCCGGAATATCATAAGCGGCAGCAAACCAACGCGAAACTAAACGCATCTCGTTTAGAGCTTGCACAGACTGATCTTGAGCCACATTTTTCTTGGCTGAAGTTTGTGTTGTTTTAGCTTTAGAAGCGCGATCGTATTTTTTGACGCCGTAAGAAGCGGCCACAAGGCGCCCTTCGGCTGAGGCACAAGGCTTAGCCAAACTAGGAGCGCAGAGAGATAAACTAATGCCGGCTACAGCAGCCAGGCTGAGAGCTGTCTTATAAAACGTACCCATAGGGCGTAGATAATTTGTCTTTCAAAGAGCGGCTCCTGCTAAAAAGCTAGTCCATTTTAGCCCAGCCCCCAAGAGAAGCTACACTGGAAGGCATCCTTGCTATCAGGTCGCTCACACAAAAGCGCAACCCAAACTTATAAATCGTAAATTAAAGTGCCAGTTTGACCTTGGCGTTTGTATTCAATATTGACAAAAGGCATTTCACTAATATTGAGAACAGAATTAAATAATTCTTCGCTATTTAAGATAGTTTTGTTATTTACTCTAGTAATAACGTCACCATCTTTTATGCCTAAACGGTGCAAAACATTATCTTCTTGCACAAATTTAACTTTGACGCCCAAACCGCTAGAATCGGGTTGCACTTTAATTTCGGAAATAATGGCCGCGCCACGTTGCAAATATTTTTCAATTTCTTCGCGAGTTGGGCGTACTGGTGTAGGGCTCGCTTTAGGCAATTTTACTTTAGCCTTAGCACTTCCCTTGGGAGCATACATGCTATCGGCCTTTTTTTCTTCTTCGGCTCGACGCTCTTGAGCGAAATCGTACACGTCGATCTTGCTAGGCACAGGGGCAGAAGACGAAGCTTCCGACTCTTCCTCATCTTCATACCCAGAGACAACTGAAGAGGCGGCCGAAGTTTCGTTTTTAAAAGCTGTTTTAGCCCTAACTACCGGTGCTGCAGGCGGTGGCACCTGCCCAGGATCGGGCAAAACCGGGTGTCCATTCGAGGAGCCACTTGTACCAGCCGAAGAAGAAGCCAAATCGGAAGATCCGGAAGAATTGAGTCCCAAAGTAAAATTGTTGAGGCCATCTTCCACAACGACACGATCAGACAAAATTTTGGCTACAGTATAGCGGCCAACTTTTTGTCCTTCCGACTTTGTATAGGAAGTGCCATTGTATTCAATAACGGCAATACCGGAGCCACTGCCCAACATAATGCCAGAGAGCTTTAAATCATTGGGCACAACCGGACTTATGGCACTAGATCCACTTTTTCCCCACCCTGCGTCCGAAGGAGCAATAGGCTGGATAGATTTAGCTAAATCGTCGTTGCCAAAATCGCTTCGCTGTCCTTGCCTACTATCTTCTCTATCTTCTTTATCTCGCTCTTTGGTGCGATCTTCTTCTTCCAAAAGTTCTTTTTCTTCGGAAGATATTTCTGCTTCTTCACCTTGGCGACGCAAGAAAAAATTGGCTCTTCTTTTAGCTCGTCCCGGACTATAAAAGTTCTCTTCAGTACTACCAGAAGCCATTAAATTGACAGGATCGGGCTGAGGCTGACTACCGTAATTGGTAAGGTTATCAAAGAAAGAAGCCCCCAGCCAGACTAAGCCTCCAATAAGCAAAGTAAGCAAAACCGCTGTCAGGGGAGAAACGTTATTTTCGTTATAGTTATCTTCTGAAGCCATATTTTTGACAAATTGCGGCTAGTTTTTTTCCGCTTTTTCTAATTTTTTCGCCAAACGCAGGATATTACACCCCTCTGTATAGCGATAACTCATTTGATCGGTCAATTTCTTCACTAAGAATATACCCAAACCGCCACAGCAACGCTCTCTAAAATCCAAATCGGTATTAGGAGCGGCAACAGCTGTAGGATCATAAGGGTGTCCGTTATCTATAAAATGAACGACTAACTGATAAGGGTAAGCTTGAATTTCCGCTCGAATAGTTACATGAACTATTTCTTGGCTACCTTGTCCAGCGTAGTTGACAATGTTGGTAAAAATATCATCAACAGCCGTAGCCATAGAGCTTTTGACTTGCTTGAGATTTTCAGGTTCAAGATCTACTTCATCTAACAAGCCGTCAATAAAGTTGAGTACTTCATCCAATTTTTCATTTAAAGCAGGCACTTGGAGGAAGCGAGCTCTAGGGCAGCGGCCGTAATATTCTAAAGCCACCATAGTCACATCGTCTTCCAAAGTGTAATTTTGGGCGAATTTATCTAACTCATCGTGCACTAAATTGATTAGCGAGGCAGGATCGTAGTTGTCGCAACTAGGACGATTCAGCACTACTTCCAGACCGCCCAAACCGAACATTTCGCCTTTTTCGTTAATAGCCTCGGTGACGCCGTCTGTATATAAGAAAACGCGATCGCCTTCTTCTAAGAACCAACTTTCGGCAGTGTAGCTAAGGTTGTCCATACCGCCCAGCACCATACCAGAGCCGATTTTTACAGAATGCCAAATACCATCGCGTCGACGCAACAGCGGACGACAATGACCAGCATTGACAAAGCGAAACTCGCCAGTATCAGTATTAACAGTAGCGGCGAAAGCGGTTACGAACATGCAAGTGCTATTATTTTCGCACAGTGAGAAGTTGACACTTTCCATACAGTGTTCGAGCGTGTCGCCAGATAAAATAGCGTCATGCAAAGCTGTCTTGGCGGTCATCATCATTAGAGCAGCGGGAATACCATGTTCAGAGACATCAGCGATAATGACGCAATATAAGTTGTCTTTAATTCGGAAATAATCGTAAAAATCGCCGCCTACTTCCTGAGCTGGCGAAGTACGAGCACAAAGATCGAGCTCTTTTAACTCCGGATAAGTGGGGAAAAATTTGGGCAAACAGGAGAGCTGAATCGTACGTGCCAAGTTCATTTGTTCGGCGTCGTAAGCCGATTGGCTCTCCATAAGTTGCTTCAAAGCGTCTACTGTTGAGTTTATGCCTTGGCTAAGTACGCAAAACTCTGGATAGCTAGTTTCGTTGACCTTTTCTTCCAAGTCGCCAGCTTCTATTTTGGCTAGTGAAGCATTGATACGCTCTAAACCATCTAATATAACTTTTTTAACAATACGAGAAGTGCTGAAAAAGATAGCCGCCAGAATAATTAGGAAGCCGGTAAGCATAACTTCCAAAATAGTCGTACGCGTGGCATAGACTTCGGAGGCAGGCATAAAAGGCACCATAATGTAGCCATATTGCGTAGCGTAGAAAGTACAATAACTGACTGTACCGCGACGACTAGCTTTAATTAGCTGACCAGCTTTAAAGTGGCTAAAATCCAACCCAGGATAGACTTCAGCAAAGGGAGTGCCGATAAACTCTTTGTTGACACAATTGACGATTACGCCATTTTGGGAAATAACATCGACGCCACCATGTTCTCCCAGTGGCAAACTGCCCGTTACTAACTCATGTTCGGCTACATTATAGGTATTTTTAAAGCTGACAGCGTTGAAGCCCAAACGCAAGACGCGCCCTTGGCGTTTAAGCTCGCTATAAAAGAGCAATAAATCGCGATTATGCCTATCGGTAACATAATCTACAGGATGATAGCTGCCCATACTGCTAACAAAAGCGCTAAAGTCGGGATTGCTATCTTGCAAAGGCGCGGGCCTATCCGCTTGCACTGGTGCTCCATCGAGTAATTTATCGGAGCTAACGATAATTTTCCATTGCGTCGCGTCAATAATGTCGATACGACTTATGCCCAAACTACTGCGTAAGCCATCCAAAGCGGCGTGATTTTTTTCTATGCCTGGAAATGAATTGACAACTTCAGTAACTGTTTCCAAAGAGGTTAAAACGGTATGCATCATGTTCGAACGCATGTCATAAGCGCGTTTATCGCTGGTAGCCAAAGCACGAGCCGTATCTTTACCAGCCTCGTTAAACAATTTGCTAACATGCAAACGACAGTTGCGGTCAACCAGATCCAGAGCTAGCCAGGAAACAATCAAAGCAGCTATAGAAACTACGATTAAAAGCTTTTTGCGGATAGCGGTGCGCATATTTTTTCGGTTTAAGAACTTATAATTACTGGCTTATTGAACTTGCAAAATTTTGGAAAAGCCGGAAATATCAAAAATTTCTTTGACAACCTCATTAGCATTTATTACGCTAACTTCAACCCCAGAGCCCAGCCTTTTTTTGGCCATAAGTAAAACGCGCAAACCGGCGCTAGAAATATAATCCACATCCGCAAAGTCGAAAATCAGTTGGCGACAAGAGCCGATAATTTCTTGAACTGCGCCTTCTACTTCAGAAGCGGAATTGTTGCCGAAACGCCCATTTAGAGCCAGAGTGACTTCATTGCCTCCGACTTCGGGTTTAGGAACTATTTTAGTGGTAATCTCCATAATTTAAACCTTCTCCGAATACGAAAGAATTGGCCGCCTTTAAGCCGACAAAAGCCCCAAAATTCTTCCGGGCCCTCCGACTCTAGACACGAGGCCGATTTTCTATTTTTTCAATAGCAAAACCTTTACAGCCTTTCCTACCAGATTTTAACAAAACGGCTTATTATGTTCGTTGACTTTAAGAGCGCCTGTTTCTAATATATCATTGCGAATCAAAAGATTGGATTTTTTTTTCGGTCACACCCGAAAAGTTCTCATTAGAAGTTTTTAAGTGAGTATTTTAAAGCTTTTTTGAGTGACCTTTTTGGCGCGGCTGAAATTGGGGAAAGTTTGGTAACACCTTGGCTATGATTGTTTGGTGTCCTCAAACATGTTTCCACATAATAAGGATTAAGTAAGCAGCGAGACTGCGTCTTTGCGGCTGTGGCCTGATGAATAGGGCTCAGCTTTTGGAGGGTTATTTATATGAACGAGATCAATTTGGCTGGAATGCATACCGTCCGTTCTGCGGGCGCTTTAGGCTACGGTCAAGCGGCTTCCGCTCAGCGCGAGCGTCCCTCCGTCAACGTCGAGCCTGAGCAACAGCTCGATCAAGTAAATATCGGTGTAGATCTCACCTACTCCGATTCGCTGGAGTCCGTTACTTTTGCTTCCAAGCAAATCGATTCAGCTCCCTCTGTAGCCGACAGTTTTACTTCTACCGCTGCTTCTGCTAAGCATGGCTTAACCAGTAGCGAATTTGATGGCTTCTTAATTGCTGATGCTCCTTCGGCAACTGTCAGCAATAAGAATCAAGTTAAAGAGTTAGCTGTTTCTAGTTTAGGTACTATCGCTCTTATAGACGATATACAGCAACCTTCTGATTTATCTTCCTCCTCTGTGAATACGGTTGCTTCCATAGATGACGCCAAAGCAGAGTCGGTAACTGGAATCGGAATGTTCCTTAACGGCCCATCTACCATAGGCGAAGGCCTTTACAATACAGACGGTGTACGTATCGCTTAATTTTTATAAAGTTTTTTAGTTTGCTTTCCCTCTAAAGGAAAATATATTAGGGCTAAAAGAGACGAAGTGTCGAAAGTTTTTGACTCTGCGTCTCTTTTTTTTGCTAAAATTAAACTCACTTATCATACGAAGCATTTTCAGAAAGGCTGCTCTATGGATAGACAAGAGATTATCGAACTCATTAAAGAACAGACTCAATTTCGCACCGGCTTGGGCTTTGACGTCCATCAGCTTGTGGAAGGACGCCCTTTAATCGTTGGTGGCGTCAATATTCCTTACAGCCTTGGTCTTCTGGGCCACTCCGACGCCGACGTCTTGGTACATGCCGTTATGGATGCTCTTTTAGGTGCAGCTAAATTGGCTGATATAGGCGTCCATTTTCCCGATACAGATCCGAAGTGGAAGGGAGCCGACTCTTTAAAATTGGCGGCTGCTGTGGCAAATCTAGTTCGTAAAGAAGGATTTGATATTGTCAATATTGATGCCATTTTAATAGCTCAAAAGCCCAAAATCTCGCCCTATTTTAGTCAAATGGCTCACAATATAGCCACAGCTTTAGGGGTAGACGACGCCCAAATAAGCGTAAAAGCTACCACTACCGAAAAGATGGGCTTTTGTGGCCAAGGCGAAGGCATGGCCGCTTCCGCTTCGGCTCTCTTACGCCGTCGAATCGCTTAAAAAAGGAAAGCAGCCGAGCTTAGGCAATTGAAACAAGCGGGCTGCCAAAGTGCAAAATTAGCAGCCAGGCAATTTTAAGGAGGGATAAGCGAATAATGGCTATAGATCATGCCAAACTTATTGAAGCTTTAAATGAAAGTGATCCTGGCGTACAGTGGTTTGCCGATATAAAGTTGCAAACCGTGCGCAAAGTCAGCTTGCAAGATCCGCAAGGCATTGAAAGATTTAAGCGCGATATGGCTGCCGACGCCAAGCGTTTTGTGCAAATTCCCAAAAAGACTGGCACCGAACGTTATGCTGAGTTGCAAGGCTTTATTAAAATTGTAGCCGACAAAGCTTTAGCTGCTAAACTGACCGACGCTCTAACTAGTCCAGCTCCTTACCGCGAGTTTAGACTCCTTTTAGAACGCAAAGCCAAAGAGAAACGTCAACTCGACGCCTATTTAAAGAGTTGCTCCCAAAAACGCTTGGAAAATTTCCTTAAGCTTACCCATCTCGGCTAATTTTTTGCCTATACCTACTGTCTAGTTGTTTTTGTATATACCCACTGTTTACGCGGGCTGTCAAGGGAGGAAGATTCGTGTCTAAAATTCGCGTTCATTATTTCGGTCATTCCACTTTTGCTTTAGAAACAGAAGATAAGCAAGCCATTATTATCGATCCTTTTATTACCGGCAACCCTCATATGCAAGGCAAAAGTTTGCCTAAAGGCTTAGTCTTTTCTCATATTCTGCTAACTCACGGTCACGGTGATCATAGCGGCGACGCCGAATCTCTGGCCAAGTTACATGGTGCTACCGTCGTGGCTCCCTTTGAATTAGCCAATCTTTTGGCAGCTAAAGGAGTAAAATCTTTTCCTTGCGCCTTAGGTGGCAAATTGAAATTCCCTTGGGGCTGGATGCGTTTAGTTCCAGCTACACACAGTTCTTCTTTTGAAGGCAAATATGCCGGTGCTTCCGTAGGCATCGTACTCAATATCGGTGGTGTAACTATTTATCATTCCGGCGATACTGGACTTTTCGGTGATATGGAATTAATAGGCAAGCGCTACGACTTAGATTTAGCCCTTTTACCTATTGGCGGCACTTTCACTATGGATATCGAAGAAGCTGTGGAAGCTGTCAAAATGCTTAAGCCTAAAGAAGTTATACCCATGCACTTTAATACTTTCCCTGTTGTCAAAGCCGATCCGCAACAGTTTAAGCGTTTGGTAGAAGAAGAAACAGGCAAAAAAGTACAAGTGATGGCAGCAGGCGATATTTACGAGTGCGAAGGTAGTACCCAGTTTTAGGTTTTGCCCTCAGTTTAATTTAATAGGGCCTCCTTCGCTTCAGCTGAGGAGGCTTTTATTCTTTTTTTTGTTCCGATACATACAGCAGATCTATGAATAGTAAAACCTTTTCTTATACACTTATTTTGGCGGCCACTTTAGGCATCAGCTTGTGGATACCGGCAAGCTTTGAAAGTGCCCAAGCTGCTAGAGCAGAAAACAATCGTTTGTCTCCAATAGCCTCTGCTCCCGCCTTAACCGAAACAGCTCTTATTACAGAGCCACTTAACTCTGACCGAGGAAAATTTAACAGTTTAGAAGCCATACGCCATTCTGTCTCTGGTTCTAAGATACGCTTAGTTTTTAATACTGAAGTAGAGCCAGATTTTGATTATAGTTTCGGCAACCAAGGCCAAAGCCTCACTGTCGATTTCGTCAATACTCGCCAAAGTAATGTCAAGCCAGAAAAAGCTCCCCAAAGGAAAGCCATCAAAAAGTGGCAAATAAGCTGGCCAAATTTCAATCGCGGCCGTTTTACGATCAATTTTGCCTCCGCAATTCAGCCTGATAAAGTATCATTTTTTAAACTAAAAGAACCGCATCGCCTAGTAGTAGACATAGATACTACTCCTAAACAATTACCCTCAACTTATAAAATTTCTCCCGGCATTACTTGGAGTCGCCAGCTTATTAAAGATCCCACTTTCGGCACTTTACTTTGGAATCAGCTCCTTTTTGATCGTAATGATCCCCACATAAGCGTAGATGTAGCTTTGGCCAATAACACTAATCCCCACACAGTGGCTGTGCTAAGCAAGATCGTGCCCCAAGAGGAAGGGGCCATAGCCGGTATTAACGGCGGTTTCTTTAATATGCCCAATGGAGGCTTGCTCGGCTTAGTGGTTAAAGATGGCAAGCTCATTTCCCCTCACGTCGGCCGCCGCCCCGCCCGCAGCGTGATTGCCTTTACCCAAGACGGGCAGCCTATGATTGAGCGCCTTAAAGCCATCAAAGGACAAGTCGTGCGCCTTAACGGCCAGCCGACTCCTCCCTTACGCATGGCTTTGGGAGCTGGCCCCACTTTGCTTAAAAACGGCCAGCTCTATATTACAGCCGACGCCGAAGAGCTTGGCCCCAAAGGCAACGATATTACCAGAGCTTGCGGACGCAGCCTTATTGCCTACAACAAAGAGAAAATGATGCTGGCCACCTTGTCCGGCGTCCGCGATAGTCACAGTCAAGGTTGGAAGCTGCCCGTCTTGGCTAAATATTTGCAAAAAAAAGGCATGACTGAAGCGCTCAACCTCGATGGCGGCGGCTCGGTAGGCATGGCTATTGGCTCCAATATTGTGGGCAATGGCCCTCAAGCTGGCACTTACCAACGGCCTATAGGCGACGCTCTGGTGCTAAAAGATAGTCGCGGCACCGCCTACCCTAGCCTTATAACCATTGATTTGCCTAAAGCTTTAAAAAGCAATGGACGCGACAAAGGCCAAGCTTCGATACTAGCCCTAAACTCTAAAGGCAACCCTGTGCCCGATGGCACGGTGCTTGATCTTTATGGGTTGGGCCTAAAGTGCCCAAGTCAGGTAGTTACCAAAGACGGGCGGGCCGAATTTGAAGTGCAAGCTTTGCGTTCTCCAGGTATGGGCAGCCTTTCAGCTAGTGGTTTATTTTCTAAAGGTACAGCTGCCCTGCGTTTGGAAAGCGGCGAACCGCACCGACTTATTGTCCAGTTGAGCAATTGCTTCTTGACAGCGGCTCCTTTATTGACTGGCAATAGCTCAACTTCATCATTAGTTCAGCCTCCAGTTGGCCCGCCAACCGAGACAACTTCTGTTCAGGCCCAGCCCGACGAAGGCGATTTGGAAGTGCCTATTCCAGAGCAGCCTCTCAAAGATTTACTCAATTTAGGCGAAACCGAAGCGCCAGAGCCCCAAGAAACCTCGTCGGCTCCTCCAGCAATTCCACAAGTGAAAAACGCTGCTCCCTCAGCAGCTTCCAAAATGAAGTTGTCTTTAAAAGTGCTAATCGAAGACGAATGGCACAACGCTTTGCCTTTGTCACCCTTTAGTGTGGAAGACGCTCAGGGGCAAGTGCTTTACAAAGGCCAGACCGACCGACAAGGTGCAGCCAACTTAAATTTGGAGACGGCAGCGGACAATGCACGTCTTTTTATCAAGAGTCCTAAGCTAAAGACGCTCACTTTAGAACTGAAAGATGAGCCCCACTTTACTAAATAGAGCTAGAGCTGCCGTCTCTACTTTATGCAAACATTATTCTATCGCCCACGCGCATTTTGCTATCATTTTGAGCAGGTGAAAGGCTATTGCTTCGGCAAAATGCGCTTGGGCGGGCGTAGGCGCTATTTTAGGAGAGTAAGACAATGGACATAAGTATTATAGGCTGCGGTTACGTCGGTTTGGTAACCGGTGCCTGTCTGGCCGAATTGGGGCACAATATCATAGCGGTAGATAATAATTTGGAAAAATTGGCCCAATTGCAACGTCAAGAATGTCCTATCTACGAACCAGGTCTCGAGCGACTGATCAAGATTTACACCACTGAAGGTAAGTTGCGCTTTACTAATAGCATTGCCGAAGCGGTACGCGGCAGTCAGATCATTTTTATATGCGTAAATACACCACCTTTGCCCGACGGTAGAGCCGATCTTTCTTTTATAGAGGCGGTTTCTCAAGAAATAGCTATCAATATGGATAGTTATCGCCTTATTGTAGAAAAGAGCACCGTACCAGTGCGCACCGGTGAATGGGTAAAACGTACTATCAATACTTATGCAGCCGCTAATGTAGAGTTTGATGTCGCTTCCAATCCAGAATTTTTGCGCGAAGGCACAGCTATTCACGATTTTTTACACCCAGATCGAGTCGTTATAGGCGTTTCTTCTCAAAGAGCTTCTTCTTTACTAGTACAGCTCTACGAGCCTTTAAATGCGCCCTTACTTATTACTGATATAAATTCCGCTGAGCTCATTAAGCATTCGGCTAATGCCTTTTTGGCTTTGAAAATATCTTTTATCAACTCGGTAGCCCAAGTTTGCCAGCGTTCTGGCGCAGATATAAAAAAAGTAGCCAAAGGGATCGGCCTTGACCATAGAATAGGCATGGCTTCAATGGAAGCTGGTATAGGCTACGGTGGCATGTGTTTACCTAAAGACGTGGCTGCTTATATTAGAATAGCTAAAGATTTAGGCTATAATTTTGAATTACTTGAAGCTGTAGAGAAAGTGAACAATACCCAGCGCCGCTGGGCTTTAGAGCAGCTGAAAAAAATCTATCCCAACTTGGAAGGTTTGCGTTTAGCAATATGGGGCTTGTCTTTTAAACCCCACACCGACGATTTGCGTTTTGCTCCAGCCGTAGAAATAATTCAAGCGCTGCTTCAAGAAGGCGCTCAAATGCAATGTTACGATCCAGCGGCCATGGAGAAAGCGGCCCAGCTCTTGCCGAAAGCGATCATGTGTAAAAATGCTTTGGAAGCTTGCCACCAAGCCCAAGCTCTAATTATTTGCACCGAGTGGCCTCAGTTTAAAAGCGTCGACTTACTAAAAGTACACAAAGAGATGGCTACTCCACTAGTATTAGACGGGCGTAACCTTTTTGAGCCTAAACGTATGGCCGAGCGCAAGTTTCAATACTATGGAGTAGGCCGTTCTTAATACAAATTATCGTTGCCCAAGCCCAAATCGTCCAGGCAACTCACAATATGGGCAGGCAACGCTTCAGTAAAATCTATATATTCTTCTTGACGAGCTTGCAAACCACCACGCAAATCGAGGAAATCGCTATCATCATAATGTTTGCGACGCAACTCATGACGGCACTGATAAATATAGGCGGCCAATTCTCGCTCGAAATTGAGAATTTCTTGCATATCTGAAGATTCGCGCTCTAAAGTAGCCTCTTGGCGGGACAATTCTTCCAATTCATCAAGGCCAGCTTCAGCTACAGCCTTAATTTCCTCTTCGGGAGGTATTTCCGAAAGCCAACGTTCTCTACCTTGGCGCAAGACAATGTCTACAGCATTCGAACGCATTTCCATAAGCATATTAAACAATTCGTTATAAACTCTATCGACAACAAAGCGCCTTTTATTATCTTGCAAAAATTCTAAAAGTTTGGCTTTCCATTGGGCCAAAAATTCATCGCGTTCCAAATCTTGCTTTTCGATCAAACGGCGACGTTGTTCCGCTTCCAACTTGGTACGCAAAATTTTAAGTTCTGGTGTTTCGTAACCTTCCACCAATTCGGGCTGGCCGTTTTCATCTAGAACAAGCTCGACGGCTCCATCCGGCAATTCACGACTTTTTAAGCAATATTTATCGTAAAAATCGGCTTTTAAGTCGGCTAAGCGAGCGCTTAAATTCGCACTAAGCCTCTTTTTCTCGGCATAGTAGTCGCTTTGCATTTGGGCGACGACTTCGTTACTTTCTTCCGGAGAAGTAAACTGATTCAAAGCTTCAGCCAATTGGGCCTTAGCTTCTAAAGAACCCTCTTCTTCAAAATCGGCGTCTATATCATTCTGACTCGAAGCTAAAAGTTTGTTGAGTTCATCACGCAAAGAGACCAAACTTTGTTGCTGAATTAAGCTAACGTCACGCTTTTGGTTATTATCTCCAACAAAATTTATTAGAGAACCGACGCCTAGGGATTGCCAGAACATAAATACCACCCATAAAAAGAACTTCGCCTCAAAACTAGCAAAAATCGGGCTTTTTTTCAACATTACCACAATATTTGCCTTGGCCAACTAAAACACTAAAATTTGTAAAAAAAAGACAAGCTCAAGGAGGAATTATTTTTAGGTCGGCGCATAAGGGGGGATTGTGAGAACTCCCAACCTTTTGAAAGATTTTGGCCTGCCCCGGATTTTCAGATGTGCAGAAGCGAAAATATTCCTGGGTTCGGGCAGGGTAAGAAAGATTTTAGGCGAACTTGCCAGCATAATCTTAGGTCTCAGACTAGAGATCGCCCCGCCGCAGTTGGCTGTGTAGCCGTTGCGGTTGAGTTCTTAATCAAGGAGGTGAAAAACGAAATGAAGGCTCTCCGTAATTTAGCTTGCACCGCGTTCATGGCGGCCGTAATCTGCGCTTCAGCTGGTGTCGCAACAGCAGAAACAGACGTCCAGTCTAACCATCAGATGGCTCCTGGCGTGTGGTACACTACTTGGATGGGTCCCGAGAACTTGGAGTTCGGTACTCCTGACGCCGGCGTAACCTGGCAGAAGGATTTCACCGGCGAAGTCGTGTACGTCGACGGTAAGTACATGAGCGTCGATATCGACGGTTCTGAAGATGACATTGCCAACTTCTACCTGTACGAAAACTTGACTCAGTACACTCCTTCCTTCGACGCTATCCGCGTTGGTTCCAAGATCGAAGTCCGCGCTGACAATCGCAACCGCGTACGTTCAGCTCGCACGATCCCGTTCTACCAGTGGTTGGAGAACCAGTCTGAGAAGTAATTTGCTTCTTATTTCTGGCTTTTAGAACAGCAGCCTCGTGGAATTTTTCCTTGAGGCTGTTTTTTTGTATTTAGAGAGAAATAGATATGATCAAACCTACTCCTTTAAGCGGTTTTCCCGAATGGCTTCCCGGCCAGCAAATTGCCGAACAGCGTGTCATAGACATTATTCGCAGCGTTTATGAGTTGCATGGCTTCTCCCGTCTCGAGACTAGCGCTGTAGAACGCGTCTCCATCTTAGCTGCCAAAGGCGAAATAAATAAAGAGATTTACGGTTTAGGCCGTTTGCAGGGTACTCCCGGCCGCTGGGAGATGGCTTTGCATTTTGATTTGACAGTACCTTTGGCTCGCTACGTGGCCCAAAACAGCGGTGCGGTCAATTTTCCTTTCAAGCGCTGGCAAATTCAAAAAGTCTGGCGTGGCGAACGCCCTCAAGAAGGACGCTTCCGCGAATTTTATCAAGCTGATATCGATGTTATCGGCGATGGCGAATTGCCTTTAAGTTTCGACGCCGAGTTGCCCGCCGTTATTCACGAAATTTTCCAAAAATTAGGCATTCGCGCCCAAATCAATATCAACAACCGCAAAGTGCTTTTAGGCTACTACCAAAGCTTAGGTTTAGATGAAACTAAGAGTGCCGACGTTTTACGCGAAGTCGACAAAATTGACAAAATAGGCGCCGACAAAGTCAGAGAGGCTCTGACTAAAATGGAAATCGATAGCCAGACAGCCGACAAATGCTTGGCCTTATGTTCTCTTAAAGGTGCTCCTCAAGAAGTTTTGGCTAAAGCTAAAGAATTAGGCACCGACAACGAGATTTTCCAAAAAGGCTTGGAAGAATTGGCCTTTGTAGCCGATGAGCTTTCCCATATCGGCAGCGAAAATTTAATTTTCAACTTGGGTATTGTGCGAGGCTTAGACTATTACACTGGCACGATCTACGAAACTATGTTGCCAGACTATCCTAGCCTAGGCAGCATTTGCTCCGGCGGACGTTATGAGAACTTAGCTTCCCAGTTTATCAATCGTAAATTGCCCGGTGTGGGTATAAGCATTGGCTTAAGTCGCCTCATTTCCCATTTATTTGCTCAAAATGCCTTGGATTGTTCGCGTCAAACTCCCACTCAAGTGCTAATTAGCTGGCCCAGTGAAGAGTTGCGCCCGGCCTGCCGCGCTATTGCTGCCGCTTTGCGTGAGCAAGGTATTCCTACCGAAATTTTCCATGAAGTAGCCGCTTTGAAAAAACAAATCCGCTACGCTGACCGCAAAGGCATTCCTTTCATGCTCTTCCCTCACCAATACACAGAGGAAGCCCAACTGGTTGAAGTAAAAGACTTAAAAACCGGTGAGCAAGTACAATTGCCTTTGCTTAGTTGGATTGAAAGCCAACAAAAATAGGCGCTAGATAAATCAGTAGTAAATAAAAAAGCCCGACCAGTTTTCCTCAAAAAGTGGAAAGAAGCTGATTGGGCTATTATTTTCGTAGGATAGCAACTTCATCTTTGGCTAAGTTGACCAAAGAGATCCGTTCTCAGCATTTTTAAAGACGTTCGAGCTACTTCAAGCATAATTGCAACCATATCTTCATTATTCCAATGTCCCCCACCGCCTTTAGTATAAATCGAAGCAGCCTGTAACATAATAGTTGTCCCATTACACTTTACAAATCTATTTTCACATAAATTTGTGTTAATTGGCATCCCGTAATTGGCGGCAGTTAGTCTATCAATTCTATTCAACATGCCATCATTATATGTTAGAGTAACTTGTCTTCCATATGGACTTGTAACAGTTATGTTTTGCGTTAGAAAATTTGACCCCTCCAAAAACAAAACATAAGGAAAGTAGCGCTCTGCCAACATGAAATTAGCTATCTCGTCAATATTCTTATGCGCTCTTTCAATGGCATTCCCCGCTGCCATAAGATCTTGATCGTTATTCTTGCCAACAAGTTTTCCAGCCATGATATTTTCAATATCTTTTCCTTGGTGCTTAGCTTCTGACACTAACACAACGCGCCACTGACTATTGTCATCCAGCACCTCAATTAAACCGCCGTCTGGTTTAATGCTAGCGCCCTCTACAAAAAGCGTTTGCCCAAGATATTCGTCGATATTACGCAAAGCTCCATTTATTTCTCTCTTAGATAATTCTTTTCTATATCGGAACTTCAACATAGGAAAATAAAGTTCAAGCTTCTCTTTTACCAAAAGAGATGTATTACCCACTTCTCTATCATGTATATAAGCATCCTCATGGAAAATAGTAAGAGGCCCATGCCCTTCTTTTTGCTGTATTGTCAGTCGGCTTGATTGTTCTTTTTTCATACCATCCGCCTTCTACTCGTCCTTAAAAAAATCAGCGATATTGGGAATATGTATATAATCGCTGTCTTGTCCTAATTTTTTCATTAGTTCAACATGTTTATTAAAATAATCTATCGTCGCTGGGTCACTATCGCACAACAAACAATGTCGCCTCTCTGTAATACAAACACGTCCAACGGTTCCACTCCCAGCAAAGAAATCAAGTACAACCGCACCCGGATAGGATAGAGCTTTAACAAAGCGCTCTATTATCTCAACAGGCTTTTGAGTAGGATGACCGACGCGTTCCTTGCTATTTCCGTTCAGTCTATTTATTTCCCATACATTCGTAGGGTTTTTTCCTTTCTTCGTATTTTCAGGATTTAAACGTTTGTCTTTTAACGCTGCTTCAAGATCTTTTTCTGAATAAGGCTCTCTTACGGCATCCAAATCGAAATAATAATCATTTGACTTTGTCAACCAAATAACTTCTTCATGCCTATTGGCAAAATATCTATGAGCAGACATACCATTCTTATAACGCCAAATAATAGTATTTATCAGTTTAAATTTTGTATTATGCCTAACGTGATGGATTATATCTATCAAGTCACCTGATTTGACATCCCTAAATTGGATTCCACCGAAAATAACCATACTTCCATTTGGAGAAAGAACTCTATAAGCTTGGTCAAGCCATTTTGCCGCCCATTCGATATAGTTGTCATAAATGTCCCATCCAGCAAGTTCAAGATTATAAGGTGGATCTATACAAATTAGCTGTACAGATTCATCTGGGATTTCTTTCAAAAAATCACAACAATCCGCAATATTTAAACAAAGCATAGTCTTATCTGGCATTACAAAATCTGAAGCAGTTTTGTATTTCAATGTATTGTCTTTTCGCATTTTATTTAAAGACATGAGCGCATGGTTATAATGCGATTTATTGTGAATAGCCATATTTACCTCGATCTCTAATATTTAAGAAAGTGGCTGTAGTTTAACAAAATGCTTGGC
>DHKB01000038.1:9406-9603 GCA_002407045.1 Candidatus Bruticola papionis | reverse complement strand
TCGTTAAGTACGTCGGCTTTAGAGAAGTCGTTGTTAAAAACCTTAACGCAGTAGTTACCAAGACGGTAGATCTTCTTGTTGGGACGAACCGCAATAACTTTGGCAGCACTTAAATCTAACTTTACGTCCTGCATATTGTCCTCCTAGTGACCGTAGTAGGCCTTCAGATACATCTCTTTGATTTCTTTCATCAAAGG
>DHKB01000038.1:0-9377 GCA_002407045.1 Candidatus Bruticola papionis | reverse complement strand
AAAGGATAACGAGGGTTGGCGCCAGTGCACTGGTCGTCAAAGGCTTGCTCGGTCATGTTATCGAGGGTAGCCAGGAAGTGTTCTTCCTCTACACCGTAGTCGCGAATGGTAGGTTTAATACCAACTTGCTTCTTCAGATCCTCGATAGCATTGATCAAGTTATCCAAACTCTCTTGATCATCTTTGCCACCGAAGCCTAAATACCTGGCGTACTCAGCATAACGAGCCAAAGTGTGAGGATATCCATACTGAGGGAAGGTACCCATCTTAGGAGGTACTTCAGCGGCATTGTAGCGCAGCACGAGGCTGATTAACAGAGCGTTGGCAATACCGTGAGGAATGTGGTGGAAAGCGCCCAACTTGTGAGCCATGGAGTGGCATACACCCAAGAAAGCATTAGCAAAAGCCATACCGGCCATGGTAGACGCGTGAGCCATCTTCTCGCGAGCTTCAGGGTCGGAAGCGCCGTTATTATAAGCGCGAGGCAAATACTCGAAGATAGTACGAGCAGCGCGTAAAGCTATGCCGTCAGTAAAATCAGTAGCCATCATAGAAGCGTAGGCTTCCAGAGAGTGAACCAAAGCGTCGATACCGGAAGCGGAAGTGAGGCCGCGAGGCATATTCATCATCATGTCGGCGTCGATAATAGCCATCTTAGGAAGCAATTCGTAATCGGCCAAAGGATACTTGATACCGCTGCGCTCGTCGGTAATTACAGCAAAAGGAGTGACTTCGGAACCGGTACCGGCGGAGGTAGGAACGGCAATAAAGTAAGCTTTGTCGCCCATGTGAGGGAAGGTGTAGACACGTTTACGGATATCCATGAAGCGCATGGCCATATCCATGAAGTCTACTTCGGGGTGCTCATAAAGCACCCACATAATTTTACCAGCGTCCATAGCGGAACCACCACCGATAGCGATAATGCAATCGGGAGCGAAAGCGCGCATGGCTTCGGCACCCTTCTTAGCGGAGGCCAAAGACGGATCGGGAGCAACTTCGAAGAAGCTAGTGTGAGTGATGCCCAGTTCGTCAAGCTTGTCGGTAATGGGTTTAGTGTAACCATTCTTGAACAAGAACTCGTCAGTGACGATGAAGACGCGCTTCTTGCCCATAACGTCGCGCAACTCTTGGAGAGCGGTGGGCAGGCAGCCACGCTTAAAGTAAACTTTTTCAGGAGCGCGGAACCACAGCATATTTTCTTTTCTTTCTGCAACAAACTTGGTATTGAGTAAATGTTTTACACCTACGTTCTCGGATACGGAGTTGCCGCCCCAAGAACCGCAGCCCAACGTTAAGGAAGGAGCTAAGCGGAAGTTGTAGAGGTCGCCAATACCACCGAAAGAGGACGGAGTGTTGACTAAAATACGGCAAGTGTGCATCTTGGCAGTGAAGCGCTCCAACTTGTCTTGGCACTTGACAGCGTCTAAGTAAATAGAAGCGGTGTGACCTAAACCGCCGTATTCAACGAGGCCTTCAGCCTTTTGCAAAGCTTCATCGAAGTCTTTAGCATGGTACATGCCCAAGATGGGAGAGAGCTTCTCGTGAGCGAACTCTTCAGTAAAGTCGGCGTGCTCTACTTCACCAATCAAAACCTTAGTGTCTTCGGGAACTTCCACACCGGAAAGCTCGGCAATGGTGTGAGCGGACTGACCGACGATCTTGGCATTTAAAGCGCCGTTGATAAGCATAGTCTTGCGGACTTTGTCAGTCTCTTCTTCGTTAAGGAAGTAGCAACCGCGACGAGCGAACTCGGCTTTTACTTCATCATAAATGCTGTCCAAAACGACTACGGATTGCTCGGAAGCGCAAATCATACCGTTGTCGAAAGTCTTGGAGTGAATGATGGAGTTGACAGCCAAAGTAACGTTGGCACTCTCGTCGATAAGGGCAGGAGCGTTACCGGCGCCTACACCAATAGCGGGTACGCCAGAAGAGTAAGCGGCTTTGACCATACCAGGGCCACCAGTAGCCAAGATGCGGTCGGCGCTTCTCATAACTAAGTTGCTCAACTCAAGCGAAGGAACGTCTACCCAAGCGATAATGCCCTCAGGAGCGCCAGCAGCCACAGCGGCTTCCAACACGACTTTAGCAGCAGCAATGGTGCTTTGCTTGGCCCTGGGGTGAGGGCTGATGATGATACCGTTTCTGGTTTTCAAGGCTAACAAAGTCTTGAAGATAGCCGTAGAGGTGGGGTTGGTAGTAGGAATAATAGCAGCGATTACGCCAACGGGCTCTAAGTAAGTTTTGAAACCGCCAGCCTTGTCGTCTTTGACCAAACCGCAAGTCTTGGTATTCTTATAAGTATTGTAGATATACTCAGCCGCGAAGTGATTCTTGATAATCTTATCTTCCACTACGCCCATGCCGGTCTCTTCGTGAGCCATCTTGGCTAAAGGAATACGCTGCTGATCGGCTGCTGAAGCGGCAGCAAAGAAGATCTTGTCAACCTGTTCCTGGGTAAAAGTAGCGTAGATTTTCTGAGCTTCTCTGAGGCGCTTCAAAGCGTCTTGGAGAGTCTCCAGATTATCGACGACCGTATATTCCAACTTGCTCATATATCAATCTCCATTTCAGGAATTAAGCATTTTTACGAACCACCCGCTGCCTACCGCCTTAAGCGGCACGGGCTCGCCGCCTGCTGCCCCCCGCTATTTCAGACGGCTGGCATTGCAGATTATTGAGAAAAGAACTAACCGACCGAGCAGCCGACTAATTCCGGATTTTAATCAAAAGTGTTAGGTAGTTTGTCTGCCCGCATAGAAGCTCGCAAATAATTGGAAATAACCGCTAAATGGACAGCCATATTTTCATTAGTAACAAAAATCTTTTCATCAACTCGCAAATGGACTGGTGCGAAATTCCAAATGGCTTCTATGCCACATTTAACCATTAAGTTACAAACTTGCTGGGCTGCCTCGGCTGGTACGGTAATAATACCGATACGAGGATGAAGGCGAGCGCACATATCGCTAAGCTTGCTTAAGTGCAAAATCCGGCCACCTTCCTGACCAGCCAACTCTTCGTTGGCGTCGAAAGCTGCCAAAATTTCTAATCCGTAAGTTTTGAAGCCACCGTAATTGAGAAGAGCTCTGCCCAAATGACCAGCGCCAACAATAATAGCTGAATCTACATTGTGATAGCCCAAAAAGCTTTCCAGCTCGTCGCGCAAAACTTCAATAGGATAGCCGACCTTGGGACGACCAGATGAACTAACCGCCGCCAAATCTTTGCGCACTTGGACATCGTTAAGATTTAAAGCACTAGCAATAGAAGAAGCGGAAACTCTGCTTTCGGTGGCGGGCAGAGTGCGCAAGTAAGCCAAATACATGGGCAAGCGCTGTAGAGTTTGTGTAGATACGCTAAAACTTTTCACCGAACAAAACCACGGAAAAACGGAGACGGCCTTTCCAACCGCCGGGCTCGCGCCCACTTATCTCCCCCGCCGCCCATAGTAAAGCACAAACGGATAAATATATCAATCTTTTGTTATCGATAAAAAAGATAATGTTTAAATATTTTACTTGATTTTTGGCATATCTGCATAAATTAGCCCGGCTAATAGGCGAACACTTGTTTTTTGGCTCCGGCGCACTGCACCATCGCACATATTGCATATTCAACAAATAAAAAGATTTTAGTTAGCCTTTTGGGTTGTGATCGCCTTTACGAATAAGCTTCTACAAGGGAATAAGCTCTTTATTGCAGAACTGCGGCGGCTATGGATCGACAACTAATTTCGCAGGCTTTTGCCGATAGAAGCTTACTGGCCAAAGCCAAACAGGACATTTTTGAAGTTATTGAAGCGCTCGATAAAGGTCAGCTCAGGGTTGCTGAAAAAGTTGACGGCGCTTGGCAAGTAAATACTTGGGTAAAAGAAGCCATTTTGCTCTATTTTTCCCTGACGGAAATGCAAACCTGGGAGCTTCCCCCCTTTGAATACCACGATAAGATCGGCTTAAAAGCCAATTTGCAACAAGCCGGGATTCGCGCTGTACCTCCAGGCACAGTACGTTATGGAGCTCATATGGCCCCTGGCTCTATCCTTATGGTTGGTTATGTAAATATCGGCGCCTACGTTGGCCCCGGCACCATGATAGATACCTGGAGCTTGGTAGGCAGTTGCGCTCAGATAGGCGCCAATGTACATTTGGCTGCCGGAGCTATTATTGGCGGTGTTTTAGAGCCAGCCGGAGCTCTGCCAGTAATTATTGAAGACGGATGCTTTATCGGAGCCGATAGCGTTATCGTCGAAGGCGTATTAGTTGGCGAAGGCGCCGTAATTGGCGCAGGTACTACCATCACAGCTTCCACGCCCATTATAGATGTCACTGGGCCGGAGCCAATTACTTATAGAGGCCAAGTGCCTCCTCACTCCGTAGTAGTTCCGGGTACTCGACCGCGCCAGTTTCCTAGCGGCACTTACAACCTTCCCTGCGCTCTAATTATTGGTAAGCGCAGCGCCGGTTCTGATAGCAAAACTAGTTTGAATCAGGCATTACGCAACTTTGGAGATTTACAATGATCGATTTGCTTTCCCTAACTCAAAAATTGGTGCAAATTCCCAGCCAAACCAAAAATGAAAAAGAGGTTTGCGACTTTATCGAATCCTGGGTGCGCACCGAATTGCCGGGCATTCCCTTAAGTCGCTCGCGCAACAATTTGATCGTTTGCCCTCCCCAACGCGGTGACCGTCCCGTTATTGGCCTTTTCGGTCACATCGACACTGTGCCAGCCGACCCAGATCAGCCCTTGGGAGTCATAAAAGACGGCAAGCTTTATGGCTGCGGTTCCTCCGATATGAAAAGTGGCGTAGCCGTGATGATGGGCTTGCTTAAAGAGTACGAAAAATTTAACGCCGACTTAGTAGCCGTCTTTTATGATGGTGAAGAAGGGCCAGACGTCGGCAACGGTATGCGCGGCTTGATGCCTACTCTGCCGCCCATGGATTTTGCTATCGTTTTGGAGCCTACCAACAATGCCATTATGGCTGGTTGTATGGGCGGCTTACACGCTATTGTCACTGTTGAGGGCAAACGAGCTCACTCGGCGCGTCCTTGGCAAGGCCAAAATGCCATTTTCCGTTCTCTGCCACTATTGGCCAAATTGCGCGATTTACCCAGGCGCGAAGTAAATATTAGTGGTTTAACTTTTTATGAAGTAATGAGCCCCACTATGGCTTCTACTTCCAATGCTGCCAACGTTATTCCCGACAAATTTGAAATAAACGTCAACGCTCGCTTCGCGCCCAACCGCAGCGAAAATGATGTAGTGGCAGAGCTCACCAAATTGGTGGGCGATTTGGCCACCATAAGAGTGCGCGACGTTTCGGTGCCCGGCCAGGTTTGCGTAAGCCATCCTTTAATGCAAGGTTGGATCGAGCGCTGCTCGCTGCAAGTTGAGCCTAAACAAGCTTGGACAGATTTAGCTAGACTTACAGCCAACGGTATTCCCGCCGTCAACTTTGGCCCTGGCGATCCCGACCGCTGCCACCAAGCTATCGAGTGGATGGAAATAGCCAACTTAGAGAAGTGCTATAATTTGTTATCCATTTTCTTAACAGAAATTTGTCAAGTGAAAGCTGAGCCTGAAGCTTAGTTTTCCTTCCCAAAATCGAGCCAAAAAAGATAGATTGAGAGAGCTTTTTTCATGAACGCTACTGAAATTCGTCAGTCATTCTTAGAGTTTTTCCGCGAAAAAGGCCACGAAATTGTGCCTTCCGCTTCGGTTGTCCCTCACGACGACCCTACCCTCATGTTTACCAATGCGGGTATGAACCAATTTAAGCCTTATTTCTTAGGCCAAGCTACTCCTACTCATCGCCGCGTGGCCGACTCTCAGAAGTGCATTCGCGTTTCCGGTAAGCACAACGACTTAGAAGAAGTCGGTTTAGATACTTATCATCACACTTTATTCGAAATGCTGGGCAACTGGTCTTTCGGCGATTATTACAAGCGCGAAGCTATTTCTTGGGCTTGGGAATTGCTTACTAAGCGTTGGAAGCTTCCCAAAGAGCGCCTTTACGTAACCGTTTTTGGCGGTGACGAAGCTAAAGGATTACCAGCTGATACCGAAGCTGAGCATCTCTGGAAAGAATTAACAGATATTGATCCTACCCACATAAAACGCTTTGGTGCCAAAGATAATTTCTGGATGATGGGCGAAGTCGGCCCTTGCGGCCCTTGCACCGAAATTCATATCGACTTAACTCCCGATATGAGCGGCGGCCCCTTAGTTAATGGCGATTCTCCTTTAGTTATGGAGCTTTGGAACTTAGTCTTTACTGAGTTCAACGCTGATAAAGACGGCTTGCACAAATTGCCCAATCGTAACGTAGATACTGGCGCCGGCTTAGAGCGTGTCGCCTCCGTCATGGAATGTACCAAAGGTTGCACCGACTTTAATGTTGAAATTTCCAACTATGATTCCGCCCTTTTCCGCCCCATTATTGCTAAATTGGAAGAGCTTTCCGGACTTAAATATACTCACGGCGTTTCCAAAGATGCTACTTCAGTAGCTATGCGCGTTTGTGCCGATCACTTGCGCATGGTCGCTTTCTCTATAGCCGACGGCGCTCTCCCCTCCAACGAAGGTCGCGGTTACGTTATTCGCCGTATTCTGCGCCGCGCCGCCCGTTACGGCCGCAAGCTCGGTTTAGTTGAGCCTTTCCTTTATAAGCTTCTGCCTACCCTGAATGAGATTATGGGCCAAGCTTATCCTGAATTATTGCGCGAAGAAGCCAAAATCCGCCGCATTATTAAAGGTGAAGAGACTTCCTTTAACCAGACTTTGGATCGCGGTATCGCCTTATTTGAAGAAGAGCTCAGCCAACTGGAAAAGGCCGAAAATAATGAGCATATTTTCCCCGGTAGCGTAGCCTTTAAGCTTTACGATACTTACGGCTTCCCTTACGACTTAACTGCCGTTATGGCCAAAGAGCGCGGCTACGAGGTAGATGAAAACGCCTTCGAAAAATATATGGCCGAGCAAAAGCAACGCGCCCGCGCCGCTCGCGTCAAGACGGCTCAAATTGCTGAAAGTGAAAAGCTCGACTTACAAGCTACCGAATTTGTAGGTTACAACCAAGATAGTTGCCAAGCTAAAGTAGTGGCTATTATTGGTCAGCCTGGCAATCGCGCCGTAGTTTTAGACAAGACTACTTTCTATGGCGAAATGGGCGGCCAAGTTGGCGATACTGGTACTCTTAGTTGGGCTAATCACAAGTTAGTGGTAAAAGACACTAAGCAAAAAGAAGGCGTCTTCATGCACTTGGTGGACGAAGACCCTGAATTGGACGCTTTGCAAGTTGGTCAAGAAGTAACTGCCGCTATCGACTCTGAGCGTCGTCGTGCTATCGAGCGCCACCATACGGCTACTCACTTATTGCATCACGCTTTGCGTACCGTTTTAGGTACCGAAGTTCACCAGCAAGGTTCCTTAGTAGCTCCGGAAAGATTGCGCTTCGACTTCACTTATTCCGAGCCAGTTAGTAAAGAAAAGTTGGCCGAAATTGAGCGTCTAATTAACGCCGAAATCGTAGCCAATACTGGCGTATGCTGGTTCGAAATTGCTATCGAAGACAAGCCCGATTCAGTGGTAGCCTTCTTCGGCGACAAATATGGCAAGCATGTTCGTGTTATCAATGCTGGTGGCCAAGCTAGCGCCCAAGTGACTCAGCCTAGCTATGATGGCTTCTCTCAGGAGCTGTGCGGCGGTTGCCACTGTAAGCGCACTGGCGACTTAGGTCTCTTTAAGCTTATTTCCGAAGGCGCTATCGCTTCTGGTGTACGTCGTATCGAAGCTGTGGCCGGTTTAGCCGCCCTGGATTTGGTCGAGCGCAACCAAAAGAGCTTAGAGCAAGCTTGCGAAACTTTGCATACCAATTCTAACGATTTGCAAACTAGATTGACTGCCTTGCTGGATAATCAGAAAAAGTTGGAAAAAGAGCTGGAAAAAGTCAAAGCTGCTTTGGCTTCCGCTAAGGCTGCCGATGTACTTAATGAAGCTACCGACGTAGACGGTGTCCACGTTTTGACGCTCAAATTAGACAGCGCTTCTCCGGACGAATTGCGCGGCATGGCTGATGAATTGAAGCAAAAATTCAACGGCATCGTGCTTTTGGCTGGCCCCAACCAAGACAAAGTAGGCATCTTAGTTTTAGTTACGCCCGACTATGTCAAGCAAGGTTATCAAGCTGGCAAGTTAGTTAAAGAAGTAGCTAAGCGCTTAGGTGGCGGTGGAGGCGGTCGTGCCGATATGGCTATGGCTGGCGCCAAAGATTTGAGCAAGCTCGACGAAGTTTTAGCTCAATTTGCTGATATTATTCGCGCCAATAAATAATAGCTGATATAGCTAACTGAAAAGACGGCGGCTCACTACCCTTAACTAAGGATACAAAGTGAGCCGCTGTCCTTTTTTATGGCTACTTATTGCTGCTTTCTGTCCAAGTAGACAGTTTATCTAAGCCTTCTTTACTGCCAGAAACAAACAAAATATCGTTACCCTTAAAAATGTAGCTTGGCACAACAGTTTCAATGAGCACGTTGTCATTTTCAATAGCAATAATATTTACTCCAAACTTAACGCGTAAATTGGCGTCGATGACGCTCTTACCTACAATTTGCGGCGGCACAAACAATTTGGAGATATTGAGTTTTTCGCTTAATTGCACAAAATCTAACATTTGCGAAGCTTCCAAGCGGTGAGCTAAACGAATAGCCATATCGCGTTCGGGATAGACCACTTCAGCGCCCAATTTAGCCAAAATTTCTCCATGATCGGCGCTAGCAGCTTTGGCTATTACTTTAGGAATGCCGAAACCTACCAAGTGTAAAGTAGTTAAAATAGAAGCATCTATTTCTTCGCCGCTGATACCTACAATAGCTACATCGCAATTTTTTACACCTGTTTCGGCTAAAGATTTGCGATCTAACTTTTTTAAGACATAGGCATTTTCCGTATAATCACGCAATTCGCGCACTTTTTCTTCATCTTTATCGACGACGACTATTTCCGCTCCAGAGGAAGCCAATTCTATGGCCAAAGCATGACCGAAGCGCCCTAAGCCCACGATAGCGTAACTTTGCTTCTTTTTTTTGGCTCTGCCAAACATAAAATATTTCCTCCTCTAGCCAATTGAGATGTTGCCTTCAGGATAGCTAGTTAGTTCATTATTTTTGAAATACCATAAAGTAGCGATAGTTAAGGGGCCCATTCTACCCACATACATAATGATAATCGACAAAATTTTGCTACCCAAACTTAATTTTGTAGTAATACCTGTCGACAAACCGACCGTACCGAAAGCGCTAGTTATTTCAAAAAGAGCAGCTATAAAGCCGACTTGCGGATCCATAATAAGCAATAAGTAAGTGCCA
>DHKB01000007.1 GCA_002407045.1 Candidatus Bruticola papionis | reverse complement strand
AAAACAGGTAAACATCCGCAGCGGCAGCGACACATCAAATGTACAGCGGCAGCTAAAGAATCATCTGGAGTTAAAAACTCAACATCCGTACGCATAATTTCTTTTACAGAGGTTGATTTAGTGTTGTTGCCGCTGCGCCGCATTCGCCAATAGATAATGTCGCGACGATCTATTTGTCCACAAAAATTTCCCTTTTTATCTATAACAGCTAACAGGGCATACCCAGTTTCTTTCAGTTTAGCAATAGCTTCGTGGACAGAAGTTTCTGGACTTACAAAAGTAAAATCAGAGCTCATAACTTCAGCTACAGTTATTTTCTCCAACGGACTTATCAAAGCTCCGCTTCCTTGTTGCATATCTAAAACACTGCGACTCAATTTTAAGGTGTAAAGCGATTCTTTATCTAGTACAGACGCAAATAAAGTAGCCACAACCGAAGCGGCTAAAATAGGCATAAGCATGTAGTAGTTAGCTGTAGTTTCAAAAATCATGAAAACTGCAGTAAGCGGAGCTCGAGCCGCAGCTGCAAAAACGGTGGCCATGCCTATCAAAGCATAAGCACCAGTTGCAGCTGTACTTCCGGGGAACATGGCATTGGCAGCATAACCGTAAACGCCACCTAACATACATCCTATAAAAAGCGAAGGAGCCAAATCACCTCCAGCACCACCTGAACCGAGAATTAGTGCTGTGCCTATTATTTTGGCTATGACCAGAGCCAACATCAGCGTAAAAGCTAAGTGGCCGTTTATGGCTTCATTCATGACGTCATAGCCCCCAGCCATAATCTGCGGATAAAAAATAGCTATTATTCCACAAAGTAAACCGCCAACAGCAGGCTTGAGCCACACTGGACACTTTATATTCCCGAATATTTCTTCACTTGTAGCCAACGAACGAGTAAAGGTGACTCCAACTAAAGCAGAGAGCATCCCTAGCCCCAGACAAAGAATCAATTCCCAAGAGCTTTGCAATACATAAATAGGTACGGAAAATTCGGCTAAATCTCCGACCAATAGTCGTGTAGCTACACAAGAGGTCACAGAGCTAAGTACAATCAGACCGAAAGAATGATAAGTAAAGCGAGCCAAAATAATTTCTAAGGCGAAAAATATGCCCGCAATAGGAGCATTAAATGCCGAAGAGATACCTGCTGCTACACCGCAAGCAAGCAATATAATTGTATTGTGTTCAGACAGTTTTAAAAGCTGTGCAAATTTTGAGCCTAAAGAAGCACCGATTTGTACAATAGGCCCTTCTCGTCCAGCTGAGCCGCCGCTACCTATGGTTAAGGCAGCTGATATCATACGAATTAAAGCCACTCGGCCATGAATAAGTCCATGTTGGGCAAAAACGCTGGTAATTACCCCAGAAACACCTCCTGGATTCAAATCTTTGGAACGCCACCACAGAAACAATCCGGTAAGTAAACCGCCGACAGAAATAGATAGCGGAATGGCCCACCAAGTTTCAGGTAATGCCCACACAGAAAAGCGGTGGACACTATTAATCATAAAATTAAAACAAATAGCTGCTAAAGCAGTTATAAAGCCGACAGTTAAAGCATAAAGGCACTCTGCCGCTAGAGCGTTATAGTTATGGAGAGAACGCCTCACAATTCGAAACGTATTACTGCCTATTTTCACCAATGTGACGATCCATTTTTTGCAATATTTGTGAAGGCGGGGCGTTCTTTTCTTTAGCTAATTTGCCCTGCTATAGATTGAGCTCCGCCCTTTTAACACAAATCGGTACAAAATAAAATTGTAAAGGAAAGGAGGTACCTACTCTCACCTTTTAAGCAGGGAGTAAACGTCCCAAAAACAAATACTAAGGGACGTTCTTTTTTATTGTCCGCATGGATAATAGATGAGGAGCAAGTCATTTAAGGCGTTTTTTCCAATGCTGGCTAAAAATATAAGCAGAGAGAAAATTTAGTAGAGGCAGAGTATTACTGTGGTTCCATCAAACATCGGCGTCTATGAAATCATCGAAGAGGTAGGCAAAGGGCCTTCTGCCATAGTCTACCAAGCGACTAACAAGAATACGCATAAAAGAGTAGCTTTAAAAGTTATCAATGCGTCTCTGAGTTCAGATGAAAGTTTAATCACTGACTTACAACGCTCTGTGGTCGTTTCTTCATCTCTCGAACATGCCAACATAGCCAAAGTATACGACTTAGGGGAAGACTTAAGCTATCATTTTATCGCCTCTGAATTTATTGATGGCGTAGCTTTGCAGACTTTAATTGAGCACTATAAAAAGTTTGATATAGATCATGCCTGCCGAATTATGCAAGAAGCAGCCAAAGGTTTAAGCTTTGCTCATAAGCAAGGTATTTTCCACGGTTGCTTGCATCCCGGCAACATAATTATCGAAAAACAAACAGGCAGAGTAGTTATCACTGATTTTGGAACTTCCAGAGCGCTGTTCACGCACAATAGTGAACTAAAGAATGACTCTAAGCGCTTAGGTTTTATCGCTCCTGAATTATCTTCCGACTCTGCTCCAGACTCTCAATCAGATCTTTTTTCTTTAGGAGCAGCCCTTTACTATATGGTGACCGGCGAGCGTCCAGCTCCCGGGTTGGTTTCCACTCCAGGAGCGGCTTTGCCTCAGATGCCGCGTTTGCGAGCTCATTTACCAAAAGCGCCCATTTGGCTGGAAACTTTGGTAGCTCGCTTAATGGTCTCTGATCCAATCGAACGTGATTGCTCTGCAGAAGATTTTATAGAAGAGATCGAAGTTGGCCTTGAATCTGACAAAAATGGAGTTTCTGATATGGCACCTCTAGGCGAGAATCCTTTCCAATCGCAGGAGAGACGCAGCGATTCTGGCAGCGGCTTCTCCGGCTCGCAAACTTCCTCAGGCGGAGACATGCGCTTGTTGCGCTCCAAAACTGCCGGCGGAACTTTAGGAATGTTAATGCGCAAGCAAAATGTTTCTTCTGATATGGAAGCATCTGTTCAAGATGCCGAAAAGCGCTTGCTTAACTTAGAGTTTAATCCGCGTGAAGGTGATCAAGGTAGTCCCCGTGATCCGCGTCCCAGCAGTGTTTCTCGTTCTTCTATACGTTCTGCTAGCAACGCTCCTGCTAATGAGGAACCTATGGAGCCAGCTGCTCCCCAACCAGCACCTCAACCTGCAGCCAGACGTTCACAAGCTCCTGCTGCTCCGCCCGCTAGACCCTCGCGCCCTACTTCAGTAGGAGCACGTCAGTCTAGACGCAGTCAGATTCCTCCTCAGCCACAACCACAAGCTCAACCAGCTTACAACGATAGCCAATATCCTCCTCAGCAAAGCGCATATCCCGAGCAAGGTGGATATCCTCAAGACAATTATCCTCCTCAGCCACAACCACAAGTTCAACCTGATTACAGTGACAACCAATATCCTCCCCAGCAAGACGCGTACCCCGAGCAAAGCGGATACCCTCAAGATAATTATCCTCCTCAGCAAGATGCATATCCTGAGCAAGGTGGGTATCCTCAGAGCAACTATCCTCCTCAGCAAAATGCTTATCCCGAGCAAGGTGGATATCCTCA
>DHKB01000039.1:70915-72629 GCA_002407045.1 Candidatus Bruticola papionis | reverse complement strand
ATAGCGGAGTTAGGCTTTTTAGGGGTGACGGTCTTGACTTGGGTGCATACGCCCTGCTTCTGGGGGTTGCCGCCGGTGTCAATTCTCTTCATAAGCAAAGAGTTGTTGGAGAAGTGCAATGCGGGGGCCTTGCTCTTATAAACAGGCTTTTTACGACCGTAACGCACCAACTGGTTAATAGTGGGCATGAATTACTCCTCAAACTTTTGCCGACTTCTGCTGTCTCAACCGAACCATTCAGCCTTGCTTCTCTAGCAAGAGACGGGAGACAAGCTTCTCTCAGTCGGTAAATAACAAAAAGTTAGAAATTTCCTGAGCCTATCGCCCAGAAAAGCTATAGAAGTTTAGCATTTGTCAATAGAAAAGTCAACGCAAACAAACTTAGAAGCACTATTTTTAATTATCGTTTTTTTCATATTCGCAAAAACGATAGCCTAAACCGCGTTCATTGAAGATGTAACGAGGGTTGGCTGGATCTGGCTCAATTTTTTTACGCAAATAGTTTACATACAAACGCAAAAGCTGTGTATCGTCCCGATACTCCGGGCCCCATACTCTGGAAAGTAAATTTTCATGGCTGAGCAACTTGCCGGGGTGATTGACAAAATGATGCAAAAGTTTGTACTCGGTAGGACGCAAATGGATCTCTTGGCCATCTACTTCCGCCAAACGGCGATCAAAGTCAACGGTCAATCGCGAATCGATAACGACTCTGTTTCTAGCCAGAGGAGCCGGAGCGTCTAAACGGCGCAAAACAGCTTTAATACGGCTTACTAACTCGCGATGTCCGAAAGGCTTACCAATATAATCGTCGGCGCCAAGCTCCAAGCCACGCACTCTGGCATCTTCGTTATCTTGGACAGTCAACATAATGCACGGTATGCCCAGAGAGCGACGCACATCTTCTAAAACGTCAAAACCGGACATGTCCGGCAAATTGACATCCAACAAAACCAAATCGGGCAGCTCGTCGCGAATACGCCTAGTACCTTCAGCTCCAGTGGTAGCGCCGGAAACGACAAAACCAGCACTCTCCAAAGTAGTTCTAATTAAATCCAGCACGTGAGGATCATCCTCTACGGCGACTATGCGTCTCCCTTTATAAGACGGAGTCGGAGTCATCATATTTTTTAACCTCCTTGCAAGGCAAACTGAAATAGAAGCAAGCTCCGCCGCCGGAGCCGTGATTCACGCCGATAGTACCGCCGTGAGCATCGATAATGGCTTTGGAAATAAACAGCCCCAAACCGCTACCGCGCACTTTCTTCTTCATTTCCTGGCCGCGTTCAAACAAGCCGAAAATTCTTTGAGCATCTTCGTCGCTAACGCCAGGCCCTTGATCGACAACAGAGACAATTACATTGTCGAGCTGTTTTTTAATTTGTATAATTACCTTTCCTTCCGTACTATATTTGATGGCATTTTCTACCAAGTTGGTCATCACTTGTTCCAAACGGGAAATATCGCCCCAAACAGCCGGAATTTGGCCTTGAGTTTCTTTTACCACAGTAATATTTTTAGCTGACGCCATAGTACTTAGGCGACGAATCGTGCGATCGGCCATACTATCTAAATCTACCATATCGCAACTTAAACTGATGCCGCCGGCTTGAATTGAAGCAGCTTCTAGCATTTGCTTGACCATTTTTTGTAAGCGTTCACTCTCTTCAAAGATTACTTGCGCTTTTTGTCTGATCATATCTTGAGGCATATC
>DHKB01000039.1:50555-70763 GCA_002407045.1 Candidatus Bruticola papionis | reverse complement strand
CGCTTACTTATATCGCGTAAGGTCATAACCCAACCATTAGGAATGCCCGAAGCATCCCTCACAGTTAAGCCAATAACCTCAACATCAATTTTATGTCCGTCATGATCAGTTAAAATAGCCTCTATAGGTTCAGCACTAATAGAAAAGTTAACCTGGTTGGGCTGATTATAAAGAGCTAAGCCATAGCCACCTTTATTGGGGCTGTATGTTCCACTACCGGCATCAATCGAACTAATAGGTAAAATTTTATAAACAGGTTGTCCAACAACTTCACTTACTTTCCAACCGCTCATAACTTCTAAAGCAGAATTGATGCCAATTATTTTGCCTTCCCTATCTACTATAGCTACTCCATCTTTGGAGTCGTTAAGTATAGTATTAAACCAATTGCGCTCACGCATAAGGTTATAAATTAAGTTGGCACTGCGTATACTTGATTCCAAACGATCTAGTATAAGATTGTACATTTGCGGGTAGCGATGTAAAAAAGTGGGCAAATCTTGAGAATGGATCAGAATAAATAAGCCAACAACATCTTCCGAGCATACAACTGGCATTATCAAAGCATAAGATTTGCCCATGCCTAAACGTACAGCTTCACCTTCTAAAGTGCGCTGTAATCTTTTCATCTTGGGTATATAAGCGCTACCAAAGTTACTCCAAGGAGAGTGTTGCATTTTTTGAGCAATTTCCGTGGCAAAAGTGCTCAAACGTTCGTCAGGGTGTTTTTCTAATCCGTAGCTACAAGTATGAAAATTTACGCTACCTTCAGGACTATTTTTCCAGAGGACCAACACACTGGCCTTGCCTCTAGACGCTTCAGTCAAGCGACGTAACATAACAAACATTTCAGATTCAGAATAGTTTTTTTCTTGCTCACCGCTATTAGCCTGACTGGCTACAACTTCAGTTTCTCCTTGATGTTCAGCCATTAAACTCATTTGTACCTTAGCTCCAATATTCAAAATAGCTCTTTTATGAGAATCAAGTTACATTTTACTAAGCTTAGCATTTCGTGCAACCATTATTTTGTTTACATTTATGAAGCTTTTTTTGCGTAAGCAAAATCTAAAAAAAATGGCGCCACTTTCAAAACAATTTGGTAGTTTGCTCAAAAGTGGCGCCATAGTGGTAATTTTTGCCAAAGCCGATCTATTTTTGCATATAATAAGCTCTTTTTTCCGCCGACATATGTTCTATTGCATAGCGCAAAGAAGTGCGCGGCAATTGCCATTTATATTTTTCCAAAAAAGTTTCCAAAGTTTCAAGACTACGTTTGCCTACTTCGCGTAACATCCAGCCGCAAGCCTTATGCATTAAATCTTCTTTATCGTTAAGATGCTGGTAACATAAACGTAAAGTGTCTTCATATTGATCTTGTTTAATAAAAACATGTGTAGAAACAACAGCTATACGTTGTTCCCACATAAGTGAAGAGGCGCTAAGTTTATCTAAAAGGCTCCTATCTTTATCTAGCAACCAAAGGCCCAAAATAGAAGCGGAGATATCTACTAAATCCCAATTATTTATATATTTAGTGTTGACTAAATATAAATCGATAATTTCTTTTTGCGCAACGATGTCAAATGAAGAAGGACAATAAGCTTTTTCGAAAAGTTTTTTCCAAATAAGTAAGCCAGCTAAACGCACTTCATGTATTTCATCTTGCACCAACTTAACAGCTTCAGCAGGCGCCAGCACTGATTTTTTGACGCAAGCGCGTATTTGGGGAACTCGAATGCCCCAGAAAATATCTCCGTAGCCGTATTGTCCTGGGTTAGTTTTGAAAAAGCGCTGTAAATGTGCAGCCAGTTTTTCATCTTTAATATTTTCCAAAGCTTGCTTAAAATCGACAGCATTACTGATCTTGGCTTCAGAGCTTTTCAATATGCACTTCCTTTCGTATGGCTACGCATCAGTTTTTTCTTCTCTAAGTCGTCTACTATCAAGCATAGCATCTAAAGCCGACCATAAATAGCAAACAAATGATAAAGCGCTCCAAGATATAGCCGCGCTGAAATTGGCATTAAATCCCCACAATCCCAAGGCACAGTTGCGTACTTTGGCTCCCTCGCGCAACTCAGGGACAAGAAAATCCAGAGCGCCATTTACTAAATAGTATAAAGCTAATCCCATAAGAATAGTAAAAGTTAAGCCAAAAATAACACCTTTACCGGGACGACGATTCATAATTTGACCGGCACCGGGATAGATAAATAAAGAAAAGCTGACAGCCAGCCAGGGAGAAACATTTTTATCGGTTTTAGTCAAAAAACTGGTAATATCAGCTCTGGGCTTTTCTTCAGCCACTCCTGAAGAGCTATTGTCGACCGAATGGATTTGCTTACCGGGTTCTACAGTCAAGGAAGTAGTAGCTCCGCCTGAAAATTCTGGTGTTCTTTACTGAAAAAAATTCAGCGATACTAGCGCTCTTCCTCTGCCCTATTTGCTGCATTGCAGTCTGTTTTTTTACTTTCAGACGAATAAGGAAATTGGAGAAAAGGCCAAAAGGCCATCAAGCCGGAAATATCAGTAGCGAATTTCCCTATTTACATAATTAAAAAGTAGGAGCTAAGTGTGAAAATAAAACTAGGCAAACTCCAGCTGATAGCCTTAATGCTGGCTTTAAATCTCACAGTCCTCTTGGGCATGGCCCCTTGTCAATCTATAGCCGAAACCGACGACGATTGCCAACTTTCTGTTGTATTTAAAGAGCCTGAGCAAAAATTGCCTTCGGGCTTAATGGATAAATTAAAAGATACCGTAAAAACAGTCGACGGCTTCAACAAAATTTTTAAGTTAAAAAGACCCGCCAAAGTTATTTTTTTAAGCATGAATAGCCAATACGGTATCCATTGCGATTTGGAAACAGCCAAAATTTATATTCCTTACGACGATTTACTAATAAGCTACAACAATCTTTGTACTATGGAAGATAAGCTCAGCAAATCAACCAAAAAGGAAATTGCCAAAACTGTAGGCCAATCGGCTAACGTATCTATGATGCATGAAGTAGCCCACTTACTTATAAATGATTATGATTTGGCAGTGCCTGGCAACGAAGAAGACGCTTGCGATAATATGGCCGCTTATCTTTTAGCTTATTGCCTAGATGACGGAGGCAGCAATGAATATTGCGCCGATTTGTTGCGTTCTTGGTTCGAAATTTTCTTAGCTTCAGCAGTAGTAGAACAGGGAGATATGGGAACTTTAGACGAGTTGGTTAATAATGAAGAATCTTTTTCCCAGTTTGTTTCCAACCAACATACTTACGACTTAAAGAGAGCTTACAATGCTTATTTGGCCTCTTTGACGGTAATGTTTATGAATTTAGATGGCGAAGATATTGAAAAAATCCTTGATGATTTAGCTAGCGACGATACTTTAGTAAATCCGCAAGACGATTATGAAGGTATCGTAGCTAATTTGCGCTCTTTTGCCGCTTGGGATAAGCTTTGCCAAGAGTTTGCCCGCTAAATTGCTCTAAATAGTCATACAAAAAAAATCGAGCCTTCCGGATATTAACATCCGGAAGGCTCGGTTTTTATATATAGATTTAGTAATAAAGCTAAGCTTGGATACCGGTTAAGAAAACGTCAACCAGCTTATCTATATCTAAATCGTAGCTTTGCCCACCCAAGTTGGCCATAACAATAATATGACGCAAAGATTTGGCTACTAAACCGGGATCGATAGCTTTCATCTCACCAGACTGAATCTTTTTTTCGAAGAAAGCTACCATACCGCCTCGATCTGATTTTTCAAACTCTTTGAGCACATCATTCACCGAAGGGAAAATAGCTGCCGCTCTAAAGACGATCCAAAGTAAATCGCGATTTTTACTGACAAACTCTTTGAAATTGGACAGGATATATCTCAGACCCTCACTCAAAGAAAGCTCACAATACTCTGTATCATTTTCGCAACCGCATTTCTGATCGCGAAAACGACGAATTACGCTAATGAGTAGATCCTCTTTAGAACTGTAGTAATGGTATAACAAACCGGGAGAGACGCCTGCAGCTTCGGCTATATCTTTAGTGGTGGTACCTTCCAAGCCATATTTAGCAAAAAGGTGAGTGGCGATATCTAAAAGCTGCTCGCGGCGGCGATTGTATCGATCGCTACCAACTTCTTGTTCCGATACCAAACTCATTTGGAGACCTCCTTTGCAGAAGATTGCTCCTTGGCTGGCTCCTTCGATTCAGGCAAACGATCTACAATAGTTTGTGATTTTATTTGCTCACTGAGTTTCTTTAAGGAAGGCTCGGAAGCGGCAGGCTCTTGATAAGTACCGGGGATCTTATCATCTTTGACAGGATCGATAAGCTTTACAGCTTCGTTGCGCAATTCTTCAGCCGAAACATACCAAGCATCTAAATCGGCTTTAAGATCGGATTCATCTAAAGGCCCAACCACTTCAAAAGGATAGGCCCCGGAAGTAGCCAGCATCCAATCGACATTGGCTCCCAAGTAGCTATACTTGGCCGTAGCTAAACTGCGCTTGGCAGCTACCAAAGAGGACTGACTCTCCAAAAGTTCGGTAGGCGTAGAAAGACCGGCGCCATAGCGAACTTCGGCTACACGATAGGCTTCTTCAGCTTGCTCCAAACCAACGCGAGCTTGCACAATGCGCTCCCAGCGACTATTTAAGTTGTAGTAGCATTGCTCTACATCTAAACGGACGCCGCGACGTACATTTTCCAAATTGGCATCTAATTGCTGAACAGCAGCTTCTAACTGTTTAGTTTGAGCGTGTTCTACTCCACCATCGTAAATAGGCACGGAGAGAACTAAACTAGTCACCCACATAGTGCTATGAGACATGGCAGTAGCACGAGTATTGGAAACGGTGCTTTGCAAAGCTAAAGACGGGTTTCTATTGTTGCGAGAAAGTTCTAAACGAGCTTCGGCAGCTTCTTTGGCCCATTGAGTAGCTTTTACTTCAGGACGGCGCTCTAAAGCTCCCAAAACAGACTCTTCTAAGTCGTAAGTAGAGACAACATTGTCAGGAATTTTTTCCCAACTAAAGGGAGCCACATTAAACTCGGTACCGATAGGAAGTCCCATATCGCTACACAAGGCGGCTTTAGCCAAACGCAAAGCATTTTTGGCTTCAATTAAAGTAAGTTCGGCAGAAGTAGCAGCCGAGCGTACGCTCAAAACATCAAACTTAGCGGCCGTTCCACCTTTATATAAGTCTTCGGCCTGGCGCAAGGAAGATTTTTGAGCATCTAATTGCTGAGCGGCGATAACTACGCTCTCTTGAGCCAAAAGTACATTTAAGTATTTGTTGGCAGTAGTAGCCAATTGAGATTCCAAAGCCTGACGATATTGCTCCAGAGCACTATATTCGGCCATTTGGGAAGCCAACACAGAATAGTGCAAGCGGCCAAAAGTAGAAATTACTTGATTGATGGCCAAACTGGCGTTGTAGTTGTGTTGGAAACCGACAGAAATTGTTTGACCACCCATGTCAACCGACATGTCAGGCACCGTAAAAGTGTAACTTGCATTCAAATCCACGGTAGGATTGCCTGCTGTGTAAGCTTCTTCGGTAGCTCCTTTAGCTTGCTGATAAGCGGCTCTGGCTGCATCAAGCGCAGGCGAATTTTTCATGGCCATACGCATAGCGTCGCGCAAAGTGTATTTGGGAGCGCCTTCAATGTCGGCTACTTCTTTAGGAAGGATAGTGCCAGCAGAAGCATTGACAGAAGCGGCAGCAGCCTGAGAAGGCTGAGGAGCGGCCTGAGGCTGATAAGATTGGGCTTTCGGCGCAGCAGAAGTGGGCGCTGCAGCGGGAGCCGCTTCTTTATGGACAGCCTTTGCTTTTTTGGTTTCGGCAGAAGCTTTGGCCGCAGGTACGGCCTTAGCCTTGGCGCTTACTGTTGAAGCGATCGAAGAACCGGCGACCGCCCCCCCCTCCCCGGCGGGGTTAGCCCAAGCACTTTGGCTAGCTCCGGCTAAAGCCAAGCCTAAAGACAAGACTATAGCCGACATACACCAGCGGCCAGACCAGCCTGTGAATCTATTGCAATTCATGATTAGCGAGCCTCCTTGTCATTAGAATCGGCGATCACTTTGCCATGTCGAATATCTTCAACACCTTTGCTAGGCATACCAGGCTTACTTAAATCCACACCAGACTTTTGGTTAGACGAGGACGCCTTGCCAGAAGTGCCATTGGGGGTGTTGTCATCTTCGAATTTGAAGCCCATCTTACGCAAAATACCGATAATTCTGGCCATAGTACCATCGAAGGTAATATAAGCGGTCGGTACTACGAAGAGCGTCAAGAAAGTAGAAGTGAGCAAACCACCGATAACGGCTACACCCATAGCGGAACGTACTTCGCCACCTTCGGACATACCTAAGGCGACGGGCAATACACCGATAATAGAGGAAGCGGCGGTCATGAGAATAGGACGTAAGCGCAGAGGGCCGGCCTTAAGCATAGCGTAGTGCGGATCGAGTCCTTCTTCTTCACGCAATTGGTTGGCAAATTCTACCAACAAGATACCGTTACGGGTTACGATACCTACCAACATGATGATACCAATCAAAGCGAAGATACTTAAGTTCTCATGGCAGAGGAAGAGAGCTAAGAATACGCCGACCAAAGCCAGAGGCAAGGTCATCATGATAGTGAAGGGGTGGATAAATGATTCAAACTGAGCAGCCAATACCAAGTATACAATTACAATAGAGCTCATAAGAGCAAACATCATGTATTGCATAGACTCTTTTTGGTTTTGAGTCATACCGGTAGCGGTAATCTTATAGCCAGGATAGTTTTGTAAGATCTGGCCAACTTCTTTTTCAAACCATTCGGAAGCTTGACCAGTAGTAATAGAGTTGGCTACTACGTTACAAGTAATGGTTACAGAACGCATACGGTCGTAACGACTAATACAATTGGGGCCCAAGCCTTCAACTACATCAGCCACACTGCGCATATAAACATTCTTGCCCGAAGGAGTGCGCAAAAGGATATTGCGGATAGACTCAGCATCTTCGCGGAAACTATCTTCAGCCTTGACACGCACATCGTAACGTTTACTACCAATCTTAAATTTGGCTGCATCGACACCGCTCATCATAGTTTGCAAAGCGGTGGTAATATCGCTAGTAGTTAAGCCTACGTCAGCAGCACTATTACGTTTAGGGAAGACGGAAACCTGAGGCTGAATAAGTTCTAAGTCGTCGTCAATGTCGCAGAGGTTTTTATTGGTCTGCATTAGACGGGTAATTTTACCAGTAATTTCTTCCAAGGTGTCAAGATCGGCGCCTTGTAAAGCATATTGCAAGTCGTACTGTGTAGAACCACCGCCCATAGTAGGAATGTGAGCAGGGATGGCCGTTACGCCAGCGAGCTTTTCAAACTCAGCACGCATTTCGTCCATAATTTGTTGCTGAGATTTTTCACGTTCTTTGCGAGGCTTAAGCTCTACAATAATAGTAGCTTTATTGACCTGACTAGTTTGGGTATCACCAATAGTTTCCATAGTTTTAATAACTTCAGGATGGGTATTGGCAATAGCGGTAATAGCTTTACAACGTTCGTCAGTTAAAGTTAGGGAAGTACCAATAGGGGTCTTTACACTAACAATAAAAGCGCTGCGGTCGGCATTGGGAGAGAATTCTTCACCAACGAAACTGGCTAAGAAAAGACCGAAGCCGAAACAAGCGAAAGCGATAACAATGGTCATAACGCGAGTAAAGCGGTTACGCAAAACTACGGTAAGCCAAGATCTGTAAGTGTGGTCCATCCAGCTCAGGAAAGAGCCCACAGCATTAGTAAAGAAGTTGTCGTGTTTTTCTGGCTTTAACCAACGACCGCAAAGCATTGGCGTTAGTGTTACAGATACGCAGTAAGAAAGGGTAATAGCGATACCTACACTGATACCGAATTGATAGAAAACTCGGCCGATAATACCACCCATAAAAGCTACAGGCAAGAAGATAGCGGCAATAGTCATAGTAGCAGCTAATACAGCAAAAGCTACTTCACCAGTACCCTTACTAGCAGCTTCTTTACCATCGGCAGAGCCCTCCTCCATCATACGGAAGATGTTCTCTAAAACTACAATGGTGTCATCAATTACCAGACCTACAGCTAGTGACATAGCCAACATAGTAATCTGGTTAATGGTAAAGTTCATGAAGTACATGAACCCAAAAGCGCCCAGAAGTGAAGTCGGGATGGAGATCAAACTAATGAGCGTCATCTTAATGTGGCGCAGGAAGAGGTAAATTACGATAGCGGTAAAGATACCACCCAAAAGTAAGTCGTCACCTACACCTTGTACGGAGTCTTTAATAAAGGTTGAAGTATCGTAAGAAACATCCAGTCTGACACTGCTAGGCAAAAGCTCGCGCAATTCAGGCAACTTGTCGCGCACAGCTTGAGCAATACCTACAGTATTGGAACCAGTTTGTTTTACAACGGCTAAAGTTACACAAGCTTGACCATTTTCGCGGGAATAGCTGCGAATATCGTCTTCACCATCTTCAACGCGAGCCACATCTTTTAAACGCACAGGAGCACCGTTGCGCCAAGCCAGAGTCATCGTCTCCAGCTCTTCAACGCTAGTGTACTCACCTTCCATTTTGATAGTAGATTCGCGCTTATCGGTTTCCAAACGGCCACCGGGCAATTCTACGTGCCATGAACCTAAAGCACCGAGCACTTCTGCAGGAGAAATGCTATATTTTTCCATTTTGCCAGCTTCAAGCCAAATACGGATATTGCGCTCGCGGAAACCGTAAAGTTCTACACTACCCACGCCGCTGATATTTTGAATTTGATCTTGTAATACATCGTCAGCCAACTGGGAAAGGCGCTGGTAGGGAATATCGCCAGCCAAAGTGAGGTAAATAATAGGCGAAGAGTCGGGGTCGATCTTCTGTACCAAAGGCTTATCGATAGAGGTAGGCAAGTCTTGTTCGGCTTTGGATACCTTATCGCGCACTTCCTGAGTAGCTACATCGATATCGCGATCCAATTCGAACTCAATAACGACAGCGGAATAGCCTTCGTAGGAGCTACTTTTAATGCTCTTGATACCTTCGATAGTACCAACTTGTTCTTCAATAATATTGGTGACGTCTTGGTCGATAACTTCAGGGTCAGCACCTACGTAAGTAGTAGTAACACTGACCACAGGAATGTCGAAGTCGGGCATCAAGTCTACGCCCATGCGGCTGTAGCCCATAAGGCCGACCATAATTAGCGATATAACCAGCACTGTCGTAAAGACAGGCCTCTTAATACAAAAATCCCAAATACTCAAGGTTACTCATTCCCCTCTGCTTTATCAGAAGCAGCGATTTTGAGTGACTGTCCGTCAAGAATATCCAAAGCGCCGGAAGTAACCACTCTCACACCAGCATTGATACCGGTTATTAAAGCCTCTTTACCGTTGCTATAAACCATCTTGACCGGGTATTTTTTAGCCGTACCTTCATCACCACTACCTTCAAAAGCCATCACAAAGACAGAACCTACGGCAATATTAACAGCCGTACGGGGAACAATCACGCCCTTAAGTTCCTGAACTGGCATGTTGGCTTCAGCATAAGTTCCATCCAAAAGGGCTCCGCTTTCATTTTTAATGTTGAGACGAACCTTAATAGTGTGGCTGGTAGGATCGGAAGAAGGAATAACGTCGACTACAGTAGCGGGAACATTATCAACAATGGAAGTCTTCAGAGTTAGATGGCTACCAGCTTTAACGGCAGGAGCGAACTTTTCATCTAAAGAGCTGATCATTTCTAAATCTTTATTGTCAACTACGCTAAATACAGCACTGCCGCCATCTTTGGCAAAGGAGCCAATTTCAACATCGCGTTTAGTGACAACACCATCGATAGGAGATTTAATGGCCATATCTTCCAAGTTGGTAACGGCAGAATTGTAAGCAGCTTGAGCCGCTTGCACGGTAGCTCTAGCTTGCTCTACGGCAGCTTTAGCTTGAGCCACAGCATCTTTACTATTTTTAACGTCAGCATTCAAAATATTGACTTGGCGCTGAGCAGTTTTAGCAATATGCAAACTTTCTTTGGCAGCTTTGAGAGCGCTCTTAGCAGTATTAAGCTGTTGGAAAGAAGTGCGCTCACGCAATTCAGCTTGCTCGCGAGCGTAGCTGGAAACGGCATCTTTAGCGTAAAGATCCTGCTGACGGTGCATATTTAATAAAGCATCGTCGTAGTTAGCTTGAGCACTGGCTAAAGCGGATTGAGCCTGAATAACTCCCTGATGCGCCTTTTGAACTTCCAAAGCAGAAGAAACATCGGTCATGCCCATACTTTCTTGGGCCTGGCCTACTCTGGTCTGAGCGGAATTGTAATTGGCTAAAGCTTGATTGAGTCCAGCTTGCGCCTGAGCCAGGCTAGCTTTAGCAGAGTTGACCGTGTTTTTCTGTACGGTATCGTCTAACTGAACTAAAAGCTGCCCCTTGCGGACAGAATCACCTTCGCGAGCATAAATTCCCACTACTCTGCCAGCTACACGACTAACTATATCAGCCTTGCTGATAGCATTTAAGTGACCAGTAATAGTGGTTTCTTCCATAATGCTGCCCATTTGGGAAGTAGCCAATTCCACATTGCTGGCTTTAACTTCAGTAACGGCTACATCTTTTTTTTCTTCGCCGGAATTACCTTGAGTGCAGCCTACGGCTCCGCCAAGTAGAGTAGCTGCCACCAAAACCATGCCGACAGGAACACGCAAATTTGAGTATTTGTTATTCATCAGTCCCATTATTTCCGTTCTTGTAAGGAACAGAAAATATCTCTCCTAGCTGAAGATATAAAATTGATCTATAAAATACGGTTTACAATCCGCACTGCTGATTATATCAATTGAACAATCAGTCAATATTACAAAGATACAGGGTTAAATATAGCGGTAATTAAATAGTCAGTCAACGGTTATAAGTTAACCATTATTTTAAAATAACGTAAAAAAAATATACTTTTAGCGGACATCTGCCCACTATATATATAGATAAACGTTCGTGAAAGGCAGAAATATTGGGAGAAGGGCTTAGGCGCTTTTCCGCAGAAGCAGACGAAGCTGTAATTTGCTATTCTTTCAGTTAAGGAGTAATTCTATGATTTACTCAGCAGAAGTGTCTCACATGTGTCCTATCGCTAAGGGCGCATATCATGGTCCGGCCCCTATCCCCGAAGAGGGCAAATGGGTACAGGTCAAAGAGATAAGCGAAATTAGCGGTTTAACTCATGGTGTAGGCCGCTGCGCTCCCCAACAGGGTGCTTGCAAACTCACTCTTAATGTCAAAAATGGCATTATCGAAGAAGCTTTAATTGAAACTGTCGGTTGCAGTGGTATGACCCACTCTGCCGCTATGGCTGCCGAAATTTTACCCGGCAAAACTATTTTAGAAGCTCTCAACACCGACTTAGTATGCGACGCTATTAACGTAGCTATGCGCGAACTCTTCCTCCAGATCGTTTACGGCCGCAGCCAGACCGCTTTCTCCGAAGATGGTCTTCCTATCGGCGCCGGTCTCGAAGACTTGGGCAAAGCTTTGCGCAGCCAGCTCGGTACCATGTATGGCACCAAAGCTAAGGGCGCTCGCTACTTAGAGATGGCTGAAGGCTATGTCACTCGTATTGCTCTCGACGCTGACAATCTCATTATTGGTTATGAGTTCGTCAACATCGGCAAGATGATGGCCGCTATCAAGAAGGGTGTAGAGCCCGCCCAGGCCATGAAGGATGCCACCGGCACTTACGGCCGCTTCGCCGACGGTGTCAAATTCGTCGATCCTCGTCAGGAATAGGGAGATAGCGCAATGTCATTATTTGAAAGTTACGAACGCCGTATTGATAAAATCAACGCTGTGCTCGCCGAGTACGGTATTTCCAGCATTGAAGAAGCCAAGGCTATTTGCGATGAGCATGGCATCGCCCCTTACGATGTCGTCCGCAAAGTTCAGCCTATCGCTTTTGACAATGCTTGCTGGGCCTACACTGTAGGCGCCGCCATTGCCCTCAAAAAAGGTGCCAAAGACGCCGCTGAAGCCGCTCGCTTAATTGGCGTAGGCTTACAAGCTTTCTGCATTCCCGGTTCCGTAGCTGACGATCGCAAAGTCGGTCTCGGTCACGGCAACTTAGGTGCCATGCTTTTGAGCGACGACACTAAATGCTTCGCTTTCTTGGCCGGCCACGAATCCTTCGCTGCCGCCGAAGGCGCCATCGGTATCGTCAACAACGCCAACAAGGCCCGCAAAACTCCTTTGCGCGTTATCTTGAATGGCTTAGGCAAAGACGCCGCCCAGATCATCTCCCGTATCAACGGCTTCACCTATGTGCAAACCAAATTTGACTACTTCACTGGTAAAATCGAAGTAGTTAGAGAGATCGCCTATTCCAAGGGCGAGCGCTCCAAAGTCCGCTGCTTCGGCGCTGACGACGTTCGCGAAGGCGTAGCTATCATGCACTTAGAGGGCGTAGACGTTTCCATTACCGGAAACTCCACCAACCCTACCCGCTTCCAGCACCCCGTAGCCGGCACTTACAAAAAAGAGTGCATTGAGCAAGGTAAGAAATACTTCTCCGTAGCTTCCGGTGGTGGTACTGGCCGTACTTTACACCCCGACAACATGGCTGCCGGCCCTGCCTCTTACGGTATGACCGACACTATGGGCCGTATGCACTCCGATGCTCAGTTCGCCGGCTCCAGCTCCGTGCCCGCCCACGTTGAAATGATGGGCTTCCTCGGTATGGGCAACAACCCCATGGTTGGCGCCACCGTAGCCGTAGCTGTTTCTGTAGCCGAAGCTTTGAAAAAGTAAGCTAACTTAGGCGCTATAAAATAGCCCTATACACAAAATAACTTCGTTTAGACTTGTAGTTTGAACGAAGTTATTTTTTTATGGATACATAATAGAAAATCCCCACCTACCCTAAAGTAGGTGGGGATTTTTGTTTAGTTCGCTCCGCCTAGAGAGACAAGCTCTCTAAACGGAAATCTGGTCAAGATTATTTGTCCAAAGTCACAATTACTTGCTTGACAAATTCCTCAGGATTGTAATAAGCCTCGGAACTAGGAGTAATCTTGATAGTACTCATATTACCACTACTCAACTTCTCATCATCACTCATCTGATAGAAGCTATCGATAGTCTTGGGCTTCAAGAGTTCTACAACTTTAATGAAAACATCGTTGTAGTACATACCGATAATGTCGCTAGTACCAGCTAAGAAATCGCCATCAGGATTCTTACCTTTATCACTAAGTACTGGAGAGCTCAATAAGAACTGGAACTTTGTACCAGCGGAGAAATGGTAAGTACCGTCGGAGCTAGCGCTGACTGCTGCACCGCTTTCATTATAGACACCAGGCGCATAACCCAAAATAATGGGACGCTCAAGCTTCAAAGTGAACTTTGCGGGCTCCACATTGTAGCTCTGGAAAGGACCATTTAAATAAGCAGCGCAGCCGAACTTTTCAGATTCAGCATCACGCTTATTATTCATGGTAATTTCACCAGTTTGTCTAAACTTGTTACGGCTACTGTATGTATCTTCAGCAGTTACGCTAGAGTAGACGCCATCGGATTTCTTTTCAACCAAGAAAGTGCTTAAGAGCGGTGTAATAGACTCTTCGTCTATAGACATTAACTCAGTTACATCAACTAAGTTGGTCTGAGTCTCACTAGCTTTGTAAGACATCTGAGCCTTAATTTTATGTTCGCCGGAAGTACTGATATCAAAATCAACACCACGAGGAATGTCAAAAGTAGTACCACTGCTCTTCTTGTAAGCAGCAAGGTAGGAGTCTACAGCAGCATCTTTCAGGACAATTTTTACCTTGAAAGCTTCTACTTTATCAGCCTTATTGCGACCAGTGACAGTTATTATATCATTGTCGCCGACTTGCTTTTCTTCTGGCTCTTCTGTTGTGGTGTCCATATAAGAGATATATCTACGGTTACCGTAGAGTTCCTCATTGGACCAAATCATCTTCTCATAACTCTCGCCATAGGTTTGAATTTGAGCAGTGGAGGAGTATTCATTTTCTTCAGTAACGCCAGGAACAAGAACCGGGTGTTTTAAGCTAAGATCAACACCATCAGATCTCGTAACGCCGTCACTAAATTCATAGTTACCAGAGATGTCGCCTAAATCGGAGCCATCGTTAGCTTGGGCGCGTATAACAATCTTGTAAGAGCGGCCATAAGGAATACCGACTTCATAAGTTCCGTCAGTGGGGTTAATGTTATAAACTTTATTGGTAACTTCATCAACTAAGTTTATAGCAAGGACCTCAGGGACTACATCGACAACGGTAACTTTAATATCATCAGACTTGATACCATCATAGGTAAATCTAATGTAACTACCAGTTGCTTCGTCAGTCTTTTTCTTAGGAACAATGTTAATTACATCGTTTTCACCATCTTGGAAATCGACATATTCTGTGCTAACTTCACCATCTTTAGTTCTAAAGAACTCGCATGTGGTAAGTTCGTCGGCTACAGTAACAACTTTTTCTTCGCCATTAGCATAAATGGCCTTCACGGTGATGGCATAAGGCTGGCCAGCACCATCTTTAATGTAAGCAACGAATCCTTTTTCTGGATCGTCGACACTAGTTTGTATTTTAGTAACTCCAGGATTGACAACTTCAATAGTAATAGCATCGGAAGTTATTCCATCCAATTCGGCAGTTACAGTAGTAGTACCAACAGCAATAGCTTCTAATTTACCTTTAGTTTCGCCAAATTTGGCAGCAGCTTCCGTGTTGCTATTCCAAGTAGCTGTAGCGGTAACATCATCAGTACTACCGTCACTATAAGTAGCAGTAGCAGTAAACTGGCAAGCGTTATTATTACCAGTAGGATAAAGTTTATTCAACATATCACCTTCGGTGTCGTTGGTGATAGCAATAGATTCAACTTCTTTATCAGTAATAACAACTTCAGCTTTAGCAGTGAAAGGCTCTTCACCTTCATTGGTAACTGTCATAGTGACAGTAGCTTTAGCGCCAGATTTGACGCCGTCGGCAGCAATAACCTTGCATCCAGTGGAAGTAGGCTCAATAGTGACAACACCTTCAGTAGGCTCAACGGTGTATGTGACACGATCAGCGGGAACTGTCTTCGTAGAGTTGTCGCTATGAACTATTTGGGCAGTAATTTCGCGAGAGCGTCCCATAGGTACGGTTACTTTATCAGGCGAAAAAGCTACAGACTTCTCGACAACACCAGCATTCACGGTAACTTTAATTTCAGGCATGGAAACACCTAAAACAGAACCGGAAATGGTAGTTTCGCCACCCTTACTAGCGGTAACTTTGGCACCGTCGTAGCCATTCTGTTCCACAGTGGCTACGCTGGGGTTGGAGCTGGTGAAAGTTAAGTAAGGAGTGAGATCGACAATTTGTCCGTCGCTTAAAGTAGCTACAGCAGTGAAGCTCTCACTAGATCCAACTAACAAATCCTTAATTTCAGTAGGCTTTACGACTACATTCTTGACAACGCTGCTTAAAGCAGGGGATTCGGAAATAGTAAGATGGGTATCACCATAAGCGTTCAATGTAGCTTGGACAGGAATAACGGCAGTAAGGCCATTATTGCTATTGAGGCACTCGAGAACGAAACCAGTAACTTTGACAGGAACTTTCTCTAAAGTGACAGTAGGAGCGTAATCTTTGGTCGTGGGACCGTAGAGAACCTCGCGGGAGCTCGTAGAACCGGTAAAACGGATTTGGGTTGTACCGTCGGGAACAGCACGAGCTAATGTTTTGCCGTCTACTAAATCGTTAAAATGGAAAATAACATTGGAGAACTCTTTGGCAGGAGCGCCACCGCCGCTGCCAGAGCTACCAGAACCGCCGCAACCAGAGACAAGAGCAGCGAACAGGAAGGCTATAGCGAAAAGGCATAGGCCCAGCCAACGTCTGCTCCCCTTGTTGCGAGCAAGGGAATTTAACATCTATTAAGTTCCTCCTGAACCCCTGGGAGTAAGAATACGATGGACAAAAATGCACGCAAACAGCCCATCTTATCATAGAGAATAACTTAAAACTAAAAGTTAGTAAAGCTTTTTTTAGTGCCCTTTAAAACACAAAAAAAGAGGAGACAGCCAGAGAAGCCGTCTCCTCTCTTGCTCCTACTTGCGGAGCATCACTTTATATCTATTTGTTAGGCATAATGAAGCCCATAATGCAAGCAGCGTTTACGTTGTAAGTCTTACGGCGTACGGAGTTGCTACTGTTACCTTCAATAGTAGTAACGGTACCACTAGCAGCATCGTAACTTTCTACGATACCAACGTGGTCGGCGCCGCTGCGAGTGTTGTCCCAGTCGAACATAATCATATCGCCAGCTTTAGGAGCATAACCGTTGCCACCTTGCTGCCAGGTGTTTTGACCTTTAGACCACTCTACCAAAGTGGGAGTGTAGTTGACGTTGGAGCACTTGCTGAAGTCCATAACGCCATGCTTAGCCAAAATACCGGTAGCGAAAGCGGCGCACCAAGGCTGCTGCTGACAATCGAGAGCCCAGCTCTGGTTCCAGTCTTTAGTGATAGCGTTGATCTGAGAAGCGTTGCCGCTCTCGGTCATACCTACCATAGAGCCAGCTTCGCTGAGAGCTCCATCTACGCCCTTGCCGCCTTTAGTTTCGGCACCTTTGAGGTGCTCGAGCATGTAAGCGCCAACCTGATCATGGTAAATGCTAGTTACGCCCTTATGCCAATTCTGATCGGTAGCCCAACCGGCTTTGTTTACGGCAGAAGTTTGCTCAGCAATGGAAGCATCGGCAGAAGAACCGCCCTTAGCGCGTAAGTTGGCGAAAGTTCTGGCACCAACATTGATCTGGTTTTCTACACCAGAGAACTTAGAGTTGCGCGTAGAGTTGTTGGGATCGGAGTCGTAAGCGCCTACACCCATCCAACCATTGATACCTACACTACCAGAAGCAGTACCCCAACGAGTTTCCTGACCAGCAATGGAGAGCAAGACCAAAGGATCGACATTATTCTCTTTACCGGCCTTAACGAACTTAGCGCCAGTACCTTCGGGAGCGGGAGAGCCTTTGGAAGCTAAGAAGCCGTCGATAGCTTTAGCAATGTCGGCGTCGGAACACTTAGAAAGGTCGATATCGCCGGCTGCAGTGGTTCTGGTAGCAGATCCGGTGCTGCCAGTGCCCTGGGTTCCGCCGGTACCACCAGTACCGCCTACGCCGCCGGTGCCACCGGTACCGCCACCGCCGTTATTGACAGCTCCGGTACCGCCATTATTGCCACCGCCATTGGAACCGCTGGCACCATTATTGCCATTAGAGCCATTGGCCGCACCCTGGGCTCCAGCAGCTTCATTAGAAGCAGCCTGTTGCTGACCTTCAGCATTCTGAGCCTGAGCAGCTTCTTCTGCGGGAGCGTTTTTAGCGTCGATCTCAGCTTGTACTTTATCGATATCCTTCTGGAGGTTCTGCTTCTGGGCCTGGATATCTTCGAGCTCACCATTAACGCGCTCCAAGTCTTCGTTGACACCTTGCAACTTATTAGTGATCTCTTCAATTTTTTCTTGATCACCAGCAGCTTTAGCGGCAGCCAACTCTTCTACGAGCTCTTCTTGCTGCTTCTCCAGCTCTTCTTTTTCTTTGAGCTTAGCTTCTTCTTGCTTGGTAAGCTCATCCATATCTTTCTGGAGGTCTTCCATCTCCTCTTCAGGAGTGGGTTCTAACTCTTCGATCTCTTTGTTGATCTTGTCGAGTTTTTCATTTACTTCGGAAAGCTCGTCGTTGATGCCATCGAGTTTGCTAGTAAGCTCCTTGACTTTGGCTTGATCGCCAGCAGCTTGAGCTTTTTCCAGCTCTTCGATAGTCTCGTCGCGCTGCTTCTCGAGCTCTTCTTGCTTCTTAGTCTGAGCCTCTTTCTCTTCGTTGAGCTTCTCGAGCTTCTTTTCCTTAATTTCTTCTTTCTTCTTCTCGACTTCGTCTTTTACCTTAGCTTTGTCGGCGTCGGAAAGTTCTTTGCCATCTTCGCCTCTAAGATCATCAGCAATTTCTTCGAGATCGTCAGAAAGTCCGTCCATACCAGCTTTGTCAGCTAAACTGGAAGCACCATCTAAACCATCAGCCACTTTGTCCTTAACGTGGTCGACGATCTTGTCCTTTACATCTTCAACTTTGTCTTTGACACCGTTAAAGAAGTCGCCAACTTTATCTAAAAAGCCCTTCTCTTCAGTTTTTTTGCCAGAGCCTTTTTCATCTACGGCACAAGCTTTAATAGCTTTGGAGTCACCGCTTTCGTCATCTAAAGAAGCAACTTTAACCTTCTTGCCAGATTCGGCAGCTTCGCTGCTGCTGACGGCAACTTTGTCTTCTTCTCTAGCTTTTTGAGCTTCTTGAGCCTTACGAGCTTCTTCGGCTTCTTTAGCTTGCTGGGCTTCTCTAGCTTTGCGAGCTTCTTCAGCTTTGCGAGCTTCTTCCTGGCGACGAGCCTCTTCTTGACGACGAGCCTCTTCCTGACGGCGAGCTTCTTCTTGCTGTCTAATGGCCGCAGAATTGTCGTAGCTGCTATTGATAGTCATAATAAAATCCCTCCTACCTTTACGAGCACAAGGTCTAAGCAACCAGTGTACAGGTATCGTTGTCTATATTATCAAGCACTAGTTTATTTTATCTAGAATTTATCTACTGATTTAACATTTATTTAACTTTTACGTACTTTTAATTAGCTTGCTAAAAAATAAAAAGACCTCCTGGCCAAAAGTCGGGAGGCCTCCATTCAGATCAGTTTAGCTGAAATTTTTTATTTGTTGGGTTCAATATAGCCCATAACACAAGCAGCATTGCGATCGTAAGTTTTGACCCTTACAGCCGCAGGACTGCCGCTATTGCCTTCAACAGTAGTAACTACACCACTACCAGCATCGTAGCTTACTACCAAGCCGACGTGATCGGCACCAGAGCGAGTATTGTCCCAGTCAAACATAATCATGTCGCCAGCTTTAGGGGCATAGTCACCGCCACCTTGGCGCCAAGTGCCTTGGCCTTTAGACCAATTGACCAAAGTGGGAGTATAGTTGACGTTATCACAAGCGCTAAAGTCCATAACGCCATGCTTAGCCAACATGCCGGTAGCGAAAGCGGCGCACCAAGGCTGAGATTGACAATCCAGAGCCCAACTCTGGTTCCAGTCTTTAGTGATGGCATTAATCTGAGCAGCGTTGCCACCTTCAGTCATACCTTCCATAGAGAGAGCCTCGTTGAGAGCACCTTCAACGCCCTTGCTACCTTTAAGCTCAGCTCCATTTAGCTTTTCGAGCATGTAAGCACCAACTTGATCGTGATAGATCTTAGTTACGCCGTTATGCCAATTTTGGTCAGAAGCCCAACCAGCTTTATTAACCGCTGAAGCTTGATCGGCAATAGAAGCATCGGAAGAAGAACCTCCCTTAGCACGCAAGTTTTTGAAAGTTCTGGCACCAACATTGATCTGGTTTTCTACGCCAGAGAAGGTAGGATTGCGGGTAGAATTGTTGGGATCGGAGTCGTAAGCGCCTACGCCCATCCAACCATTGATACCAACGCTACCGGAAGCGGTACCCCAGCGGGTTTCCTGGCCGGCAATGGAGAGCAAGACCAAAGGATCGACATCATTTTCTTTACCGGCCTTGACAAAGAGAGCGCCAGTACCGGCAGGAGCGGGAGAGCCTTTTTCAGCCAAGAAGCCGTCGATAGCATTGGCGATATCTTCGTCGGAGCACTTGGAAAGATCGATATCCCCAGCCGCGCTGCTTCTCTTAACAGAAGATCCGGAGCTGACACTACCAGCACCACCAGAGCCGCCGACTCCACTTACACCGCCTCCACCATAATTGCCACCACCGTAGTTGCCACCACCGCCGGAGCCATAACCGCCATTATTAGCAGCAGCTTGCTGAGCAGCTGCCCCCTGAGCGGCAATTTGCTGACCAAGCTGGTCTAATTGTTTTTGCAAATCTTCATTGCTAATACCGACAGCTTTTTCAAAATCGCTCAAATTGTCATTGGACTGAGCAGCGCTTTCAGCGGCTTTAGACTCATCGCCTTTTACTTCGTCGGCTTTAGCTTCGTCGGCCTTGGCTTTGTCAGCAGCAGCGATTTCTTCTTCGCTCATGACATTACCGTCGGCGTCGACGCGCTTGCCATCTTCGTTGACAAGGTTTCCCTTATTATCAATCAGCTG
>DHKB01000039.1:0-50483 GCA_002407045.1 Candidatus Bruticola papionis | reverse complement strand
TTCTTGCCATCTTCGCTATAAAGAGTGCCATTTTTGTCCACAAAAACGCCATCGGGAAGCTTCTCGGGATCTACTTTGCTACTGTCGGCAGCGTCTTTGGCACCATCTTTAGCGCCGTCTTTGGCGCCTTCAGTACCGGCGGCTTTAGCATCTTCACCTTGGCCAGAGCTATTCTTAGCGTCGTCGGCTGTATCTTTGGCGCTGTCGGCAGCAGCCTTATCAGAAGCGTTGGCGGCTTCAACAGTGCTGACGCCGTCTTTAGCTTGCTCAGCCTTGTCGTCAATTTGACCGGCAGTATCTTCAGCCTTAGCCACTTTCTGATCGGCGCTATTAACTTGGCCAGCAGCATCTTCAGCTTTGGTATCGGCTTCGGAAGCGGCAGTTTCAGCTTGTTCGGCTTTAGCAGCGTCGTCAGTAGCTTTAGTTTCGGCTTGCTCGGAAGCGTTGGCAGATTCAGTAGCGGCAGCTTCGGCTTGCTCAGACTTACCTTCGGCGGCGCTAAGCTGGCTTTCCAACTGAGAAGCTTTATTTTCGGCTTCATCGGCAGCGCTGTGAGCGGCGTCGGCTTTAGCTTGAGCAGAGTCTAAAGCCGACTGAGCTGAAGCAATGGCTTCTTCATCGGGCACTTCCTTAGTGTTGCCATCTTTGTCTTCGATAGTTTTGGTAGCAGACTTAGCAGCTTCCAAAGCCGATTGAGCTTCGGCCACTTCAGAATCGGCTTGAGTAGCTTCAGCAGCTTTATTGGTAGCTTCGGTGCGAGCTTCGGTAGCTTGAGACTTAAGCTGTTCCATTTCAGACTTAGCTTCTTCAGCTTTAGACTTGGAGCCTTGGGCATCGGCAGCAGCCTTAGTGGCGTCGCTCTGCGAAGTTTGAGCCGCAGAGTTAGCTTCGGTAGCAGCGTTGCCAGCTTCGCTAGCGGCTTGCTGAGCAGCTTGGGATTGCTCGTTGGCAGAAGTGGCCTTAGCTTGAGCCTGTTCAACATTGGAAGCAGCATTTTGCTGAGCAGCTTGAGCACTATTTACTTTATCTTGCTGAGCGGCAGCTTTAGCGGCATTTTCTTGGTCGAGCTGGTTACGAGTAGAATCTATAGTGTCGCCCAAAGTAGAAATGCGATTTTGCAAAGAGTTCATATCATCTTGAGAAGTGCTCAATTGCTGATTAACTTGATCCAGCTCTTGGCTCAATTGCTCTACTTTTTCTTGATCGCCATCAGCTTTAGCTTCGGCTAAATCTTCAACTAATTGAGCTTGCTTTTGCTCTAGAGCTTCACGCTCTTGGGCTTTCTTCTCTTGCTCTTTCTTGAGCTCTTCCATCTCGGCTTCTAAAGTGCCCAAGGTTTCAGCAGTGTTGGCCTCTTTGCCCTCTTGCTCGCCTTCATTGATTACTTTTTCTAATTCGTTCTGAGCAGTTTCTAAATCGGTATTGGCTTCATCTACATTGGCATTGGCATCAGCAGCCGTTTTGGCTTGCTCGGCAGCTTCCGTTTGAGCTTTGGCTTGAGTAGCGGCAGTTTCGGCAGCAGCGGCATCTTTAGCCTTAGCGTCTTCGTTAGCTACAGTAGCCTTGGCGTCGGCCTCTTCGCCCTCTTCGCTAGCTTTAACAGCTTTATCGCCAGCTTCTTCAGCTTTGGCGCCATCTTTGGTAGCTTGAGCAGCGGCAGCTTCAGCATTTTCAGCGCCTTCGGTAGCGGCAGCTTCACCATTTTCAGCGCCTTCGGTAGCGGCAGCTTCGTCGTCCAAAGAAGCTACGCTAAGAGAGCCGAAAGCGTTAATGGCTTCAGAGCCAGATAAAGAAATAGAGTCGTCGGCCGCAAAACCGAAAACATTATTGGTAGACGCAGCAGAAGTGCTGGACATATTAGCGGAAATACCAGATATTCCTAAAAAACTTGAAATCTTATCTAACGACATTCAGTAGTCTCTCCTAATCCATTAAAGCGAAAAAAAGATGGCATAAACACTGCACTACATGGTCTTTCTCGCCCTTTATCATTCCTTTTATCAATCGTTATTTCCGCTTAATCTAGTGCCAAGGGCCATGTTAATATTTATTTTACATTGTATATAAAAAAGTAGCTCTCTGCACCTTGGCAAAGAGCTACCTATTCAGATATTAGATCTATAACTATTTCCTATTTATTGGGAGAAATGTAACCCATTACGCAAGCTTGATTGCGATCATAGGTTTTTACTCTGACAGCTCCAGGAGAGCCGCTGTTACCTTCAACGGTAGTAACAACTCCAGTTGAATTGTCATAGCTGACTACAATGCCCACATGGTCGGCGCCAGAACGAGTGTTATCCCAGTCGAACATAATCATATCGCCAGATTGAGGTTCGTAGCTGCCACCAGCTTGGCTCCAAGTGCCTTCGTTCTTAGACCACTCCACCAAAGTGGGAGTATAGTTTACATTGGAGCAATTGCTAAAGTCCATAACGCCATTTTTAGCCAAGATACCGGTGGCGAAAGCAGCGCACCAAGGCTGAGACTGACAGTCTAAAGCCCAACTTTGGTTGCAATCTTTGGTAATAGCGTTAATTTCAGAAGCGTTGGCACTCTCGGTCATACCTTCCATGGATAAAGCTTCATTCAGAGCAGCGTCTATGCCCTCGCCACCTTTAGTGGAAGCGCCCTCCAAGTGCTCAAGCATGTAAGAGCTAACCTGATTTTGGTAAATGCTAGTAACGCCGTTATGCCAATTCTGGTCGGTAGCCCAACCAGCTTCATTGACGGCCGCAGTTTGATCAGCTACTGAAGCATCGGCCGAAGAACCGCCCTTTTCACGCAAATTGGCAAAAGTCTTAGCTCCGACATTGATCTGATTTTGCACACCAGAGAAGGTGGAATTGGTAGTAGCATTAGTAGGATTGGAGTCGTAAGCGCCTACGCCCATCCAACCATTGATACCGATGCCAGTTTTGCCCCACTGCGTTTCCTGACCAGCAATAGAGAGCAAGATCAAAGGATCGACATTATATTCTTTACCAGCCTCAACAAAGAGTTTGCCTGTACCTTCAGGAGCTTCGGAGCCTTGTTCGGATAAGAAACCGTCAATAGCATTGGCTATATCTTCATCTGAGCAATTAGACAAATCTAAATCTCCTGCGGCGCTGCTTCTTTTCACTGAGGAACCGGAACTTACGCTACCAGAACTTCCGGAACTGCCCACACTTCCGCTGCCTCCGACACCGCCGTAACTTCCACTACCTCCTGAACTGCCTGTGCTACCACTGCCAGAAGATTGACTAGCCGCTTGAGCCGCCGCCAATTGCTCACCTAAAGCCTCAAGCTGTTTTTGCAAATCTTCGTTAGTTACGCCGACAGCTTCTTCAAAGCCATTCGTCTCTTCAGCCTCCTCGGCTTCAGTATCTATTTCAGAAGCTGTTTCTTCAGTCTGCTCAGCATTTTCTGTGGCACTATCGGCCTGACCAGCTGCTTCTTCAGCTTTGGTGTCGGCTTCTGAAGCAGCTGCTTCAGTGCTCTCAGCTTCAGAGGCATCCTCATCGGCTTGGTTTTGAGCTTGTTCAGAACTATCGGCAGCTTGAGCGGCTTCAGCTTCGTCATTTTCTGCCGTGCCTTCAGCGGCGCTAACCATGTCCTCTAATTGAGAAGCTTTATCTTCAGCTTCGTCGGCAGCTGCGTGAGCAGCTTCGGCTTTGGCCTGAGCCGATTCTAAAGCGGATTGAGCTGAAGCTATAGCTTCATCATCTTGCACTTCAGTAGTGTTGCCATCCTCATCTTCAACAGTCTTGGTGGCGGATTGAGCCTCTTCCAAAGCGGACTGAGCTTCAGATACTTCAGAATCGGCTTGGTTGGCTTCTTCAGCTTTACTATCAGCTTCAGTACGGGCCTGTTCAGCGGCAGCTTTCAGCTCTTCTAAAGTGCTCTTAGATTCTTCAGCTTTAGACTGAGACTGTTCAGCTTCGCTGGCGGCTTGAGAAGCTTCACTTTGAGAAGTTTGGGCAGCAGAGCTAGCTTCAGTAGCCGCTTGGCCAGCTTGGCTAGCCTGTTGTTGAGCGCTTTGAGAATTGGTATTAGCCGTTTCGGCTTTGGCTTGAGCTTGTTCTAAATTGGAAGCAGCATTTTGCTGGGCAGATTGAGCACTGTCTACTTTATCTTGCTGGTTTTGAGCTTTAGTAGCATTTTCTTGTTCAAGCTGATTCTTAGTAGAATCGATAGTATCGCTCAAACGAGAAATGTCATTTTGCATGGAGGTTAAATCATCTTGAGTATTGCTTAAATCTTGGTTTACTTGATTTAACTCTTGGCTCAGTTGCTCTATTTTTTCTTGATCACCATCGGCTTGAGCTTCAGCTAATTCTTCTACCAACTGAGCTTGCTTTTGCTCTAAAGCTTCACGCTCTTGAATTTTTTCCTCTTGCTCTTTTTTGAGCTGTTCCATCTCGGCTTCTAAACTACTTAAAGTTTCGGCCGTGGTCTCTTCTTTGCCCTCTTGGTCTCCTTCAGAAATAACCTTGTCCAGCTCACTCTTGGCTTTTTCTAAGTCAGTGTCGGCTTCATCAACTTCTGCATTGGCTTCAGTTGCTGCAGCAGCTTGCTCAGAGGCTTTGGCTTGAGCCACAGTTTGGGTAGCAGCCGCTTCAGAAGCTTCAGCATTTTTGCTATCAGCTTCGGCCAAAGCATCTTCAGAAGTACTCTGGTCGGCTTCGGCTTCTTCAGAAGCTTGAACTTCTTCACTGGCAGCTTCTTCAGAAGCCTTTTCATTGCTTTGCACTTGTTCAGCTTCTTCACTACCTTTAGCTTGCTCGTCGGTTTGAGTTTCTTCAGAAGTTTGGGCTTGACCATCGGTTTCTTCAGAAGCTTTGTCGTCATCTAAAGAAGCTACACTAAGAGAGCCCAAGGAATTTAAAGCTTCTGAGCCAGATAAAGATATGGAATCTTCAGAGGCAAAACTAAATTCTGAAGTTGAAGCGGTTACTCCAGAAAAAGTAGACATACTACTGGAAATACCAGATACACCCAAGAAACTAGAAATTTTGTCTAAAGCCATAAGCGTTTCTCCTCAATCCTTTAAGTTGCGCTTTTATACGCAACCTATTGCTTATTGATAATTATCAGAGAAAATGTGAGCAGTATCTAGTAGAAAAAAGCTCATAAAATTCGGCTTTCATAACAATTAAATATAAAAAAAATAAATAAGGAAAATATGATAATAAGGTAAATAAAAACTAAAGAAAAAAATACTACAAAAGTTTGTATGATATGCATTGTAAAGTTTCAAACGCCCGGTTAGGTAAGCAAAAAAATCGATTATGGCAGGATTGACTTAGCTAGGAGCAAATTTGGCGGCCATGTTAGAAATTTGGCTAGTTCGCCACGGCAGTACCGATTGGAATAAAGTCAAACGCTGGCAAGGTCACAGTGATGTTCCCCTCAACGAATTGGGGAAGAGCCAGGCCAGAGCCTTGGCGAACAATTTAAAGGATGTCCCCTTTACTCAAGTTTGGAGTTCTGATTTACACCGCTGTATAGAAACGGCTCGCTTAGCTCTTCCCAACTTGGATCCGCAAGAAATACGCCTAGATAAACGTTTGCGAGAGATCCCTATGGGTATTGTAGAAGGACGAACTTGGGATGAACTCACCAAAGCAGAGCAAGATAAGGTGACCAATTGGTGGAAGGATCCTTATAAAACTTGCTTTCCCGGAGCCGACGAAACTTTACAAGATGTAGCCAACCGAGCTGAAGCTTGGAGGCGCGACCTTCCCCAAGATGGACGCGTAATAGCTTTTAGCCATGGCGGCATAATTCGGACAATACTTTGGGGTATTGTCGGCCCGCCTCAAGGCCAATATCAATGGTCTATGGAATTGGGAAATACCGGAGTAGTGCGCTTGCGCTATCACGGAGATTTTCCTTGTTTGTTGTCATTTAATGATATGTCTCATATCAAAGATGCTTGGGCTTTACCTCCGGCTCAAAATGTACCGGGCTCTCCCTAATAGCTTCATTCAAGAAAGGAACGGCTTAACTAAAACAAAATGAACAAGTTCTTCACTAAAAACCTCATTATTTCCTTAGCTCTTATTGGCTGCTGCTCAGTTTCGGCTTTGGCCCAAGAGACCGTTGAATCTAATGCCAATATTGGGCAAAACATGTTGGTAGCCCAAACGGAAGCCGTTTCCAAATATAAACATCTTAAGCCCTTTTATGACAATGCTCCAGCTCTAACCGAAGTTGTAAAAATACGCTTCAAAACTAGCGCTGGCGATATTGAAATGGAAATTTATCCTCAAGCTGCCCCCAATGCGGCTAAGCGTTTCGTAGAGTTGGTTCAAGCTGGTTACTATAACAACACTCCCATTTTCCGTGTCGTCAAAACTCCTCGTCCTTTCGTGGCCCAATTTGGTATTAACTGGAGAGATGGCCAGCGTCAATGGAATGAGAAAAAATTCAACGACGATCCTAGCCTTTTCCACTTAGAAGCTGGAACTTTAGCTTTTGCTAAAGCTGGCCCTAACACCAATTCCACTCAAGTATTTATAAATTACGCCAATAACGATTTCTTGCGTGGACAAGCTTTTTCAACTTTCGGTATTATTACCAAAGGATTAGAAATTGCCAACAATTTCAAACAAGTAGGCGATCCTAATATGGGGTTAAACCAAGGTATGCTTTCTACTAACGGAGGCGCCTATTTAAAGCAACTTCCGGCTAATCAGCAACCCACTATGATCCTGAAAGCCGAAGTTATTAAAGATTAGATTTCAACCTAATGGCTGTACATCTTAAGAGCAGCCATTTTTTAGGAGAAAGAAATGAATAAATATGCTATATCTGCACTAGCTACCGTCGTACTGCTAGCCAGTGTGCAATTTGGTTGCACAAAGCAAGAGACAGCTTCAGAAAACCAAGCGGACGCTCAAACTCAGAGTGTTCCGGCAGAGTCTCAACAACAAGAAAAGGAGAGCCCTATGTCAGCTCAGTATCGTTCCCTCACTCCCTTCGATTCTAATGCTCCGGCTATTACCGAGTATACTTTAGTTCGCTTCGAAACCACCGACGGCGATGTGGATATGGAAATTTATCCTCAGGCTGCTCCCAACGCTGCCAAGCGTTTCGTAGAATTAGTGGAAGCCGGTTACTATGATGACACTCCAGTTTTCCGTGTAGTGAAAAACCCTCAGCCTTTCGTAGCTCAGTTCGGTATTAACTGGCGCAAAGGTATGAGCGATTGGAGAGAAAAGAATTTTAGGGACGATCCCAGCCTTTTCCACTTAGATCGCGGTACTTTGGCTTTTGCTAAAGCTGGCCCACACACAAATTCTACCCAAGTTTTCATTAACTACGGTAATAACGACTTCTTAAAGGCTCAGAACTTCAGCACTTTTGGCAAAGTTGTCAAAGGTATGGAAATTGCCGATCAGTTTAAATCTGTAGGTAGCCCCGATATGGGACTCGATCAGGGTATGCTTTGGTATAATGGTGAAGCTTATTTGAAGAGCTTACCGGCACAGCATCAGCCTACTATGATTAAAAAAGCCTACGTCGTTAAGTAAGCTTAAAAACTAACTGAATTAAAAAATAGCCGCTTTCTCCAGGATTATCTGCTAGATTCAGATATCGAGAAAGCGGCTATTTTTAAGATATGACAACCGATAAGGAATATATTTTTAAACTTGGTCTACTCTAACATAGCCAGCCTTTTCTAAATTGTGTCGCAGTAAATCGGCAAATCGAGAAGAAAATTCCGCACTGGAACAAATTTGCATTCCCGAACCGGCGGCCCTATGATAGCCAGCCTCATTGCTCAAGAATACTAAGAAGCAATTATCTTGCTCAAAGCCAAAATGGGCGGAAAAAGTATCGTAAGCGGCAATGCTGTCTATGTAATTATCGCCAGATTTACACTCTAACCAATAATACTGATTGGCACAACTGACCAAAATATCTCTCTCACGAGGGATTCCCTGGCACATAAGCTTGGCATTACGAATAATTTCAAACTCATTTTCAGCCAAATTAAATTCACGACGCACACTTTTTACTACCGCTGCCGTTAGCTGAGCGACATAACGTTCAAACCAAAAGCCACTGAAAAAGTTATGAGCAATACCTATAGTAGAAGCTCGCGCCTGAACTTTAAAATCGGGATAGCCTAAGTAGCGATATTCATCTAAAAAGGCTATTTCGTAAAGCGCACGGCAAAGCTTGTCAATGACCTTTGCAGAAGAGGCCGAGCAAGAAGTAAAATCCAAAGAGAAGTTAAAGCCAGTACGCAAATTGGCTTTTATAGCTAAAAGCAAAGGATAAATATCCGAGTAGCGATTACCCATATAGAGGGCAATTTCTTCCAATCTATCATCGAGAGATTTGGGAACTAGAGGAGCAAAGACATCACAAATAGTGATACCTCTACCTTCCAAAAACTCAGATAGACAAGGATAGCGCTTAGCGAAGTCCTCTTTAACATGGTTACTAGGTAATTCAAAAACAAGCTCTTCAGCTTCACTTGCTTCACCTTTAGATAAAGAAGCGTCTTCGATCTTATGGCCTAGCTTAATAAGTCCATCTTCAATTTCTGGAGTAGGTTCTTTTCTGTCTGCCTGTTCAATTACAGAAACGGCCTCAGCTTGAAGTGGCTTGGGAACAATTTGCTCACCCAGCTCTTGACTTTTTTTCACCAGATCGGCCGCAGCAGACAAATTGTCTCCGGAGATAGCGGCGCCTCGTTCTATAGCCGTCGCGATACGCTCCAGAGCACCGGCTATCCGCTCTAAAGCATTTCCAATCCTATCCATAAGCTTTCATCTTTCTTTGGCTGTACGAACTATGACTAAACGAGCGTTCTTCTCAGCGACGCCTTCCCTTAGTTCTGGCGGCTATTCTCTTAAGGTACTTGGCTTTTTTCTCTAAAGAGAGGCTATTGTTCTTAGCTTCTTCAGCCTCGTCCGCCTCGACAATTTCATTGCCTAGAGCAATTTGCTGCTCTTCATTTTCTGCTTCTAAGGCTTGCATTTTTTCCGTCATTGTCGCTTGCCAAGTATCGACAGAAGCAGCGCAGAAGGGAATAGCGTGAGCTAGAGCATAAGATTCGGCGGCAGAGCCCTGGGGAGCATAGATCGTAAGATTCTGAGAGACATCAAAAAGTTTCTCTTCCAAATGAGTTAAGCTCCCAGGAATGAAGATACTTTCCAAATTTCGGCAGCCGAAGAAAGCTTTGGTGCCCACCTCTTTGAGTCCCTCGGGAAGTTCTAAGCTTTGTAAGGAACGACAATCGGCAAAAGCGGCCTCTCCAAGTTTTACTAAGCTGGTAGGCAATTTTACCTGGCGAAGTTGGCTGCAAGCGCAGAAAGCTCTACTACCCAATTCTTTTATACTATTGGGAAGGCTTATTTCGGTAAGGCGCTCACAACTTCTCCAGGCACCATCTTTCACAATTTGCAAGCCATTTTCAGCCATATTCACAATACGCAAATGGCTGCAACTTCTAAAAGCATCAGAACCAATAATTTTTAAAGAAGGCCCCAAAGTTATCTCCTCTACAACATCGTTGCCCTTCATAAAATTATCACTGAGAGCTTCAACTGGGCGTCCTTTCAATTGATCAGGAACATCAACTTTAGATACTGACAAACTAGGAACTTTAGCTAAGACTATTCCTTCACAAGTAGGTTTGGTTTCGGTACTTATCTCAGCCACTTGCTTAAGCATTTTTAGCTTTTGTTGAGAGCTAAGTAATTCAGCTAGCGGAGTACTTAAAGAAGCTCGTTGAACTTTGGCTTTATTATCCTCTTTGGAAGGAACCAACTGAGCAACTTTTTCCTCTTTTTCTTCAACTTGTTTAGAAAGTGAACGAGGGCTCTCTTCATTGCTTGATCTTATTCCGCTTATAGCAAGAGCTCCCTTATAAGACTCCAATTCCTGGTTAATCTTCATAGTTACGGCAGGGGAACTATTGCTTAAAGCTCCAGCAGCAGCAATAGCACAAGATTTTGGCTTTTCAGCTAAGCTGTGCTCCGCAGCAGACAACTGAGACAAAATATGCGTAGGCTGTGGTTCACTCAAAGCCAAAATAGTCTCTGCAATCTCCGCTTTAAGCGGAGTAGTAGCAGATATTTTCTCTATGGCAGCAGCACTTTCTTGGAGAGCAACTCCGCTAGAAGAAAGCTCTTGCTTATCGGTAAGCGCCTCTTCACATATTTTTTTATGCAAACGACAAGCTTTCTTTTGCCCTTCCCTACCGAACTGATGGAGCCAGCCTATTTTTTCCATACAATCTAAGATATCGCAAGCTGCCTTCAAAATATTTATAGGATCGGCTTCTTGAGGCTGCACGTCATTGTTAGTAGCTGGTTCTTTAACAACAATATCTTTGATCGGAGAAATATCTTCTATAGAAGAGAACAAGCGCGAAGAATTAAGTATTCTCTTAGCACTCGAAGAGGAAATTTTATGCCAAGCTTTTATATAACTGGCCAAATCTACCAATTCGTAAGCACCTTGAAGAAGAGCAAAAACTTCAGCTTGAGATAAACCGGTGCAATTATCCGGATTTAAGATACTGCGTTCTGAAGCCGTTACCTTATCAGCTTTCGATTTAATTAAACGTACTGCAGGCTTAGTGGCAATGTGTTTGGGCTTAGCGCTAAAAGCCTGAGTGCATCTGGAGAGACTGTCGTGGACTCCCAAGCCACACAACATATAATCTCCGCCTTTTGTTATAAGCTCATTGGCTACGCAACCGTCTTCAAAATTGGTTAGCTCATATTTCATGCCAAATTGCATAGCATATTCATGGGCGGCCGAATCTTTTTGGCAAACAATAATAATTTGCTCTGTGTCTTTGGCTTTTTCATCAGTTTCAGAGCTGCCGTCCAAAGTGCAACCACTACCAAAAATAGGGCTAAATTTGCACATTTCTGGGCCGAATTGCTTTACTGAAGGAGGTATAACTACGCGGCGCAGAGACTGGCAACCAAAAAAGACTCCCACACCAAGCGAACGTGTACCTGAAGGAATAACAATATTGACTAAGCTGGAGCAATAAGCAAAAACATAATCTCCCAACGAAACCAAATAAGCAGGCAAATGTATGCTTTCTACGCCAGAGCATCCTAAAAAGGCCCAGTTATCAATAAATTGCAAAGAGTCGGGAAAATCTAGATTTTTTAAAGAGTTACATCCCCAAAAAGCGCTTTTATCGATAAAACTCAAACGGCTAGACCAGCGTACTTTTTGCAACAAATTGCAACCCCAAAAAGCAGCTTTGCCTATAGAGACTAAATTGTCAGAGCAATCGAGGAAGACTACATTACGGTTACAAAAAGCTCTATTGCCTATATGGTTTATGCCTTCCAAATGGACGGCAATGGGAACATTAGAACGAGCGTCAGCTTTTTTCTCAAAGGCTTTATGACGAATGACAATCCAGTCGCCTTTTGAAGTGATGGCTTTATAAGAAGAAGGATTTACTCGCAAGCCAAACACTTGACGACGTACAGTATTGCTGCCCGAAATTACAACTTCGGTCTCTTCTTCTTCAGGAGTAAGCTCTTCGTCGGTAGTATCATCAGAGGCGTCTACACCATCGAGTTCCCCATCTTCTTCAACGCCGTCTTCTTTTATTTCGTGAAGTAAAGGATCATAAAACTTTATGCGATGCAAACGGGCATAGTCCTCAGCGCTGCTGCTGGGCGTACCGTAAATCACCAATTCGTCAGCTTCACTGCTAAAGATCGATCCTTCTTTGCCAAACACAATCAAAGAAGCTGGCAAATCGACTCGACGCAAAGCATTGCACCCTTTGAAGGCTTCAGAACCAAGCTGACGCAATTCTTGGCCGCAATTTACTTCTAAAAGTCCAGAGCAATTCAAAAAAGCTCGCTCACGAATAATGTGTAACTTTTCTGGCAACTCAAGCTTAACCAAAGAACGACAATTGGCAAAAGCACAAGCGCCTATTTCTGGAGTGTCACTGTGAAAGCGAATAGCGCTAAGCTGAACACAATCGGAGCAAAAACCTTCAGGAATAGCCACAGGAACAGCAGAAATGTCTATTTCGTTGAGCTTACGGCAATTTTCAAAGCAGCGCTCGCCTAAAGAGATGACTTCTCCAGGAATTTCTACAGCGTAGAGATCGCTGCAACCTTTAAAGCAAGCTTTATAAATTTCGCGCAAGCAAAATGGTAAATAAATTTCGTGTAATCCACTGCAGCCACTGAATACTTCTTGTTCCAAAACAGACAATTTGCAACGGCTTAAGTCTATTTTGTGCAAATTTACACAATCACAAAAAGCTCGCACGCCTATAGCGGAAAGAGAAGCAGGGAAGGCCAGATCTTCCAAAGCGGTACACCCACTAAAAGTTCCAGCACCTATTTTTTGTAGATTCTGGCTCAGTTTTACAGAATGCAACTTAGAGCAATTATTAAAAATACCACCTTCTAAGGCGACAATATTTTCCGACAGCTCGGCGTTTTCTAAAGAAGAACATTCAGCAAAAGCAAATTCTGCTATAAATTCAAGCCCTTCAGGTACATGCAAAGACTTTAAACGAATACAGCCGCGAAAAGCCGAGTAGCCGATCTTAGTCAAAGAAGAAGGAAAGTTGAGAGCTTCCAGTCCCGTACAAGATCGAAAAGCCTCTTCTTTTATTTCTTGCAAAGAATCAGGCCATTTTATTTCGTGCAAACTTTCACATTCAAAAAAGCACTGTGGAGGAATTTCCCTCAAAGCAGAATCAGAAGCAAAGGCAGCTTTTTTAAGCAAAGTACATTCGCTAAAAGCCGATTTGCCCAATCGCTCTAAAGAAGAGCTCAAAGTTATATTTTTTAAAGAGACACAACCTTTAAAAGCTTCGTCACCAATAGACTTTAAAGTGCTGGGCAAAATTACGCTGCCCAAACTGCCACAATTAAGAAAAGCTCTCTTGCCTATGGCAATAATGCCTTCAGGTATAACTATTTTGGCTAAGTCAGTAAAATCGGCAAAAGCTTCGTCAGCTACGGAAGTAACTTTTACTCCTGAAGGAGAGACCGTCGGTAACTCTATACTGCGTTGTTTTTTAGTCCCTTTCCAGCCCGTTAAAATGCTTTCATTGATAGGATCAAATTCAAAATTGTCTGGCAAATTCGAACCATTATTTAAATGAGAAGCTTTCTCTTTTATATTGTCATTTTTTTTATGATTATTTTTTTCTTGTTCTTGATTATTTTCCTTAGAAATCGATTCTTTTTCTGCCTTTATAGTGGCGTCACTTAATACTTTGACTAACGACAAATAAGGACTATTAAGATTCACACCTCTTCTAGCTGAACCACGGCAGCGGTTCATATACAACCAGCCCTTATTCTTGAAAAAATCCACGTCCGTTACCCTTCCTTGCCATATAGATTTATAACCTTTTGGGTGTAAAGTTCTCGATTTTAGGCAGAAGCGCCTTTTCTTTCTGTATTTTAGAATACAACCAAGAGGAAATATTTGGCTTAGAAATCCCAAAAACCTTGGAACCAAGGACGGACATATCCATCTTGATCGAAACCGATACGGAAGAGCATATTATTTTTAAAGCGCCATTCTATACCGTAAACACTTTCGTCTTGTCCACTTTGAGTATTTAGACTGCGCGTCAAAGTAAATAAGAAACGATCTTTAGAATCAATCGATTTGGCTATTTTGAAAGAATACCCGTGCGGAGAAGTTATATCTACCGAGAAGTCAGACAAGAACAACATGCGGCTGATTTCTTGAGTGAGAGGTGAAGAAATAATCTTCGAAAGCATGGAAATACCAGATGTGCTCAAATTTAAGTCGGTGCTTACGGCTTGGCTTCCAGTAGTGTTACCTGGAGCGTGAACCATCTGGGAAGCAGAATTGGACGGAGTATATTTGGCAAAACCGCCTAAAGCTAACAAGTTTTGAATTTCTTTTTCAGCCAAAGGTGGATTAGAAACGAAATCGACTTTGATATTAGGGTAAGCACCACTTACAAAAGCTGTAACTTCGTAATCATCAACTTGCGCATCTGCTGTTACCTCTCGCAACTCGGGCATCTGGCTATGGTTAAAGACAGCCTTACCGCTGCGCACTTTAAATTTCAAATCATATAAAGGAATGGCCAGAAGACCGCGAGAGAGATCGACTTCACCATCAATAACTGGCTTGCCAGTGTCCTTGTCGGGCACAATGGCCAACTCTCCGGCGGCTCTAATGCGGCAACCTAAGGAATGCATCCACACATCTTCGCCAATATTGAGATCGAGACGATAATCGAGCGGAAGTTTACTCCAGTCGAAGCTTGCTCCGGAACTGCTAGTTAAAGTGCTGACATCAATACTAACGTCACCTCTGGGCACAGAAATTTTGCCAGACAAGTAGTACATCTTAGGGATAGGCACAACTTGAGCTTTTGAGGCTGAAGAAGAGAGACCAAGCCTGGGACGAGCCGCCGCCCGAGTGCGCAAGCTCTCTTTCCATGAAGCCAAGTCTTTGCCACTAACGTCGGCTTTGCTCAAGTGCAAATCGACATCGGCTCTACCCTCAAAAAGACTACCCCAACGCAAAGGAAGTTGCTCGCCAGTTAAAGACAAATCCACATCCATAGGAGTAAAGCCATCCATATCGGCTCGTCCTTGCATGACGAAGTTTCTATCTCCGAGCTTGCCTGTAAACTTACGTAACTCAATACGGTTGAAACGAGCATCACTAAAGTCCAGAGGCTCAAATTTATCTTTCTCTACACTTTGCTTTTCCTTCGAATTGCCATTTTTAGGCTCGGATCCAGCATTTTGGGCTGAGCTATTTTCTTGAGCTTTTCGGCTAAGATGTTCAGCTAAAATAGCTCCAAAGCCATGCTCGGCTATGTAATTGCGTTTTTTCTGTTCGATGTACTTATTCTTCAGATTGGGATCAAGAATTTCACTAAAGTTGGCTTCAATATTTAAATCGGAAATCGTACCGGCCTTTTTATGCTCAATTTGGCCATCGACAACTTTCAATTCACCAATTATTTCCGGACGCAGCAAAGTGCCACCGATATGCAAAGTGCCTAACATATTGCCAGCACTTTCGGCGACATCAGTAACTACACTAGAAAGCAAACCTAAGTCTTTATCTTTAAGATCGGCATTGATATCGACAGCACCATCTAAAGAGACACTAGTGCCTTTCCAGAAAGGTACTAAAGAGCCATCATCTTTAGGTCTGACTCTAGTTACTTCGTAAGGCAAGGTACCGGAAATACTGAAAACTCGGTCGCTTTTCTTTTCTTTACCGAAATAAACTTTAATGCCATCGGCATAATCTTCCGAGTTACCCAGTTCTTGTAAACCTTGACTGACAATATCTTTAATTCGCTCATTTTTGAAAGTATTTTCAGAAGTGCCAAGCTTAACTTGGTAAACTTTGCTTTGGGGATCGCGACGACCACTGACAGCACCAGTTATGGAGGCTAAGTCTAAGTTGCCAGCTTTGCCATTAGTAACATTGAAAAGCATATTAAAGACAGGCGAATAAATAGGGCCGGAAGCATTCAGAACAAAATCTTCCACAAAACCACTATTTAAACTGGGGAAGAGGAAGGAGCCCAGCTCAGAAATAGGCACCTGACTTATTTTCAAATGGAGCTCATTGGCGTCTATAAAGTTGCCTTTTTCATTGGAGTCGACCTTATTTTTATTGTCGGCTCTACTTCCTGTAGAAGAAGAAGACCGCCACGGCAAACGGGTGAGAGCCAAATTGGCACTACCACTGACACTACCGGAAGCAGATTCTTCATCACCTTTGTCCTCGGGGCCAAAACTGTGCTTTTCTGGTACAAATTCGAAAGGCTCGATAATAAAACGACCGGCCTTTTCTTCACGGCTATAAGCACCTTTTAAATTTTGCTTAAGAGTAAGTCCACGCCACAAAATGCGACGAGGCTGCCTTTTATCGGCTTCTTCCTCAGTCTTGCCATTTTTCTCAATATTTTCCGCTTCATCGATAGTAACACTACCAAAGGCCAATTGAGAAATATCAAAATTGTAGCGCAAGGAGCCAGCCGGAGCCTCGGCCAGATGGCCTCTGTACCACTGTCCTTTGAGTCCCAGCTCTCCGCTGAAACTAAAACGTCGCTGACTCATGGGCAACCCTAAAGCAGCTCTGGCCATATTGCCTTGGAAATTTTGCAAGCTAAAGACTAATGGCTGCTCACCATTGCCGAAATCGGGGCCATCAGGACCTAAGAACCAATTTTCTCCTCCAGAAAAAGACGGAGAGAAATTAAAATCACCAGCTACGCTAAATGATACAGGTTCTTTATCTAAACGAGCACCGATAAGATCTCCCTGGCTATCTAAAGCCGGATGTGGACGGAACCCCTTTTGCTTATCGTCTTCTGGCTCAGTTAAACGGTCAGCAACTTCTTTGGGAAGTAAAGACTTTTCAAAAAATCTGTAAGCGCTAAACTTCACCGCTTCCGCAGGAATATTGACATAAATGCGCCCATTTTTATAGTTGGCTGCTATGCCTAAGCCTTTAGAAGTATAAAGCTCGCCATTTTCCGCTCTTTGAACGGTACCCATTTTAAAATCGGGGAAGTAGAGACTCACAGGAACAGAGCCCCAAGTAACATCTTTGCCTTCCATAGCTAAAACGGTTTGTACAGCTCTAAAAGATGGATCGTCAGACTCTACACATAGAGCTAAGTCTACGCTGCCGTGTAAATCGGAAAGGGCAGGATCAAAATAAGAGAGAGAGTTTAAAGCGATGTCTTTAGCATAAAGTTTGGTCTCTAAACGGCCTGAAGAATTGCGCCAGCCAGCCCCTTGAAAGAGGAAATTGCCAGAAAGCAAATTCAAATCCGAGAAAACCAATTTATTGCTATCCCTACTGACTTGGGCAGAAAGTCTGTCAATGGGAATTAAACTGTCCGCTAAAATTAAATTGCCGTCATGGAAGTACAAGGAGCCTTCCATAGATAAAGTGTCTAAAAGACCACGCTTGGAGTCAAAGGAAATATCAAGTTCATCAGTACCCAACCAACCGCTAAGCTTTTGCCCATGTTCTTCCAAATTAGGCAACAAAGCCATGACGTGATCGCTACTCCAGTCTTTAGCCTTGATATTTAAAGCTACTTGGCCACCATCGATTCGTCCTTTGGCTTGCAATAAACCTGAAGGTACAGCTTCAGAATCGTAATTGGCCAATTGTCCTTTAGATTGGAAAAGACGCTTATCTCTGGGCACAGAAGATACTAATAAGCGCTCAAAATTGATTTCTCCCATGGTAGCTTTACCATAGTCCGCTGGATCGATAGCCACTTCTGAAGATAAAGAAGCAGCTCCAGAGAAGATGCGGCTGTTATCGGCCCTTCCCGCAGCAAACCAAGGTATGTAAGCCCAAGTGCCAGGCAAAATTTTCGGGACTCCATGTTCGGAGCCAATCTTAGCATAAAGGTTGGCCTGGCCACTGGTAATATTGGCTTTATCCAGTAAGTCGGCAGCCTGAGATAGCCAATTTTGTTCGTGTAACCAAGCGATATCTATATCCGTAGCTTCGGCAGCCAGTTGGTAGCTCAGAGGAGTGCCCAACATAATGTCGCCCTCTATTTTGACTAAACCTGTTTCAGGCAACCAAGAATAAAGCAAACCATTTTGCTGCAGCGGACGAGCCATATCTGGGCCTAAAAAAGCATAGGCGCTACCTTCTAAATGGGGAATTGCTTCCCAACCAGAGCGAGGCCAGTAATTCCAAGCCAAAATATTGTCATGCAAACTCAGGCAACCGTTTTTCAAAGCTCCATGGCCAGCTAACCACAAAGTATGCTGATCCACGAGCTTAATTGGTGAACCACTTATAGCCGTAAAATAGCTAAGGGCTAAATTCTTGGGTTGCCCCCAAGCTCCAAAACGGCCAGTCAAACGCCCTTCCAAGGACAGATCCTGGGTAAGACGGCGGCCGTCCAAAGCTAAATCTTTGGCCCAACCTACAAAACCGAGCCCTTGTTTGCCCACAAATCCTTGCACAGCAGCGGCATAAGCCTTGGGCTCTTCGAAATGGCTAAAACCAGGAGCCACATTGTAGGCTAAGCCCAATTTTTGCATAGATGCTTGAGAATCGGCTTGGTTACGCTCGAGAGAAAAACTTAAAGCATCAAGTTTTTCTGCAGCCACGCCTGCCGAAGACGCAATAAGCGTATCCGCTTTATTGGTGGATGCAGAGGCAAATGTAGGTACAGGCGTGGGTTCCGGACTTATTTCTGAACCGACTCGGTTGGGCTCGGTATAAACGACAGTGCTTTCAGTAGCAGCATTTTGGGCTGCCTTGCTATCAGAAGCCGCCATAGTGTAGGCCGCCGCCTCTTGCAATGAAGCTTGGGAACCAGTTTGCCCTTCAACATAAAGGCTGATCCAATTGTTGTGGTCGCCTCCATTAGCAAACCAGCTAGCCCCCATATCCCCTACTCCATTAAGTTGCAAGGGGATATCATATTTAACAACATTGGCAAAAGGAGCAATATTTACATCTCGAGCCAGCATACTTACACTGGAAGTGCCGCCTTTTAAGCCAATCCAACCACTAGCATAAACATCGCCTCCAGCCACTTGTCCACTAATTTGGGGGAGATAGATACTTAAGCGATCTAAACCTACCGCTCCATGTAAATTGTTAATTTGTAAATTGCCTAAACTTAAATTGGTAGACTGGCTATAAGCACAAACGCTCAGACTATTTAAATCAGTGGGAACACCCATAACTTGAGCTCTGCCACTGACAGTACCGCTAATTGAACCTATGGAAGGTACGCTCACAGAAGGCAAAGCTAAATTGTCAGTTTGTACAGAAGCGTATAAATAAGGGTGTTTATAATTATAACTGGCATAAGGGACAGTAGCTTGGCCCAAATTGGTGTGAGCTCTGACATTATTTAGGCTTACAGTATCTCCCAATACCATAAATTGAGCCGAAGCCGATTCTAACATAGAAGCAGCGCCAGAAAAACCGCCTACTTCAGAGCCCTCACCATAGACAAAGGGCGAATCGGCAGTACCAACCATTGATACGTTAAACTGACCGACATGGCCACCAAGGGGACTTATGCCTTGCAAAGAGAGGTCTTGACCATTAAGGTTAAACACCAATTGCGGTTTGGAGCCTTCAAAAAGAGCATAACCATGCCCCTGAATACTGCCTTGAGCAGCCTGAGCTTTCAAACTCTCAATAGTGAGGAGTTTGTCCTTCCAACTAACGTCTATACTAAGTTGACGTATTTCTTTATCGGCATAAGCCAACTTGGCCGACTTTATTTTTCCTTTAGCTCCAGGATTGCGTAAAGCCCCGTCGACATTTAATTCGGTGCTAATCTTGCCGCTTATGGGAACTTTCATCCCTAAGGCCCGGCTCAGTTTGCGCAATTGCAACTCGGGGACAGTTGCATCTAACTTAACGCGTCCTTGCCAGTCTTTTATTTTTCCGGAAGGACTCCAAATATAGACTTTTCCTCCAGCGGAAAGCAAAGCGTCAGCAAATTGTGCCTTTAATCTTTTTATAGAAGCTACACCGGAAATAATATCGGCTTCTAAAACAATATTTTCAATAGGCTCCTGGCAATGCTTAGCCATAATAGAGCCGTGACTCAGCTTTACATGGCCTCCGTAATTGAGTTTTTCTAAGGTTTGCTTCCAAGTGGGGGCCTTACAATTAGCCCAAATCTGACTGTCGAGTTGTGCCCCTAATAAACGAACAGCTTGAGGTAAATGATAATATTCGCTCCAGCGTACCAAATCTATATTGGCTAAATTGAGAGTAGCATCAAAATCGGGAGCGATATCTAAGCGGATTTTGCCTTTTAATTCTACTTTGCCATTTTCAGGCGCCCAAGAATTAGCTTTTTGAAGAGGCACGAAGCTAATTTCAAATTCGGCCTTATGAGCAGGTTTGGCAGTAACAAGAATATTTAATTTATCTAACTGAGCACAGAAGTCTCCCCTACTCCAATCCCGGAAAAAAGCCGAACCATTATCTAAACTGACATTTCCTTCATAACGGCTGAAATATTGTTCCCAAGGCCAACGCTTTTTATCTTTCTTAGGCTTAGTCGACTTTAACTGAGCAAAATTAAAGCGACCGCTTTTATCTATTTCCGGAGTTAAACTTAAATTATGTAAATGCAAGTCACCCAAAACGGCCATATAGTCTAGACGAATTAAGCCTCTAAACCAATGAAAATCCAGTTCGGCTTTTTCCAAATTGGCTAAAGGCTCTCCGTCATCTAATTTTAAGGAGACTCCCTCCAAAACAAGAGATTTTCTGCTAAACTGGGCCCTCTCCAGTTGCACTTGTCCAGTAAAATTATTATTAAGAACACTAAGCCCATATTGGGCCAAAGAATCGGCCGACTGAGAAAGGCACAAATAAAGCAAGCCAGCTAGACACAGCAAAAAAGCAGCTAAAGAAGCTACCGCTATGCCTCCGACTTTCAACACACGGTTTGTCAGAGAAAGCTTAATCAAGGTTTAACCCCCGGTTTTGACTTTTTCTACTTGTGCTAATTCGACCGCGCTACATCCCAAAACAGAACAATGCTGAGGATTGTCAGCTGACTTTACCGGAATGGAAAAATAATCTTGTAAAAACTTATCTATTCCAAAAGTCTGTGCTCCACCGCCAACCAATATGATGCCGTTGTCAACTAAATCAGCAGAAAGTTCACAAGGAGTTTCAAGCATAACATCCTGGATGGCACGAGCAATATCATTCAAAGGGCGGATCAAACAAGAGTTAATTATAGAAGAAGAAACTAAACGCTCGCAAGGCAAGCCGCTCACTAAATCGAAGCCGTTGACCTTCATCTCCTTGGGGACTTCCAAGGGCACAGCCGAAGCGAGATTCTTTTTCAATGTCTCCACAACACTTTCGGAGACAGAAATATTGTATTGACGGCGCAAAACTCTAGCTATTTCAGAAGAGAAATCGCCACTGCCCACCTTGGCTGTAGCAGAAACGATAACTTCATTGGCGCTGAGCACAGAAACTTCAGTTTTGCCGTCACCTATATCAACAAGCAAAATGCCACCTGGCAACTCCATGTCTACCCCTGCTCCCCAAGCCGCAGCCAAAGGAGAAGGTACAAAATTGCAAGAGACGGCTCCTATACAATCGAAAAGCTGCTGCCAACAAATTTTATCCACACTGCCAACCGAAGCAGGCAAAGTTACGCGAGCTTTTATACGGCGAGTTTTGGAAAGTTTGCGCAAGTGAAAGCGCAATAAAGCTTCAGCTAAAGAAAAATCGCGTATGCGGCCGCGCTTGATGGGATAGACGCTAGATAAAGCTGCAAGAGGTTTGTCTGCCAATTCCAAAGCGGCGCGGCCAACAGCTTTTATGTGACCGGAGTTGCAATCTACAGCAACTAAAGAAGGCTCGTCGACAATAACTTTGCCGTCAATACTTAAGCGTAAATTAGCGCTACCAAAATCCAAATTAACGTGCAAAAAAAACAAAGCCGACGAGCCCCTGCGATATAAAAATTAAATTAAGAGAAGAAAATTAGATGGACGTACCTTAAGTGCCACCATATCTAAAAGTGTTGGCTTTACGATACTTGCGGTACTTGCGGCAATGGTCCTTCAACCCTTTCTATTTGAGCTCCCAAAGCGGTAAGCTTTTGTTCAAGATGCTGATAGCCGCGATCAATATATTTGACGCCACGTATAATAGTCTCACCTTCAGCCGCTAAACCAGCCAAAACCAAAGCACCGCCGGCTCTGATATCGGGAGCATCTACGGGAGCACCGACTAATTTTTTGACGCCGCGAATACGTACATGCTTGCCAGAAGCTAGAAGATCGGCGCCTAAACGCACCAACTCCATAACATACATGAAGCGGCTGTCAAAAATAGTTTCGGACAGAGCGCTCACGCCTGTAGCCAAAGTAAGAGCAGCCACTATTTGCGGATGTAAATCGGTAGGAAAACCAGGATAGGGAGCGGTGGCTATTTCCAAAGGCAAAATAGGACGACGTCCTTTTACGCGTACAAAATGATCGCCAACAATAACTTCCTGACCAGCTTTTTCCAATTGAGCCAAAAGAGCGCCGCTATACTCGGCATCAAACTTTTCTATCGTGACATCGCCACCGGTAATAACAGCACCTAAAAGATAGGTGCAACCTTCGATACGGTCGGCGATAATAGAATGTTTGGCACCGTGCAACTTCTTAACGCCCTCAATTTGCAAAGTCTGAGTACCAATGCCACTAATTTTGGCTCCCATTTTGATAAGGAATTCAGCTAAGTCGGATATTTCCGGCTCTCTGGCGCAACCTTCCAAAATGGTAGTACCTTCGGCCATAGTGGCGGCCATCATGGCATTTTTGGTAGCTCCGACACTGACAGATTGGAAAAGGATATGAGCTCCTTTCAATCCTTTGGCCTTAGCTTTAACAAAGCCGCCTTCGACTGTCACCTCAGCACCCAACTTTTTAAATGCTTCAATGTGGAAGTTGACAGGACGAGGGCCCAAGCGGCAACCGCCGGGCATACTCACTTCGCCTTCTCCGCAACGAGCCAACAATGGCCCCATTACGTCGAAAGAAGCGTTCATCTTGCGCACCAACTCTTCGGGAGCACGAGTAGTTTTCAAATGTGAAGAGTCAAGATACATACGACCGAGAGCAGCATCGAAATTTACTTTTACACCAATTTCACGCAGAATATCGGCCATAACCCTAACATCTGAAATGTTAGGGACACGCTCCAACTCAACTACACCTTGAGCTAAAATGGAAGCAGCCATAATGGGCAAGCAAGCATTTTTAGCTCCGCTGGCCTCCAAGGATCCGACTAAGGGCCTTCCTCCCTTAATAACCAGTCTGCTGGCCATAATTTAAACACCCGCTTTCAACTTAACTTTGGCCGCATAAAGCAACTCAGCTTCATATCGCTTATCCAGATCGGCAGGCTTTTCGTCCATGCTCAGCTCTTCCGGCAAATCTTCTTTTCTCCAGACTCGATCCACCAAAACGCTGACGTTGTTGTCTTGAACTTGCACAAAGCCGCCAGCAGCCGCCAGCATTTGTTCATCATTATCTTCTTTAAAGACAATTAGACCAGGCTGAAGGAGAGCCAAAAGGGGCGCATGATTAGCCAAAATGCACATCTGCCCCTTAACACCAGCCAAAGAGACTTGGCTTACTTCTCCGCTAAAAACACGACTGCTCGGGGTGACAACTTCTAAATGGAATAACAAATCGCTCATAATGGCCTCCCGCCAAAAAAGATCTTATTTAAGACCTACTTCAGCACTCATTCTTTCAGCTTCAGCCAACACAGAGTCGATATCGCCTTTCATATAGAAGGCTTGCTCGGGAATATGATCCAAGTGGCCAGCAACCAGCTCTTTGAAGGAGCGAACGGTATCGGCAATCTTGACATAAACACCCTTGCGTCCAGTAAAAGCTTCAGCTACAAAGTTGGGCTGAGAGAGGAAACGCTGAATACGGCGAGCTCTAAAAACGATAGTGCGATCTTCTTCAGAAAGTTCTTCCACACCGAGAATAGCAATAATATCTTGCAAGCTCTTATAGCGTTGCAAAATTTCTTGGACTTTACGAGCGGTTTGATAGTGCTCATCACCAACAAAACGAGGATCGAGCAAGCGAGAAGTAGAGGCCAAAGGATCCACAGCAGGATAAATACCTTGAGCTACAATGTCACGGGAAAGCACTGTAGTGGCGTCCAAGTGAGTAAAGGAAGTGGCTACAGCAGGGTCGGTAATATCGTCAGCAGGAACGTAAATAGCCTGTACTGAGGTGATTGATCCTTTTTTTGTAGTAGTGATACGCTCTTGCAATTGTCCCATTTCAGTAGAAAGGGTGGGTTGGTAACCTACAGCACTGGGCATACGACCCAACAAGGCGGATACCTCAGAACCAGCCAAAACGAAACGGAAGATATTGTCAATAAAGAGCAATACATCCTGGCCTTCCACATCACGGAAATATTCAGCCATAGTTACACCGGTAAAACCTACGCGGAAACGTACACCCGGAGGCTCATCCATCTGACCAAAGACCATGGTAGTATTTTTCAATACTCCAGACGCTTCCATCTCTCGATAAAGGTCGTTACCTTCACGAGTTCTTTCACCTACACCAGCAAACACGGAGAAACCGCCGTGACCTTTGGCTACATTGTGAATCAGCTCTTGAATAAGTACGGTTTTACCTACACCAGCGCCGCCGAATAAGCCAGTCTTTCCGCCTCGAGCGTAAGGTTCCAGAAGGTCGATAACCTTAATACCTGTCTCCATTACTTCAGTGGTAGGCATTTGCTCAGCTAAGGGCGGAGCGGAACGGTGGATAGAATAATGAGTATCGGTCTGGGCGTCAGGCTTGGCGTCAATAGGCTGTCCCAAAACATTGAACATACGGCCCAAGGTAGCGCGACCTACGGGAACTGTAATGGGAGCGCCTGTATCTTCGCATTCCATGCCTCGACGCAAACCGTCGGTAGTACCTAAGGCCAAAGCGCGTACACGATTGTTGCCGCTTTCGCCCATAACTTCTAAGACTAAAACGCGCTGAGACTCGGGCAGCTTCTTGAGCTCTTCACCTCGAAGTCCACGAAATTCTTCACGCTCAATACGTACAGCGTTGTACAATTCAGGGAGCTCACCAGCAGGGAACTCAAGGTCTACTACAGACCCTACAACCTGAACAATCTTGCCACGTGCCATATTTTCCTCCTACAAAGGCGGCCTTCAGCCACCGCGATGCTGCTTAAAAAAGCCGACTAGCTATTAAGCGCTTCAGCACCGCTAGAGATCTCAATAATCTCGGTAGTAATATTATTCTGACGTACACGGTAATACTTCAAGGTGAGCTCTGAAGCCAACTTATCGGCATTTTCCGTAGCGTTAGTCATAGCCCTCAAGCGTGAACCGAATTCGGAAGTTTTAGATTCAAAAAGCATTTGAGAAACGATAGCCCGCAGGTACATGGGGACAACCTTCTCTAAAGCAGAGTTGCAATCCGGCTCGAAAGTATAATCGGCAAAACTATAACTTTTTACAGTCTCGCTTTTGCTTAAATCAGCTTTCTGAGCGGAGCCTTTCTTTTCGCTGCTCTTTTCCTGAGAGTTGAGAGCGGCCATAGGCAAAAGAAGTTGCTTGGTAGGTTCACATACCAAAGTGCTTACCGCTTTGGTGTAAACTCCCCAAACTTCATCTACTTCGCCATCTAGGAACCACTTCGTTATCATTTCCGATAACTCAGCAGCCAAGTCAAAACCGGCTTCCCATTTTAAATAGGTTTTATCCGGCTTATAGCCGCCTCTAACGACGCCACGAGCCGCTTTTCCGCCCAAGCAAACAAGTTTAGCCGGACGGAAAGGAAGCTCACTTAGCGTCTTGAGCGCAATTTTATTCAGGCTGGAATTATAGCCGCCGCACAGGCCATTATCGGCGCCAACAACTATTACACCGATATTCTTGACTTCACGACTCTCTAATAAAGGATGCTTAGAATCTTGAATTTGCTGCGAAAGCTCACCTATGACCTGGCGCAGCTTATCGGCGTAAGGACGGCCCTCAATAGCCTGAGATTCGACTTTGCGAATCTGCGAACTGGCTACCATCTTCATGGCATTGGTGATCTGACCGATGCTTTTGACGGAGCGAATACGCTGTTTTAATTCTCTGTCGCTAGCCATGATTCTCCTTGAAAAAAGTTAACTGCGACTACTTAGCCGAAGGTGTAAACCCTTGTTTGAACTCTTTGATAGCGTCAACAAGCTTGTCAGAAGTAGCATCTTCCAACTTACCAGTTTCTTTAATGGCATCCAAAATGTCTTTATGAGATGCCTTCATGAATTTCAAAAATTCACTTTCGAAACGTGAAACATCAACTAACTCAATATCGTCAAGGTATCCCTTAGTCACGGCAAAGATAATGGCTACCTGTAAATCTGCACTCATAGGCACATACTGTCTCTGATTGAGGACGGCTGTGACCCTGTCGCCTCGAGCTAACTGAGCGCGGCTGACGGCGTCGAGTTCATCGGCACTAAGTTTGGCATAAGCAGCCAAAGCGTGATATTGGGCTAAGTCCATACGCAGAGGACCAGCTACTTGCTTGACGGCTTTCATCTGAGCAGCGCCACCTACACGAGACACCGAAAGGCCTACATCTACAGCAGGACGAGTACCGGAATAGAACAAGTCGGAGTTAAGATAAATCTGACCATCGGTAATGGAGATTACGTTTGTAGGAATATAAGCAGAAACGTCGCCTAACTGAGTTTCAATAATAGGCAAAGCGGTCATAGATCCGCCGCCCAACTCGTCAGACAGCTTAGCAGCTCTCTCCAAAAGACGAGAATGCAAATAGAAGACGTCGCCAGGATAAGCTTCACGCCCCGGAGGACGACGCAAGAGCAAAGATATTTCACGGTAAGCCTTAGCATGTTTAGAAAGATCATCGTAAATGATCAGCACATGCTTGCCGTTGTACATCATATACTCACCAATAGCGCAACCAGTGTAAGGAGCTAAATAAAGCAATGAAGGGGATTCGTTGGCATTAGCTACTACCACAGCACACTTATGCATAACGCCTTCGCGCTTTAAAGTTTCTACCAAAGTGGCTACTGAGTTGGCCTTCTGACCGATAGCTACGTAAATGCAATAAATATCAGAATCTTTTTGATTGATCATGGCGTCGACAGCGATAGCGGTTTTTCCTAACTGACGGTCACCAATAATCAATTCACGCTGACCACGACCCACCGGTACCAAAGCGTCAATGGCTTTAAGTCCGGTTTGCATAGGTTCGCCTACGGAACGACGCTCAATTACGGTAGGAGCAGTAAACTCTACGGGACGTGTCTGAGTAGAAGCGATAGGCCCCAAACCATCGATGGGCTGTCCTAAAGCGTTGACTACGCGGCCGAACATACACTCGCCTACAGGCACTTCAGCAATACGGTCGGTACGCTCTACGCGATCGCCTTCGCGGATTTCATCGTCAGGCCCCATGACGATACAACCGATACAATCCTCTTCGAGGTTCATGATCATACCGTAAATACCATTAGGGAAGCGCAACAACTCACCGGCGCGTGCATCTTTAAGGCCATATACTGTAGCGATATTGTCGCCTACTTGGATAACAGTTCCGTATGAAGTTTCTTCAACTTCAGGATTGTATCCGTCTATCTGCTGGCGCAGAATTTCAGATATTTCGTCTGAACGAATTGCCATATTTTCCTCCAAAGAGTTGTGAAAAGCGGAACCTTAGGAACGTTTAGGAGCCATAAGGTTATGAATGTTGCTAAGATGGCGCTTAATGCTGCCGTCATAGAGGCATCCGCCGTATTTCACGACCAAACCGCCGATAAGCTCAGGGCGAACAATTGTCTGCATCTTAATCTTCTTGCCTGTAATTTTATTAAGGTGAGTTTCAATGAAGATGCAAAGTTGCATATCCAGCTCGGAAGCGGACTCCACAGTCACTTCAACTATGCCATTTTCTTCACAGAATTGCCTTTTAAAGCACTCAATGATGTCATTCAGGTAAGCTTCGCGCCCTTTATCTATAAGCACGAATAAAAAATTGAAAGCGCGGACGGAAATTTTATCAGCAAAGACAGCTTGTATAATTTTTTTCTTTACGGGACGAGCTACAGCCGGAGAAACTAAGCACTGACTCAGTTGAGCATGTTCGGACAGCTCTTTTTGAATAATGCGCAGTTCTTTAAGTTGCTCTCTTTGCTGCTTCTTGGCGCTAGCAGAAGCGTAAAGGGCAGCGGCGTAGCGTTTGGCCAATGATTCATCAAGCATGCTCAGCCCTCATCTTTGTCAAGAAATTTTCGATTATGTTCTGAGAGACAGATTCGTCTAAAGAAGCGCGAATGATAGATTCGGCACGCTCCGTAACCTTATCGGCCATATGCAATTGAAGTTCGTCTTGCACTTTAGAGCGTAAAGAAGAAGCTTCATTTTGAGCACTGGACAAAACGGCAGCAGCCTCTTTTTCAGAATGTTCTTGACCTTCGCTGATTATTTGCTCGGCATCAAGCTTGGCTTTAGCTTCAATTTCTTCCAACTCAATAGGAAGATTTTGCAGCTTGGCATTCCATTCGGCGGATTGCTTTTGAGCCTGGCATAAAATATCTTCAGCTTCGGATATGCGATCTTGAACTGACTTGGCACGATCTTTAGCTACTTGCACCAAAGTATCGTAAAGCACAAATTTAAGGCCGTAAAGGAGTATACAAAAGCTCAAAAGACCGGCGAAAAAATCGAATGAGTTGGTCATTTTACGCTCTCCTTTACAAATTTCTCAACGCGCTCACGCTCGCGACCGCTAGTAAGACCAGAAAGTATGCGCCAAGCAGCTTCTGAAGCCAACTTGGACACAGCCGAATCGAGCTCGGCTTCGGCGCGGCAGCGCTCTTCTTTAACCGAAGCTTTGGCTTTTTCGATAATAGTCTCAGATTCGGCTTTAGCTTGGGTTAAGCGCTCTTGACGCAGATTTTCAGCCTCTTTCTGGGCTGCTTGTACTCGTTCAAGAGCTTTTTTTCTGGCCAGACGGACTTTTTCTTCATATTCAGTCTTAGCCTTGATCGTTATTTCATTCAATTCCTGAGCCTGGCTGACCTTATCGGCAGTTTGTGCTTTACGTTCGCGGCGAGCCGCTAACATAGGCTTATAGAGAATCTGGCTCATCAATAGATGGAAAACGTAGAAAAGGAACACCTGAACTACTATCATTAGCGGCTCAGAGCCCATATTCTTCAACAAGGCGAGGATTATGTCCATCGACACCTCCTAAGTGAACGCACTCCCGCCTACTAGAGGTGGGGGCTTCCTGCTTCTGCGAAAACAGCACTGCAGCTCCGAGGAACTGCAGCGGCTTACACTCTCTCCACAGGCGTAGATTCCCGTGCGACCCACGGTATTTTCCCGAAATAGGTTCGTCACGCCCGTCTTCATCTTCAACTAAATATGTAGAAGATTTACAGCGGGATTAGGCTAAAGTATCGATTACTTGTTGATAAGCAACAAAGCGATAACCAAAGCGTAAATGCTTAAAGACTCAATAAAGGCCAAGCTCAAGAGGCACAAGCTCTGAATCTTACCAGAAGCTTCAGGATTGCGAGCAACACCTTCAACAGCCTTGGCAGCAGCGTTGGCCTGGCCAAAGCTACCGGCTACGGCGGCTAAGCCCAAAACGAGAGCAGCGGACAAAGCGTAAATAGCGCTGGTGCTCAAGAAATAGGATTCATTGCCAGTAGCGGCAGCCGCAGTAGCGGTCTCGGCAGCTTCCTGAGCCAAAGCAGGCATAGAGCAGAAAACTCCCATGGCAAGCATAGACAAAATGCCAAACAATTTTCCAACTTTAGAGTACATTTTTTACCTCCGAAACAACTTAGAGACAACTTCCTAAATTTCTTCGCACACTTTCTACCAGTGCTAGCAAAGCCGCCACTGGCAGTCAAAGGATTACGATCTTCGCCGTTTTTTGCAAAAAGCAGCGACGTCCTCCATTGTATTGCTGTTTGAAGAACAGCATAAATGCGTGCTGTCTCTAAAAGCTTACCTTTTTATAGACTCTTAATGTTCGTCAGCTACTAAGTGGCTGATATAAGACAAAGTCAAGATACAAAATACAAAAGCCTGGATGAAACCGGCTAAAGCGCCAATGCAAGTAACGAAGAGAGAGACGCCCCACATAGTAAAGCTCAGAATTGCGCCTTTAAACTTAACAGCCATACCAGCGTCAGCAGCAAAAATGGAGCGGAAGAACTCTCCGCCGACTCCGAGCAAATTGCTCTTAACTTCATGTTCTCCATGAATATTTCCATAAAGACGGAAAGAGAGAGACAACAAGCGGGCAACTTCTTCGATAATATTTAAACCGCAGAAAAGCACAGCCAAAGCCGGAACTAAAACATAACGCATAACTCCGGTGAACTGTTGCCACAACTCCGGCACAGGGCCCAAATAGTGTTGCAACCAAACGAAAAAGCCTACGAACAAACCGCGCCCCTCTTCAAAATGAGGTGCGATAGCTTTTTCTTTAGAATCGCTTTCAGCTGACAAAGCAGCCTTCTTTTGAGCGGCCTTTTCGGCCTCAAGACGCTCTTGGAGAGGATCACCGCAAATCTTTTGCTTAAGCCCATAGTAAGTGAAAGCAATGCAAGAAACGATAGCCAAAGCTAAAGTCGTGTTGTAAGAAGCGGTGGGAGCTTCAAAAATAAGGTGAGAGTGTCCCTCTTCTCCGCCAAAAAGTAAGGCAGGCACAGGCAAGAGGCCAGACCAGTTGCACAAGAGAACGAACAAAAATATCGACATGGCAAAAGGAGTGTAACGCTCGCCGCGCTCTCCCATAAAAGAAGAAGCCATATCGTTGACAAATTCGTAGACGTGCTCAAATACAGCTCCCATACCTGTAGAAACGACGCCAAGCTGCCGCCGTCCTATAAGAGCCAAAACCAGAGCCGCAACTATTACCAAAATTGTAGAAGCGATTAAAATCTGGTTGCCAAGATTGGCTAACCCGACAGCCTCAATGGGCGCTGAGGCTAAAAAAGTGCTTGTCGCAACTCCCCCCAAACAACTCCAGCCCATAATTATTTTTCCTCCTTAGCCCGCCGTGAGCCGGTTTGCTTTTGCCTAATAAGGAAAAGAACTACAAAAACGAGTCCAACCGAAATGGCAGCCACAATGCCCAAGCATACGGGCAATACGGGAAATGAAAGGAGCTTAAGAGCTCCATACACGCCTCCAATAACAATCAGCCATGGTAAAAAGAACTGTGTTTTGAGGAATGCGCCGTCCATCTTCCCCCAGGAATTATTTAATTCCTTGTCAATCAAAGATTGAAAGTATTTATTTGACCACCAATACCAAGCTATCCAATGCAAGATACCAATGGTAGAGCCACAAATAAAAGCCTCTATATTAAGTATAGATAAAGTGCCCATCAGCCTTTGCCTTTGTCGTTGTCAGCCGATGACGCTTTAGAGCTACTAATTTCAGCTGTGCCATTCGGCTGATTAGTATTTTGCGCTTTGTCTTTAGCACGTGGAACTACTGGCAGCGCTCCTTTAAGGAATGGCTTCAACACCAATGCTCCTGAATATAAGCCCAACAAAACTCCAAAAATAATGCATGGATAAGCCAACCAAGCCATACCACTGTATTCGACGGCCCGCTGTCCAAACCACCAAAAAGCCAAAATAACGGCCGCTACAGTAAAACCGAAAGAGAAGACTATCCCCAAGGATTGAGCCATAAGATTTTTCTCTTTGGGACGCTCTTGGTAAGCTTTTATACGCTCACGCAAAGCTTCCGGAGAATCAGGCTCCGGGCCAGCTACTTCGTTATCTTGCTTTTGTGCAAGCGAAACAGCTTGTATTTCGGCTTTTTTCTCCGGAACGGCAGCAAAAGTGCTAACTTCGTATTCATTTTTTGAAGTGCGACGAGCGGCAATATCTGAAGCTCCGGAAGCCATAAGATTAAGCTGAGCGCTTAAAGAAGCTCCAAGATGCTTATCCTTAACATCAGGCAAGCCTATTTCTTTGGGCGGACTTGCTTCCGAAATAGTCGCTCGCTTAGCTTCAGAATCTGTGACATCGGATAGTGTTTTTTCTGAATCAGGAGAGCTTTTAAGTGAAGACTCATCTTGAGGCTCCGTTGGCTGCAAAATATTTTGAGCTAAGCGAGCCAGTTCTTCTCGGTCGGCCTCAGAATCAATAGAATCAGCCAAAGAAGGGCCAGAGAAGATAGCCTCCAGCTCTTCAACGGACAGATCTTGATCGTTTAAGCGACTCTTATTTTCATCCATAACGATAGTTTTTTACTTAACCGCAAACGGTTCGGGAGCAGCAAACTCATCGGGATAAAATTTGTGCAAAATAGCTTCGGCAATGCGCTGGGAAGCCAAACCGTCACCATAAGGACTAGAAGTTTTGGCCATGCGCTCATGAACATCTTTATGCTCTAAAATGTCAGATGCTAAAGTGAAAACCTTATCTTCGTCACAACCGGCTAAAACAGCATTTCCAGATTCAATACCTTCGGGACGCTCAGTAGTTTCTCTAAGCACTACTACAGGTACGCCTAAGGAAGGTGCTTCTTCTTGGATACCTCCAGAGTCGGTCATAATTAAATATGCCGAGCGCATTAAACGAAGCAAGTTTGTATAAGGCATAGGCTCTAAAAGATGAACTCTGGGTAAGCCTTGCAAAGCGGGGCAAACAACTTCACGAACTTTAGGATTGGGATGAACGCTAAATACCAATTCGATATCGTCAAATTTCTCGGTTAAACGACGTAAAGCACGGCAAATCTGAGCCATAGGCTGCCCTAAGTTTTCTCTTCTATGAGTCTCAACTAAAACCATACGCTTACCAGAATTAGCTACAAACTCTAAAGGATCGACTTTAGCTGCGCTGGACTCTTCTCCCCAAGGAGCCACAGATTTCAAATTTGTGGGCACTCCTTCAGGTAAACCGGCGACAATCAGTTTTAAAGCATCAGCTACTGTATTTCCAGTAATGTAAGTGTCCTTAAAGACCAAGCCTTCCTGAGCTAAATTGTTATAGGCCCATTTAGTAGGAGGGAATTGCATTTCAGCCAAACGGGAAAGTAAGCGCCTATTCATTTCCTCAGGGAAAGGATCATAAATCTTATCTGTGCGTAAACCAGCTTCAATATGACCGACGGGAATTTTCTGGTAGAAAGCAGCCAAACCGGCTACAAAAGCTGTAGAAGTATCTCCCTGCACTAAAACAATATCGGGCCGTTTCTCAAGCAAAACAGGCTCCAGACCTTGCAAGACGCGTACAGTAATGCCAGTCAAAGTTTGATTAGCTTTCATGGTATTCAAATCCACATCGGGCTCAATGTGGAATAAATCCAGAACTTGATCCAAAATTTCTCTGTGTTGAGCAGTAACTACGGTAGTAACTTTAAACCTAGGGTTAGCTTTAAGCTCTAAAACCACCGGAGCCATCTTGATAGCTTCCGGACGAGTGCCGAAAACAACCATCACGTGAATTAAATTTTGCACTTTAATTACTCTCCTCTGCAAGTCCAATAGAACAGGGCCAAGCCACAAAGTCCAAAGGCCGTGTTAATGGCATAAATAATTAAAACAACTTGACGCTGATTTAAACCGAGGCTCAATAAACGATGATGCAAATGGCCTTTATCAGCTTGGAAAATAGGCTTATGGGCCAGCAAACGACGTAAAATTGCAAATGTCGTATCGAAAATAGGCACAGCCATTAAGAATATAGGCAACAAGAAAGCAAAAGTAGCGGTGCTCTTAAGCAATCCAATTATAGACCAACCGGCAAACATAAGGCCGAAGAATAGGCTGCCAGTATCGCCCATGAAAATTTGCGCCGGATTGAAATTATAACGCAAAAATCCTAAGGAACAACCGGCCAAACAGGCCATAACCAAGGCAATTACAAACTGTCCCTTAAGCAAACTGACAACAAAAAAGACAGAAGCGACTGTTAAAGAAACACCAGCCAAAAGACCATCTAATCCATCAATTAAATTTAAAGCATTGGTAATACCAGCAATCCAAAAAAGCGTTACCAAGATGCTTTGCCAAGTGCTTAAAAAGATAACTCCATACCAAGGTACTGTAATGTAGTCTATTTTGATACCGAAATAGAACATCACCAGACCAGTTACGAGTTGTAAAGCCAGTTTTACTTTAGCCGGCATGCCGTAACGATCATCAACCATGCCCACAACTAAAATAATCAAACCACCTAGAGTCATACCGGTAAGTTGTGAAATAATGCTCGGAGTAACTGCTTCTCTAAACGATTGGGATAAACAAATAACACTCGCCGTAGCCAAGAAATAGCCGCCAGCAACCCCTAAACCACCCCATAAAGGAATAGGCTGATGGTGTACTTTGCGGGCATTAGGCTTATCTAAAGCACCACAATAGACGGCTAGGCGCTTCACCAGAGGCACCAGAAGCAAAGTATAGATAAACCCTAGCAGAAAAACTGCTAACTGGGCACGGACGGACATCTTTCAGGCTCCTAATTCAGACAAAAAGTCAAATAGTCCAAAACGGTCGTTCTGCGCATATACGACGAATTTTAATTTCTGCCTTTGCACCACAAAAAATAATCGGCGCTAGCACAACTTACTTGCCATACGCCGATTGGTAAAGACATATTTAGGCTAGAGCTACATTAAGCTAATCCCCCAGCCACCCCCTTTGCTATCTTCGTAATCTTTAACAAAGCGCTTAATCAGAGCGTCTATTTTTTGCTCCCAACCAGGATTGAGCGGATTGACGCTATCGAGCAAAACGGGAGATAAAATACCTTGCTTTTCGTAAAATTGGACGCACATTTCATCCAAATTTTTCACTACTCGAAGTGAAAATGGAGTAGAACACGCTAAAGTAAATTCAAAGAAATCCAAATTTTGCGGCAAATATGAGGTGTGGCACTCATTAGCATATTTTTGAATAAGATCGTTAAGGTAGAAATACAACCTGTCACGCAATTTAACTACTGCATCTTCGAATTGCTCGGCTCGTCCATTTTCTGGCAAGCTGACAAAAACTCCAGGCAAATTCTTCAAGTCGTTGTACATGGCCTCAGCGCTAGCGTAGCGGTCTTCCGGCCAAGTGCCCAGAGAGTTCCAAATAATTTGCTGCAAATCTTCTGGTACTTTAACGCCAAAATCTTCAAAAGCAGGAAAATCCCAATCTTTTGGCTTACGGCCGGTGAGCAATTCATGCATTGTAGCGCCCAAAGCGTAAAGATCGCTGCTGGGCTCCGGCTGTCCTTGCTGCTGTTCAGCCGGAGCGTAACCAGGAGTACCAATCCAATAACCGTCGGCGGGATTAGTTACTCTAGAAATACCGAAGTCGATCAGCATTAAACGCTGATCACGGCTGCGCACCAAAAGGTTGGAAGGCTTAATGTCGCGATGAGTGATAGCCGGATTGCGACTGTGCAAGTACTTTAGAGCATCTAATGTTTGCAAAGCCCAACCAACGACAGATTGTACCGGTAAGCCAGGGTTGCCTTCCTCTTTAAGGATAGTGGCCAAGTCTTTACCTTCTATGTATTCCATAGCAAAGAAGAAAGAATTGTCACAAATAAAAGAGCTATAAATCTTGGGAATGCCAGGATGATTTAAAGTTTGCATGACTTGCACTTCAGAAAGGAAGCGATCTATGGCCGCTTGACGCTCAGCAGAGCGAGCCGAGGAGTCGAGCATTTGCTTTAAAGCACAAAGCCGATCGTTAACCATGCGATCTTTAACTTCATAGACAGCGCCCATACCGCCTGCCTTGATCGGCTTCACAACATAGAAGCGACCGTCCAGTAAAGTGCCGGGTTCTAAAGTAAAATCACCTGTATGCATTGCTTTGGATATTAACCGCCCTTTGCTGCTCGCGCCAACATGCCTTGCTTAACTTCCTAAAGATAAAGCCAACACGCCGGATAGACAACCATATTTTGCTGAACTTCCCATGCGATCCACGGTACTCGTGCGAGGTAACTTCGCCGCTTCCGCCTTTATCCCCCACCTAAAAAGTAGGGGACTTCAGGCAGAATCGCGGGTTAGAATCGTTTACCAGCACCAATAACCGGAGCGCTGTTATGTTTGTCGGTAACGTCACGCACACCACCATAGATGTACCAATCGGAAGGCAAAACTACCTTGCCCAAAACGTCAACTTTTATATCACGCGGATCGTAGACATCTAATGACGTCTCTAAACGCTTATCAAAGAACCAAGCATCGGCGCCCACACCTACTTTAGAGCGAACAATACCGCCGCGTACTCGCCAATTATCCCACGCCTTACCAGCCTGTAAATTTAGCAAGTTTTCGTTGCCTATAGAATCGAGACCGACTCTGAAAGTAAGCGGCCCTCCATAGGGGAAAAGCCAAGCGTTGGCGTTGGTAGAAAGTTGACCATTGCCCATATTAAGCTCTTCAGCTACATCAGCTTGTAACAAAGGACGATCTCCTTGGCTCAAACCACTGGGGAACTTATCTACAGCACCTTCTACTTTTTGGGTAACGCGTTTAACTGAGCCTGAAGCTTCGCGAACATTGTGTACAGTTTCGCGTAAATCTTCCTGAACTTGAGGATCACCTGTCACGGTGCGAATATCGCCAGCAATTCCAGCGACTTCTTCACTTACCTTACGAATATTAGCCGCAATAGCTAAAATATCGCCACGCATTTGCGGATCGTCAGCCACGTTTTCCAACGCTGAAGCGGTATTTTTCAAACTAGAAGACATCTGACGCAAATTCATAACAATGGCATTTAGGTTAGAAGCATTGCCCTGAACTAAATTGTTTACTGTAGAAGTAGTGTTTCTGACATTGCCACCTATTTCAGCTGCGTCAGAGCGAAGTTGAGCCACGGTAGCAGAAGCATTATCGATCACGTTTTCCATCGTACCAGCAATATTAGCCATACGTACACGCAATTCACTCATCAACTGACGGGCATCACCACTAGCATCTTTTAAATTGGCAGAAATATCTCTAATGTTATTGACGGTAACTTTGACGTCTTTTTTGAAAGTATCGTCACCAACTATTTCATTTAAAGCAGCTATAGAGCCACGCAACTCTTCCATAAGCTGGCTGCCTTCTTGAGCCAATTGTTCAAGTGAAATGGGGGTAGTACCCATAACTACTTCATCGGTAGCAATAGGCTCAACTCCCTCGGGCACAGCACCGGGCTTAATGTCTAGCCACTTATCACCCAAAATATTAGAAGCGATAGTGTAGACAAAATAATCAGAGCTAAAGAGCTTGGCTCCGTCGCGAGTTACTACAATAGTTACATCAACACGATTTTGAGAGTTGAGCTCTATATCAGAGACGTAACCAATACGTACGCCGGAGAGATGCACCGACGATCGAACTTGCAAACCTTGGACGTCGTCAAACATGACATGATATTTTTCACCCACATCAGGCCCAACTTTACCAATTTGCAGGAAGACAAGGCCAAGCAGAATGAAGGCCACCACCGTCATCATGCCCACTCTTGCCGCAGGACTAAGCCCCATTTTCACCCTCCATTGCTTTGCTTAAACGAAATAGTTTCATTATTATTGCACCCTAATAGGCCCTTGTACTCGACCTTCGCGGAATTGAGCAACAAAGGGATCATCGGTAGATTGGAACTCTTCTGGAGTTCCCATCCAAATAAACTCGCCTTTATTGAGCATAGCTATCTGGTGAGCCACCATTAAAGCACCACGAATATCGTGAGTAACTACTACCGAAGTAGCTTTTAAACGGCGTTGCAAATCGCAAATAAGCTCGTTGATAACCATGGATAAAATCGGGTCCAATCCTGTAGTGGGTTCATCGTACAAAATAACATCAGGATCGGTAGCAATAGTTCTGGCTAAGCTAGCCCTTTTTTGCATACCTCCAGAAAGTTGATTTGGATAAAGATGAGCCATTCCCTGAAGATCGACAATAGCCAGCTTTTCAGCCACAATACGTTGAATTTCTTGCTCAGAAAGACGCGTATGCTCGCGCAAGCCAAAAGCAACATTCTCACCGATACTAAGTGAATCGAACAAAGCAGGCATTTGAAAAACCATGCCTATGCGTTTGCGAAGTTCATCAAATTCTTTAGGTTTAAGTGTTAAAACATTTTGGCCGTCTATGTATATTTCACCCTCGTCGGGCTTTTGTAAACCAACTAAACAGCGCAAAGTTGTACTTTTACCTACGCCTGAAAGTCCCATAATAGCCAAAGTATGGCCTCTAGGAACATCAAAACTGACATTGCGCAAGATAGCCCGACCGCCGAATGAGACAGACACATTGCGCACAGAAATGGCCGGATCGGACATAGGACGACGCGGCCCCAAAACGCTGTTTTCCATAGCTGGCTCGTTGGCTACAGCTGTTTTTTCACTCTCACTGTTTTTTGCTAGATCTACCATACTAAGTTTTCTTTCCCGACAATTATTAGCTCACAGGGAAGAGCCACAGCGACATAAGATAGTTGCTTATGAAGATAAATATGGTGGCGTAAACCACACTGGAAGTAGTCGAAGTACCAACTCCGGCTGCTCCTCTGCCAGTATTGAGTCCTTGATAGCAAGCGATCAGCGCTACTTCAAAGCCGAAAACCACACCTTTAAGTAATCCGTAGCTAACATCAGAAAGAACTAAAAGGCGCTGAATAGAATCCCAAAACACTTCGTAGGGGATATTAGCCGATTGATAAGCAATAACAGCCCCGCCCAAAGTACCGAAAGTTAAAGAAAAAAGTGTAAGAACAGGCATCATAGTCACTAAAGCTATGAGCCGAGGTACTACCAAATAACGAATGGGACTGACAGCCATGCACTTTAAAGCGGAAATTTGTTCGGTAACCTTCATAGTGCCAATTTCGGCAGCGATAGCCGAACCGGCCCGGCCAGCTACTACCACAGCGGTAAGCATGGGAGCAAGTTCACGAGCCATGGCGATAGCTACGCCGCCGCCAACTACGCTGACAACTCCATATTGCACAGCAATATGAGCCAATTGCAAAGAAATGACCATACCAGCTGAAGTAGTAGTTAAGATAACAATAACCAAAGAGTCTACTCCAAGGAAAGCCATTTGTTGCACAGCAAGCCCGAATCTCACAGCTCCTTTGGCTATACTGGACAGGCATTCCATTAGCAGCATAAATATGGCCCCAAGATAATCTAAAACTCCCAGAACCGTTCTGCCAATGTACTCAAAAAATAATACCATCGTCACTTTCCCAATTGACGCAGTCGGGCGCCGTAGGCGACAAGAACAACACGCAACACCCGCCTAATTTCAAACGCCTTCCTGTTTCACAGCCTGAGGCCTTCTCCCTGCCGAAATTGCCGTCACAGTCTTTTGAAAAAAAATGGAAGAATCATATAAAAAGGGCCGATGCGGAGTGTGACCGCACCGGCCCTTTTTATAATAAATTCATCTTACAGATGCGACTTTACTTGGCTGGACAAAGTAAATCCAATCCTTTAAGCTGCTCTGCGGTAAGGTTTTCTGGCAATTTCACCATAAGGCGAGCCAAAATATTGCCCGCTTGCCCTCTGGGATTAGGCAATCCCAAACCGCTCATACGAAGCGTCTTGCCATTAGGAGTGTTGGGAGCCACCTTAATGGAAATCGATTTGCCATTAGGCAACCTCAGATCGGCGCTTCCTCCTAAGAAAGCATCCCTGAGCGAAACCCACAAATCGCAACGCAAATCGCGTCCTTCTACTTTATAAACGGAATCGGGGGCGATATTAATTTTGAACATGATATCGCCACAAATGCCACCGCTATTTTCGCCACGCACTCTCACTTTGGAGCCGTTAGTTACACCAGCAGGCACCTTTACGTCTAAAGTATGCGTCGCATTTACTTTACCAGTGCCTCCACACATACTGCAGGGAGCACCATTAAAAACTCCACTTCCAGAACATGAAGCACAAGCAGCCGGTTTAGCGATAGTTACGGACTTGGTTGTGCCGTTATAAGCTTCGGCCAAACTGATGGTAAGCTCAGTTTCCAGAGGCTTGCTGGCTGGCGCACTGCGGCGGGCGCCGCCCCCAAAGCCTCCGAATCCAGCACTGCTGCGACGAGAACCTCCCGAAGTGCCCATATTGTTGAAGAGCATCTCGAAGAATGGAGAATAGCCAGAACCGCCAAAAGACGAGCTAAAGTGGGCGCCGCCTCCCTGACCGCCCTGAGAAAATTGAGAGAATATGTCAGAGAAGTCGAAGTCACCACCCTGTTGGTAGCCACCAGCTCCATAAGGAGGCGTCTTGCCATCTTTGACATATTTCCACTGAGCGCCAAACTGGTCATATTTCGAACGTTTGTCAGGATCGCCCAACACTTCATAAGCTTCATTTACATCACGATACTTAAGTTCAGCGTCTTTGTCGCCGTGGTTTAAGTCTGGGTGATATTTCTTAGTGAGCTTACGATAAGCCGATTTTATATCTTTCTGACTAGCAGAACGATCTACACCTAAAATTTTATAATAATCTTTATAATCCATAGCTTTGACCCCTCAATTTAAGGTTGCGGAAAAGCTGTACTCACTATAAAAAAGCCCAAGCTCTACTTAGTATTGCGAGATACGCAAACCATACTAGGACGCAAAATCTTATCGCCTATTTTGTAGCCTTTTTTAAATTCATTGGATACTGTTTCATCGGGAAGTTCGTCAGATTCTTCCATCATAACAGCTTCATGACAAGCTGGATCGAAAGCTTTGCCTTTGGCCTCAATAGGAACAACAGCGTAACTTTCCATCATCTTAATGGCATCTTTGAGAACCAACTCTACGCCTTGGCAAAGAGATTCAACCGTACCGCCTTTGCGAGAAGCTTCAATAGCCATTTCCAAATGATCGATAATAGGCAAAAGTTTGCGGAAGATATCCTCTTTGGCACTATCAACACGGCGCTCAAAGTTGGCGTCCATGCGTTTACGATAGTTCTCGGTATCAGCAGTAACACGCTTAAGCTGCTCTTGTAAGCGATTTATCTCCTGATCCTTAGCTTCCAAAAGCTCTTTAGTATTATCTTCCTGTTTTAATTCTTGGTTTTCCGCTTGCTCGGCACCGTCTTCAGCCTTAACAGAAGTCCCCTCAGCCGCTGTTTTAGCATCTGGCTCGGCAGCGTTATGATTGTGTTTATGCTCTTTAGAAGACATGATACAGCTCTCCCACACTTATAATCTTGTTGAAATCTTAATCCCCCGCCTATCAATTTACCTTTTTAAAATGTTTAGTTCAAGTGAAAAAGGGAAACATATGTCCAATTCTAACGCAAATCATATGGTGTGAAAATGTATCCCTGTGCAAAGTCCCAACGAACAAAAAAAGAAGCTGACACAAAATTTGCGACAGCTTCTTTTTGCGAAACAGTCTAGAACTTCAATGTAGCTCTCTCAGTAAGGATATCTTCCAGCACCAAAGTCACTTTGTTATCAGCTAAGCAGCGACCGGAAGCATCGTATTTTGAGAAGTAAATATTACCTTCGGTCTCTTGTCCGGGAGTTAAAGTTCTGTCTAAAATCTGATCGTAACGCTCGGCTTTTAATCTATTGCCTTGTCCGTCTAACAAATAAGCATGCCAGTGGAAAGGCTCGACCTGAACGTTGGCTTTACCAGTATTCTTCATTTTTATATGAAAAACTAAAAACTTATCGGCACCGCGTTGGGAATAGAGACCATTGCGCATGGAAAGACGCTGCTCCATACTAGTGCGTCCTTCTTTAAAAGCGATCATATCAGAGTAAGCATCTAAAAGATTGTCGCTCCACCAAGTAACTTCCACGTCGAGGCTGCAGTATTTGCTCTGGTTCTTCATGGTAACGTTATAAGCGATTTCGCCGGGAATAGTTGTGGCTGCGTTTTGCCAGACGATACCGCCACCATGAGAAGTGGTAAAACCACTAAACATATTGTAAGCCATCATGGGGTTGATTGAAGTTCTTCTTTGCTTATTCATACCACCAGAGAAATTGGCCTTTTTAGTGGAAGAAGATAAAGCCTTTTTATAGCGTCCTTCTGTACTTTCGGCAGTCTCTTCTTTTACTCGACGGGTAGTTTTGAAGCGTGGATCTAATTGATTTTTTGGTATGTTACTCTCTATATTTTTGGCTGTTTCCTTTTTTTCTTTAGGAGCAGCAGCAAAAGGTCTGGTGGTGATCTTATCACCTACAGCCACTCCACTTCCGGAAACAACCCTAACAGTAGTAGTGTAATTATCGACTAGGACAGCTTCTACTTCAGCTTTTGGAGAACCATTACGATAGATATACCAGCGTGTACCAGGAGTAACGTTGTCAGCGATACCGCGGTTGACGGTAATTTCACCATTTTGGGCTACGTTAACAACCATGCCCTCCAAATCGGCAAGCACAGGGAGGGCCAAGGCAAAAAATAACAAAATTATAAAACCTATAAAGCGGTTCATAAATTTTTCTCCCTCGCAGGAACAGCAAAAGGGCAAGCCGTTCGCTCCCTGCTCAATATGAAAATAAAAAATTTCGCTTTCAGACGCCTCGGCTTTGTAAAGTTAAAGCCGAATAAACAAGTTATGTTGCAAAACACACTAAAATAGTGAAAAGCGCCTCGCCACGATTGTACAACAAGAAAAGGAATGTTTCAAACTAACGACCAATAAGTGCATAATAATAAGCAGTGCGATTATGCTCAGTTACGCTGAGCCTTGAGCTGCGAGCGGAGTCTTTTTTTATAAAAATGAGTAATCAAAAATCAATAGGAGAAGTGACGAATATTATGTCTGATCCCCAAACGGTTGGACTAAGCAACACGACAGCTCCGGTAGCCAGAGTGCGCAAGAGCAGCCGCCACCTTCAAGATAGCAAAGCAGACGCTAAGTTAGTTATGATCGTTTTAGCTTGTCTGTTTGTTGCTTTTATGGTTTTCGTTCGCTATTCCATCGTTTCACGCGCTGGCGCTGTAGGCAACGAAGCCAATCAATCTTCAGACGGCCTCTACTACACCATGAAAATATCTGACCGTGAAAAAGACGGCATATATTTGACCATGTCTATTACCAACACGACTGGTTTACCTAAAACTTTGGATTTTTCCAAAGATTCTAAAGTAGACTTTGTAGTTCAACGACAAGTAAATGTCTTTTTTGACAAAGTGCCTATTGAGATTTGGCGTTACTCCAAAGCCAATAAGAACTTTAGCAATCAAAAGGTGCTTACAATTCTGCCCAACGAGGAGCGCGTCTTCTCGGTAAAATGGGATCAAACTGACAATAGCGGTGAAAAGGTAAACGGAGGCCGTTACATTGTAACTGGTGAGATCGTTACTGGCGAAGAAAATTCCGAAGCCTAAAAAGCTGATTGTTAAAATAATTGCCGATGATAGTTAGTGCGCTTGAAATTTTAGAATTTCAAGCGCATTTTTTGTAAAAATAGGATATAAAGCAAACACAAGCATAGAGCTTCACTTTAGGTTATGCTTCTAGCGGCAGGAAGTGAAACAAAAAGAAGGAACTCAAGCACAGAGTTTGTAGAATTGGAGTTTGACGTGAGACGGGCAGCTGCGGGAGTTTTTATAGAACTCCTGAGGAAAGTCCGGGCTCCCTAGGGCAGGGTGCTGGATAACGTCCAGTAGGGGCAACCTTCAGGAAAGTGCCACAGAAATGTTAGACCGCCTGGCTTCCACAAGAGAGCTCAGGTAAGGGTGCAACGGCGGGGTAAGAGCCCACCGGCAGTGCGGAGACGTGCTGGCCAGGTAAACCCCACTTGGAGCAAGATCAGCAGAAGGAGCGTCTTAAGCGCCCGGCGGCCCGTCGGATCCCTTCTCGAAAGATCGCTAGAGGAACATGGCAACATGTTTCACAGATAAATGGCTGCCATTTGCTTTATAAGCAAATACAGAACCCGGCTTATAGTCTCACGTTTTTCTCCTCCATAATTCTAACGTATATACATAGCGCTGCGCCATTGAAACGGTAAACTCTGGTCAGGCGGGTTTTTCTTCTGTGCTGATGGTCGCAGACCTCAAATTAAGGAGACAACTCTAGTAATGCGAGTAACGGAAAAATTACTTTTAGGTATCGCCTGTTCGGCGCTGTGCTTAACTATGGCTGGCTGTTCTGATGACGACAACTGGTCTCCCACCGATAATCTAAGCAAAAAATATGAGTTGGGCACAGTAACTGCTGCGGACAGCGCCACTTTGTTAGTTAGTAATGGCCAAAGCGAAAAGGGATTTACTGACGATATCTACATAACCAGTTCTGCTCTTCCCGGCAAAACTTCTTCCACCGAATCTACTGAAGCCAAGCTTGAGGCTGAAGAAGGCGCCGATCCTCACGGCCTTACCCATAAGCTCATTGAAGAAGCTAGTGAGCTTTTACAAGCCAAAGCCACCGACGTAAAAGTCTTAGGGAAAGAGTCTTTCACTCCCAATACCGTTTATACCACTACCGCCAAAGATGAAGATATCGTAATTAACGCTGACTTCAATTTCAGCGGCACTACTACAAAAGCTACCTTCCGTAAAATACTTGCTAACGACGAAACCAAATCCGTTTTAGTTTTCGCCGAAGTTGATCCGGACACCGAAGAAGCTTGCATTGACGAAGAAAAAGCTTTAGCTATAGATAAGATTTTTGGCGAAGCTAACAGCTACGACGACGAAGGCAAAGCTATCGGCGAGCGTGTTCGCAGCGTCTTCGGTAAAGAGTGGAGCAAAGATGGCGGTCGCGACGGCGAAGAAAAGATCGTCATTATGATGTGCAGCAGCATGAAGAAGACTCTTTACGGATACTTTGATCCTAAAGATGCCTTCTCTAAGGAAGACTCCCAGGACAGCAATGAAGGCGAGATTCTTTATCTGAACAGCAATTGCAGCGATACTGACTTGTACTCCACTATTGCTCACGAATTCCAGCACATGTGCGACTTCAACCAGAAAGTGTGCTTAGATGGCGAGTTCTCTGGCCAATACGAAGACACAACTATCAACGAAGGTAAGTCTACATTAGCTGAAGACCTCTGCGGCTTCAGAATGAGAGCTGAAGACGAAGACACAGACGAAAAAACCGTAGCTCCTAGCAACTCTTACCTTTTCAAGACCACCAGTGCCTACCTCGCTAACCCTGGCAAGGTGTCCTTATTGTCCTTCAATAACGCTTTAGGAGAATACGGCCAGGCCTATCTCTTAATGAAATATATTACTGACCGCTATGGCACTAGCACTATTACTGAGATTGCCACTTCTCCTAATGTCAGTTTTGACAATATCGAGGATGTGACCGGCACAGAGTTCAGCCAGCTCTATTACGATTTCGGTATGACTAACTTGCTGAGCAATAAAGACAATGCTCCTATCTTATACAACTACAAGAGCATTGACTTAAATAAGAACTACTTGCATGATAACGACGAAGCCAGCCCTATTGGCAGAGCTACTCCCGTCGAAGTTACCTCCAAGAGCAATAAATATAAGATTAAATCTATGTCCAACAACTACTACAGTATCACTTATTCTGCTCCTGAAGAGAACGTTGGCGTAGGCTTGGTAACTCCCACTACTAGCAAGTACAGCTTGTCCTTCTTTAGAAACGGCTTGCTTAACAAGATCTTCTAAGTCTATTGACTGACACATAAAAAGAAGCTCGCTTCCTGAATATGGAAGCGAGCTTCTTTTGCTATTTGCCATACTATGACTCTATCTAGTTGTCAGTCAATATCTGATACACGTTTGACATCATGTCAGAAAAAAAATCAAGCAAAAGTCAGACATATTGTGACATAATGTCAATCTTTATAGTTATGTCAAAGACTAAACTTGCGGAGCGGCTGGAACATCGGCAGTAGCCTGGCCAGAAGTTAAGAAATACTGTATATCTGCTGCTAAATAGTCAGCTATATCAGGTTCACTGACTCTCATGGAGACAACCAAGTTGTCACTAGCAAAGACGACACAATTTTGACTGTCAGTCTTACGTGTCAATATTTCTTCTAAATTGTCTAAAATAAAACTTCTATTGTAATAGGCCAAGCCCCAGAGCTCTTTGCGAATGTTGATCCTTTGTTCATTTATTTCTATAACACTTCTGTAACCAAATTCAACTATGCACAGCACAGCAATTAAAACTGCCGCTCCAATAAAGAATGACCAATCACCAGTCGTCATAGACTCGCTTAAAAATGAAACATAATGATTTTTGACTTTCCAAAACGGAGTAATTCCTACAGCGATTACAGCAAAGATCAAACAGATAAGCTCTGTGGGAACTCCCGAGGCCATAAGCCCCCAGCTATAGCGCCTTCCTAAACCATAGTTGACATCTTCCACCTTTACAGGACAATTGTCCGGACGCCTAGGATGTGGAGAAGCCAATATAGGATATTTCTTGACACGCAAGCAGTAAGGTAAATCGACATCAGTATAAGGTATAGTGACAGAGCGAACCGCATCAAATACTACCAGTAGATCGCAACGCATCGACTTAGCCAAAAATTCCGCCAAGGCCTTACTTTCTTGCAAGCGTCCCACTCTAAAATCGAGCAAAAATTGGCAGCGTCCATCCATGAGAGTTATTTCCCAACTGTCCAGAGCTATCTTGCCACTATTTACTTCAGAAACACTAAGCCTTATTTTTGGAGCTTCTCCATAAGTGTAAGTTATTTCCGGAGCAAATATACCATCCTTAATAGAGATACTGCCCCCTTTACCATTGTTAAATACTTTAACTTGCTTATGAGTAAAGAAAATAGCAAAAATGCCCACAGCAGCTATAAGTAAAGAAAGAATTAGACCTGGAAACAAACCGGGGTTACCTATTCGTAATACCAAGGCACTAAACATATAATAGAGTGGAATACCACCCACTAAGCCAGTAAAGATCAAAAAAGCTCCGGTATTATATCCGGAGGTGCTATTTATGATAAAGACATCGGCTTGAGAGTCGATAGTCTTAGCTATAGTCCTGTAAGTTTTTCTCTCTGACACAACGCTGCTCCTAATTGCGGAAACATCTAAGCGATAAAAATAATGTGTTCTTTGACAGAACCTCAAAAATTAAGGAACCGTTAAATTAAAACCTTCTCAATATCTTCAAAAAGGCAAAACATTGCTTAAGAAAATGCTAGTGGCTTTCCCATAGCCATACAACTTGGCTATTGCTAAAAAATGCAGGACAGAATTTGCACTTAGCAGAAAAGGGTGGCCATTATGGCGTTATCTATTGGCATTACCGGTCTGTCTCAATCCGGTAAATCAACTTTATTCAAATCCCTCACTTGTTTATCCGAATCTGACGTTTCAGGACGCAAACAGCCCTTAGCCAGAGCGGCTGTACCAGACGAAAGGTTGCAAAGACTATCCGACATTTTTAAACCAAAGAAGACTACTCCAGCTACAGTAGACTTTTTGGATATGCCTGGTGGCGGAAGTTCCGGATTAGGTTCTCAAGCTGTAGCAGAAATTCGCACCTCTACCTTGTTGCTAGAAGTAGTGCGCTGCTTCAATCACCCCTATTTGGAAGGCGTCGATCCTTTGGCCGATGTCGATTCTTTCGAAACAGAGCTTCTCTTAGCCGACCTTAAAGTAGTGGAAGGTAAACTTGAGCGAGCCAAAAAGCTCGATCCCAAAGAACGCGCTCTACTGGAATCTTTGGCAAAGCCTTTAAACGACGGCGATATTTCAGCAGTTCCGCAATTCGATGAGGAGGAGAAAAAAATTCTCTCCGGCTTGGGCTTGCTTTGCATTAAGCCTCGTATTGTAGTAGCCAATATCTCTGAAAACGATATAGAAGATGGCGGCCCTTATTACAAAGCTCTCAAAGAACTTTGCGATAAACAAGGTACTCCTTGCTTAGCCATCTCAGCTGAAATCGAAGCTCAATTGGCTGACCTTTCCGCAGACGAACGCGTTGAATTTATGGCTGATTTAGGCATAAACGAAAGCGGTCTGGACAGATTGATTAGCATTTGCTACAAAAAGCTTGGCTTGCAAACTTTCTTCACCGCTGGCGAAGATGAATGCCGCGCCTGGACTACTAAAGTTGGTGCTAAGGCTCCAGAAGCTGCTGGAGAAATTCACAGCGATTTGCAAAGAGGTTTCATTAGAGCCGAAGTTATCGATTACCCGACTTTTATTGAATGCGGCTCGCTCAATGTAGCCAAAGAAAAAGGCTTGCTGCGAGTGGAAGGTAAGGACTACGTCGTGAAAGACGGCGATATATTAAATATTCGTTTTAATGTTTAATATCAATAATCGTCCGTTCTTTTTGACTCAAGCCTTGAGCTTTTCACGGATACACTTATAAAGCCAAAGAGCGGTCTACTATATAGGCTGCTCTTTTTCATATAAAGAGCAGCACTCAGATTTTTATGCCAGGATATTTCGTCTCAATTACTTAACCTAGAGCAAATTTTTGCAAAAATCAGACGTTAGGATCTATTACTTATGAGTATTCCCTATGACATTCGTCCAGGAGAAAGGTACCCTCTGGGAGCAACTTGGACAGGCGAAGGTGTAAATTTTGCCGTTTATTCAGAGAATGCCACTATGGTTGTTTTGTGCCTCTTCGATAAAGACGGTAATGAACTCAAACCGAATATCCATATGAATCAGGTTGAAGGTGTTTGGCACTGTTTTTTGCCTCAAGCCAAGCCTGGGCTTCGCTATGGCTATAGAGCTCATGGTTCTTTCGATCCTAACCATGGCCTGTATTTTAATCCTGACAAACTTCTTCTAGATCCTTATGCCAAAGCCGTTAGCGGTCAGCTCGTAAATTGTGACGTCATCTATGGCTACGAAAAATACATGCAAAGTAGCAAAAATTCTTTGCGCAAAACTAACTTATTCAGCCGCGATGTACGCGACAGCGCTCCTTATATGCTTAAGGGCGTAGTTGTAGATGACGGAGCTTTCGACTGGGAAGGTGATCAGCCCCTACGCAGACCACTAAACGAAACTATCATTTATGAAGTCCATGTCAAAGGTTTCACTAAACTAAAAACGTCACTTCCTGAAAAGATACGCGGCACCTATGCAGGCTTGGCCCACCCTGACTCTATAAATTATCTCAAAAATTTAGGCATCACCGCCGTAGAATTGCTGCCCATTCACCTATCTTCTAGCGAAGGACGCCTAGATGGCATGGGCCTAAGCAACTACTGGGGATACAACAGCTTAGGTTTTTTCTGTCCCGATCCTCGCTACAGCTCTTCGCCAGACGCAGTAAACGAATTTAAGTCTATGGTAAAAGCCTTGCATAAGGCAGGCATCGAAATTATTTTAGATGTGGTTTACAATCATACTGCCGAACAAGGCAACGACGGACCACAGCTCTCCATGCGCGGCCTAGACAACCCTACCTATTATCGCCTAGAGCCAAATTGCCAGCACAATTATTGCAACTTCACTGGTTGCGGTAACAGTTTAGACACCAGAAATCCGCGTACTTTACAATTAGTAGCCGACAGTTTACGTTATTGGGTACAGGAAATGCATGTCGATGGTTTCCGTTTTGACCTGGCTACAACTTTAGCTCGTACTGCTTCTGGCAACAATTACCGCACTCACTCTAGTTTTTTGGGAGTTTTAGCCCAAGATCCAATTTTAAATCGCACTAAACTTATTGCCGAGCCTTGGGATTGCGGCCCTGATGGCTATCAAGTAGGAAAATTTCCTAAAGGTTGGAGCGAATGGAACGGCGACTGGCGCGATACTGTGCGACGTTTTTGGAAAGGCGATGGAGGCCTTTTAGGCAAAATGGCTTCCAAGTTGAGCGGTTCCAGCGATTTATATTGGAATAGAAGTCCTCTAGCCAGTATAAATTTTGTCACAGCTCATGACGGCTTTACCTTATACGATTTAGTCACTTACCAACAAAAGCGCAACCAAGCTAATGGTGAAGGTAATCGAGACGGCACCAATGACAATTACAATTGGAATTGTGGCTACGAAGGGCCCACTGCCAATGAAGGTATTATGAACTTGCGTTGGCGCCAAATGCGCAATTTCATCTTAACTATTTTGCTCAGTCAAGGTGTCCCTATGCTCTTGGGTGGCGATGAAATTGCCCGTACTCAATACGGAAATAATAACGCTTATTGTCAAGACAACGAAATTTCTTATTATAACTGGAACATAAACGCTAAACAGCAGCAACTTTTTGCTTTTACCAAGACTGTTATCGAACTTCGCCAGAATCACCCAGCTTTTAGACGTTCGACCTTTTTCCGAGGTCAAACTGAAAGCGGCGCCAAAGATGTTGTCTGGCTCAACTTAAGTGGCCAGGAAATGTGCGGTTCTGATTGGGATCAACAAAGTTGTGGCGCCTTCGGTATGTATATCGACGGCGAATGGCTCGACGATCTAGACGAAAAATGCAACAAACTCAAAGACAGTTCTTTCCTTTTGCTTTTTAACAATGATATGTGCCCCAGAGAATTTACCCTACCACAGGCTAAGCCTTGGGCTCAATGGCAAGTTATTATCAATACTTACAGCGACCCCATTGCCTATAAAGTTAGTAAATATTGCACTTTGCCTCCCCATTCAGCCGCTGTCCTTGAAGAGTGTCCTAGAACGGGCGATTTAACTTAAAGGTAACAAGAAATGACGCTGAGATAGCTCAGCTTAAGTAAAGATCTTCGCCAGTAGTAACTGGCGGAGATTTTTTATTTTATAGTAACAAATATAGATAAAAAAATGCGTAACCTAAGCCAGACAAAGTGCCAAATAAAACCTGATAAATCGGATCTATCCCCTACCCCAGCTATAAACTATTAAAAAATAGCTCGTCAGAGCACCAATTTATCTATATTTAGAAATTAAATAGTTTCACTAAGAAAAAATACGAGCAATCGACAAGTATAAAAAATAAAGGAAGCTGTACAATTGTGCATAATATATACTATATATTGTAAATATTATATTTATAAAACTAATTTTACCAATAAAGCAAAGAGTTCTATATGTTTCACGTGAAAC